>NZ_VTZO01000006.1:0-393752 GCF_008369545.1 Pseudocitrobacter sp. 73 | reverse complement strand
ATCAAGTCGCGACTAATACAGATAAATCTGTAAGGGATTCCGATACATGGAATCCCTTAGAAAACTAAAGATCAATTAAACACCATACCACCATCAATGATTAAAGCCTGCCCAGTCATGTAATCAGAATCAGTACCTGCAAGGTAAGAAACACAGGCGGCAACATCTTCCGGTTCTGAAATACGACCAAGCGTTACGCTCTTAGCCCACTGCTGGAGACCCCATTCCAGTGACTGACCGTTTTCATCAGCAACTTTTTGGGCGATGCCTTCCATCATCGGTGTACGCACAATTCCCGGACAATAAGCATTCACTGTAATCCCATATTTAGCGAGATCCTTTGCCGCAGTTTGGGTAATACCACGAACAGCAAACTTAGTAGCACCATATACAGCAAGGTCAGGGTTACCAACCTGACCAGCCTGAGATGATGCATTGATGATTTTACCAACAACATCACCAGCTTTTGCCGGGGTTCTTTTCTTGAAGTGTTTTATTGCGGCCTGAATCCCCCAATAAACACCACCTACGTTAACGTCAAAAACTTTATGGTAGATTTCGGGAGTAATGTCTTCAATGGGTGTAGCTGGACCAAGACCCGCATTGTTAACCATTACATCGATACGTCCAAACTTAGCAGCAACCTGATCAACTGCGGTGAACATTTGTTCCCGATCTGCTACATCCACCACAACAGCTAACGCTTCTCCACCGGCTTCTTCGATTAGTTTAACGGTTTCTTTTGCCGCTTCACCATTGAAATCCAGACTACCAATGCTGAAGCCATCTTTAGCTAAACGCAGAGCAACAGCCCGGCCAATCCCTTGTCCAGCACCAGTTACTACCGCAACTTTCTTTTCTAAACTCATCTTTATGTCCTCTTTATATTACATCTAACGACCTTTAATAGAAAAGTATCGTATTAAATCAAAGTCTGTACTATACGTCATTAATGATTTATATCAATTATGATGCACCCACCCGCAAGTGACCTAAATTGATCTAGAACAACTATTCATATCATTTCAACCTTATCAATATAGGCGATAGCATTAATATGTATTAGCTCAGACCTGATCTGACAGTTACCGGTTATTTATACAGGTAACTGTCAGATCAGGTCTGAGCTAATACATATGAACTCATGTCAATTACTGAGATTTGATTACTCGGCTTATTGTGCTACGGGCAACGCCTGTTGTCTGCTGGATCTCAGTGTAGGACATACCTGCTGCTCTGAGTTTGATTATACGTTGATGAAGCTCTAAATCAGCCTGACGCCCACGAAATTTTCCCTCCGATTTGGCTTTGGCTATTCCCTGTGCCTGTCTGCGTCTCCTGTCTGTGTAGTCCTTTCGGGCGATAGCCGCTAGCATATCTAACATCATCCCATTCAGGGCATCCATCATACGGTTTGTAAAATCATCTGCATTCTGAATCATCATGTGCGAGGTCGGCAAATCTAAGGCAACAACACGGATTCCTTTGGATTTGATAAACATGGATAGTTTCTCCCAGTCTTCACCATTTAGTCGGCTAAGACGATCAACTTGTTCGACAAGTAATACATCACCGGGTTGAGCAATATCAATTAGCTTGAATAGCTCAGGGCGAGAAAGAGAAGCCCCAGATTCATTTTCGACGAACCACGCAGCAATAGAAATCGACATCCTATCAGCAAAAGATTGTAGCTCAATTTTTGCACGATTCGCGTCTTGTTCTTTTGTTGATGCTCTTAAGTAGGCATAAACACGTTTTGTCATACCATTTGCCTTTGTAGTAGCGTTTATATGGTAGCAATTATATCGGTATCATATAGGTAGTAGCAATGATTCTTTCAAGTCATTTCGGGACAGCGAAAAGCGGTAGTGGATGGGTATACCTAAACGATATATGACTTAGGCTGTTTGGTTGATGGATTGATGTTAGCGATATTTGATGTTTGCACAAAACTGACTGTAAGCATGCTTTCGGTTGTTGGTTTATGAGTTACAGATTGAGCCATGGTCATCAAAACTTTCTGTCAGATAACATCAATCCATCAAATTTAATTAATATTATCCACGAATATAAAAAATCGTTGATATTTAGTACAATTCCTCATTAGACCTCAGTGAGGGAGCCTCGGACTATTGGCTTTATATACCAACGTTTCCTCTCTTAATTTGTATGATAATATGAATCGTTTCACTCTGAAATGAGGTACAAAATTGATGAACATTCCCTATCGCTTTATGTGCGGTGAAGAAAATAAAACTGATGAAATTATGAGCATAATGTTACAGATTGGGCTGAGAGAAGAAACACTCAAAAGGATGAGTGGGCTAATGATTATGCAGCTATATGCATCATTCATTTCCAGGAGCGAAAACCCGTTCATTATAGCTGACGAGATCTCTAACCTTGAAGGTACTTCCTTACGAGGCGAAAGTAGGACTAAGTCACCGACGATGTTTAATCGTAAACCTTTCCTTCGGGGATTGTGGCATAAGCACTACTACGGTTCTGGTATAGATGTGATGGCTCGAAATCTACTTGTTGCTTTGAATAACTATGGATTGCCGCAATTGGAAGCCAAAGTTGAAGAGGCAATTAATTCTGGTGAAGAACGATATTTTACAGCAGAAGATGTAGCCATGGTTGCATTTGATGCTGTCTCTGGAAATTGGGAACGTCGAGCCAATGAACAAAAAATTACAGGGCATTGGATCATTTACGCTATCCATGAAGGCAAAAACTTCTATCTGAGTCTTGGAAAGCATACCGATGACGAAGCGGAACTACGACAGCAAATCGAGGCCATATGTGTTCACCAATTCCCGTTTTTGACGGAAATACTTTGCCCGATTCCCAATTGATTTGACGATTGTATCACCATAGCTTATGGAGGATGCTTTTATTGAATCCTAACCTCAGGCCGAAATTTAATGTATTGTGCAATAATCTTGTTAATAAGTATGCAGGGAAATGCCCTGCATTTGAAATACAAGTAAGAGGTCATTTCTGGCAAATCTCCCGGTCATAAACTCCCCCATTTACAGCCAGCATTTGCCTTTTCTTCTTAGAGAGCATATCGGACATTATTTCAGAATCATCAAGAAAAATCCCACTAAATGTTCCAGGACTGGCTCTCCATCCAGCAATGATGATAGTATCCCCCACATTTAAGGCCGCAACCTTATTATTATCATAGTCAGTGTCTTTGAATATGAATTTTAACCCTTCATTTGAACCGGGGATAACTAATGTAACTAACGGATTTTTACTGAATGTCAGAGTACTAATGTTTTCTATTTTCCCTACGACCATTAATCGACATTTTTTGAAATCATTAGTTGCGCGAAACTCATGTTTCTTAAATCTCGCATAAACTTCCCCGGTAGTATACAGCCTTGGAAGTATGTCAATTATTGACGGTTTAGAGGGTTTTTCTGGTTGTGGTACAGGTACAATATCCGTATTTTCTGCGGACTTTACTTCAGTCGCTCTGGGCTGATATGGGGTGGTTGCCAGCCCGTAGAGAAGATAGATGCCATAGGCTATAGCAACAGCGACAACTGATTTTTTAATATAACCTTCATAAGGTGATTTCATTTCGCTCTTCTCTGATCTCTATGTTAGTAATGTGCATGCCATCACGGTATATTTTCACGTTGTCAGGTGGTGATTTCACCGCGTCACGGATCTCATTTATAGTGTCTTTCGATAAAATATCGCAGCACTCCATATACAAAACCTTACGGTAATCAGTATCAGACATGCTATCGAAGCTGTTACTTAGCCATGAATCAGAAATTTCAACTTTATGCATCAGCCTCATATATTTTATGATGAACGTAGTAGTCAGATGAAATCGTCCAATTGTATATTTCCCCTTGTAGGTATGATCTGAAGGTGAAGTCATCCAATCATTTTTTAAAACTAAAGTTAGCGCATTATTTTTCATTTTCCGATTCCAGCTTACGAATACGATTGTTAGTCATGTCGGTAAGGCATTTCGGTTCATTATTACAATTAGATTTTTGCTTGATCCATTCTCTTTGGGAAGGAAGTAAGCGCTTTCGTGTCTCAGGGCTAAGTTGCTTCCAGACTGAATTAAGTTTCTCATCACTTGTTTTATAACTTTGTGTATCGGTATCTAAGCTAGTTGCATTGTTGTCGGGTACTCCGCCATTTTTTCCGTAGAAAATCGGGGCACGCACTCCCTGAGCGTACTCTTTTGCTACTCTTTCCCACACGCTTTTGCCATTGGAAGTCAGCATTTTACTGAATTCTGTTGTGTCGAATCTGTAGCTGCGGATCTCGCCATTAAAATCCAGCTTTACGTTGACGACTGAGGACTTCGAAATGCCAACCACGAAATCCTCGGCTTCTGAACCAAGTGAACACACTAATTCCTTCGTCTCATCATCATTATTGGGGCGTAGCCCGTGCATTGTGAATCTACGGATATTAGTCGTAGCAGTGATGTCTACCAGAGGTATTATTGATGGTGATTGCTTTGCCATCGCGAAGCATATCCCCTTTAGATTCACGTCCCTATCCATTCCAAGAAACATCAAGGCGTTTTGGTCGCTGCTGGCGACGCCTGCTGATTTCGCCTCTGGCAAGAAATATACAGTACTAGAAGCAGCGGCTACGCATAAAATCATAGAAGTACTTAATGCAATGATTTTTAAGGTTTTTGTAAGGATTGCCATGCTGGATACCTTTTCCTTTCACATTCAATCGGAGGCAGAGTTCAGGTCCGTGAGCCCATGTGTGAGGGATACCTGTCGAAGAATCATAATGTTACATCGATCTATTAAATCTATCAATATTTCAATATTGATCTGTAAAAACGATCGATTGGTATGGGAGATGTTGCCAGATGGGTTTGACAACCTGTTCGTGCTGGATTCTATAAGGAAGGGGGACGTGATGGTTCTAGCCCCTACGTTAGTTCTAGTAGGGGGCAGGAGTTACTTAAGAAGTTTTTCGAGCTCTTCTAACGAATTAATTTCATGTTGAACGCCATTTATAGTTGCATAGCTTTTACTAGCCGAACTATTAGCAATTTGAATAGTTTTTACTTCAGACCCGCTTTGATGCATGCCATCTTCTAATTCAGTTATCAACGTTGGATTGAGCTTGCTAATTTCTTGCCTGCTTTTCACAACAGCAGCAAATTTTTCAGGATCGATGAGTTCATCAATGAACGAGTGAAGAACTAATCCTTGCATCTTCATTAAGTCATGATCATTGATTGTCTGTGTTTCAACGTATGAAGCGCCAGGAGAGCGGTTGCGATTGAATTTAATCGCTATTCTTTGTTTTGTTTCATCAACAAATATCACATTGAAATGACCATGACGTTCATCTATATCATAACAATCAATACGCTTAATCGCTTGTTTGATTCTTAACCGGATACGTTTGCGATCTGGATTCTTTGTGTCATTAACGTCAAACTGACTAAACTGTTCCCAACCCGAAATTTGAATTTCAGATCTTGCGGATTTGTAATTCTTAAATTCATACTCAAGCGTTGATTTTTTCTGCTTGTAATCATTAATTTGCTCCGCTAGTGCTTCTACATCATCTGTTAACGCCCCTAACTTTTGTAGCTTTGTGATGGATTCGGATGCTTTCCCTATCTCAGATTCGAACCATGCAGTTCTATCCTCCTGATGGTTGTTCCAGACATGATCAGAGATCAATTGCAAAATAGTATGTTCAAGTTGGTATGCAGTGAGACCTCTCTTACCACATGGCTTACCTTGCACGATCTTTGAGCCACATATGTATCGATATTTGTTTTTGCCTGAGCCTGACTTAAACATGTATGAACCGCATTTCCCGCAAAAAAGGATACCGATTCCAGAAAGCAAAGGAATTTCTGGAGTTGGATTACCTTCGGGATGCTTAAAGCTGCTACGTGTAACAGCCCGATGTTTGTCAAGACGTGAGAGGGTCAAATAATCAACTTCTGACATCAATGCTGGATAATAATCGGGGATGATGAATGATTCTTTCAAAGGCTCATCGGATTCTGGATCGTACACAACAGAATCAGTCTCATCGCGTTTATCTAACGTGAATACCTTTTGCCCGTGAACTGTAGGATTCAAAAAGGTTCTAATTAAATGCTTTCCCCATTGTTCAGTTTTAGGGGGGAGTTTTTCACCAGTTCGATCTTTATAGATCCTTTTCTTAGGGGCAGGGTGATGTTCGTTTAGGTATCGCTGAATACCGAGTAGAGTCTCACCAGCCTGTTTCAGCTCGATAATCTTTTGGGCTACAGGGAAAAAAATAGGATGAGGGTCAACGTTTCCTGATGATGTATCAACCCACCAAACATTTTGACCAACTGATTCTATCGCTTTAGCCGGGGTTCCCGGTTTTCTCGTGAGGTTCTGTCGAATCAATGAGCGGGCTTGCGCTTCAACACGATTTTTTTTCGCGAGAGATTCGTCATGTGCTCTTGTAAACATCAACAAAGAAATAATCAGGTCCGATGGATTATTCTTAACATCTGCATACTTATACACTTTTTCGTCCATACCAGTGACGATAATGACTCCTTTACTGAGAATGCTCTTGAAGATATCCAGCGCACTCCAGGCGTCATCACGGCTTATACGATCAAGGTTTTCTACTACGAGCCATGAGCCAACAGGAACCTTTTCCCCTATCTGCTTAATGAATTCTGAGAGCTTTCCCTCAAGAGCATTTTTTCCTTTGAAAGCAGACATGCCAAGGTCATGGTATGCCGTTGTATCCAGCTCAAGGTCATAGCGATCGGCTATTCGCCTGGCGGTATCTTGCTGACGTTCAAGCGAGTTACCTTCGCTCTGTTTTGCGGAGGAAAAACGAACATACGAATACAACTTTGGCTTCATGGCGGAAGGTTACCTTTGGATAGCTCGATTGAGGGGGCATTACTTGATGCTAACAGTAAGCATGTTAATTTTAAACCATGAATAATTGTATGTTAGGAAAGCCTGCTAATACCCGATGCATCCAGCTTGCGGATAATAATCTGTGTAAGATTTTTGGCATGCCGGAACGTCCTCTAGTTTGCGGGGGCCTGCAACCCACGCGTGAGATGTGTAAAACGCATCGTGATGAGGCGATGGTTTATCTGCTCAAACTGGAAGAAGATACGCTGCCGTAACTAGATTGTTATGGAGCAATGCGTGTGTATCCCGCTCGTTAATTGAGAATATTTCTCGACAACATCAATAAATATATTCACCAAAAAAATGATTCAATCTCATTAAGTTAGCGTTCTGAAAGATATATGACAAAATGAGTATTCATCGCCCTTTTTTAATGAAAAAGTATGATACTAAGAAAGTAGGGAGCCTTCATATTTAATATTACAATAATAACGCATGGCAACTATATTAGTCTGGTAATCAATATGAGCGATACTTTTTTATAAATTAACGTAATGACTGTTTTTTTACGCACTCACTTCTGTTGAGGCCTCAGTCTGCCTGTATATTTAATTTTCATCGCCGTTTGTGATTAAATATGACGGTCTTACTTAAGCATTTTGTCAGGAGATAACGCTTACCTCTCAATTATTATCTTGAGTTAACAAGATATTCATTAATGACAAAAGGGAAATTGCAATAGTAACAGATAATTGATCTTATCTGCTCCCGCTCGCTCTTTTTCCGCCTGTCATTACACAGTGCAGGGAAAGCGCAAAACATGTTAATTAATAAAGAGGTAATGGTTATGGCCTCACAATATGATTTTACCGTCACACTGCACGATCTTGAATTTATTTTGAAGCAAATCAAGATCTCCGAAGCAGCAACCAATGCTGATGGCAGTATCAATGGCGATCTCCTGCGCGACCTCGTCTCCAGCCCTCTGTTACCGTATGGGATCCGCACCGTCGATGGTTCCTGGAACAACCTGTTACCGGGGCAGGAACTGTATGGTTCTGCCGATCAAACCATGCCGAGGCTGACGGCTATCAACTGGGCGGATGCCGACGCATTGACCAGCTACACCCAGTTGAATGGTGCAACGGTTATTGACGCAGACCCACGTATTATCAGTAATCTGATTTCAGACCAGACCGACTCAAACCCGGCGGCAATTGAGGCGCATGAAGAACTTTCGGGTTCTCCTGGCGGCGGAACGGTATCAGATAATGGCAGTTTATCCATTCCTAACCTCTCGCCTGATATCGGTTTATCCCCGGCATTTAATGGCTGGATGACGTTCTTTGGCCAGTTCTTTGACCATGGTCTGGATTTAATTCCCAAAGCGGGAAATGGCATTGTATTTATTCCTCTTCAGGAAGATGATCCATTATTTGTTCCAGGTTCCAGAACTAACTTTATGGTCCTGACACGCTCGCAGGTGGATGAAAATCATAATACCGTTAACCTGACCACGCCTTTTATCGACCAGAACCAAACCTATACCTCTCATCCTTCCCACCAAATATTTATTCGTGAATATGTCATGGTAGATGGGAAACCGGTTCCAACAGGTCATTTATTAGAAGGTGCCAACGGTGGTTTGGCGACCTGGGCGGACGTTAAGCAGCAGGCGGAAATGTTGCTGGGCATTAAATTAACCGATCAGGATGTATTTAATGTTCCGCTACTGGCAACAGATCGCTACGGTAATTTGATCCTCAGTGAAAATGGGAAGGTACAAATTGTGACTACTGGCGGGCTGTTCGAGGCCAACGGTGGACCACTTCCGGCGGGAACATTGCGCACCGGGCACGCTTTCCTTGATGATATTGCCCACAGTGCGGTACCCACCGCAGGGCTTACGGCTGATGCCGATACCGCTATTGGCGGTGCGCCGGTCGCAGGCACATATGATGACGAACTCCTTGCCCGCCACTTTATCACTGGTGACGGGCGCGGGAATGAAAACATCGGCTTAACGGCGGTGCATTCGGTATTCCATAGCGAACACAACCGTTTGGTGGAAGAGTACAAAAACACGCTGCTGGCAACCAACGATGTCGATCTCATCAATCAATGGCTGATGCCGGAACATCAGATAACCGCGATTCCGGCGAATCTTACTTCACTGCAATGGAACGGTGAATACCTGTTCCAGGCCGCGCGCTTCGCCACGGAAATGCAGTATCAGCACCTTGTGTTCGAAGAGTTTGGCCGTACCGTGCAGCCTGCCATCGACCCGTTTGTCTTCTCGAACAGCGCGGATATTAACCCGGCGATTTTTGCCGAGTTTGCCCACGTGGTCTACCGCTTTGGTCACTCGATGCTCACGGAAACCGTTGATCGTACCAATATGGCGATGCAGGGGGATGATGTTGGTCTTATTCAGGCTTTCCTGAACCCGGTAGCGTTTAATGAATTTAATGGGCAAATCATTTCTGACGACCAGGCGATTGGCGCCATTGTGCGTGGAATGTCACGGCAGGTTGGTAACGAAATCGATGAATTTATTACCGATGCGCTACGTAACAACCTGGTCGGCCTGCCGTTGGATTTAGGCGCGCTGAACATCGCCCGTGGGCGTGAAACCGGGATGCCAACCCTGAATCAGGCGCGTGAGCAGTTCTATGAACTGAGCGGAAACAGTCAGCTGCGGCCTTATATCAGTTGGGCAGATTTTGCCTCGTTCCTGAAAAATCCGGCGTCAATCATCAACTTTATGGCGGCCTACGGTCAACATGCGTCGATCCTTGCCGCGTCAACCATTGAGGGCAAACGCGCGGCGGTGAATTTCCTGCTCTTTGGCAATGACACGACTTCGCCACCCGCCGATGCCATGGATTTCTTCAACAGTACCGGCAACTGGGCGAATCGCGAATCAGGCCTGAATAATGTTGATTTCTGGATTGGCGGCCTGGCAGAGCGGAAAAATGAGTTTGGCGGCATGCTCGGCTCAACCTTCAACTTTGTCTTTGAAACCCAGATGGAGATGTTGCAGGACGGCGACCGTTTCTACTACCTCAGCCGCACTCAGGGGCTGAACATGCTCAACGAGCTGGAAGCGAACTCCTTCTCGGCGCTGGTGATGCGTAACAGTGACCTGGGCGCTGCCGGGTCGTCACATCTTCCGGCTCACCTGTTCCAGACGCCGGACTACATCTTCGAAGTGAACCGCGCGCTGCAAACGGATGCGGACCCGACCTGGGGCAATCCGCTGAAAGATTTGCTGACGCCGTTACTGGTACGTCGTGCCGCTACCGGCGATGTGAACGGTGATGGAGCATCCGACGGTGCTTATCTGAAATACTCCGGTGACGGACACGTGGTGCTCGGTGGTTCCGCCGGGAACGATACCCTCATCGGCGGTAAAGGTATCGACAGCCTGTGGGGGGATGGCGGCGACGACCGTCTGGACGGCGGCGATGAAGCTGACGTGGTGCACGGGGGCGACGGAAACGACATCATTACCGACACCAATACGCCCATCGGCGGGGCAGATTTCCTGCATGGAGACGCAGGCCACGACGTTATCTTCTCCGGTAACGGAAACGATCTGATCTTCGGCGGCAGCGGCAGCGATTTCCTGTCGGTGGGCGAAGATGCACAAGAAGTCTTCGCCGGACGCGATAACGACTTCGTGCTTGGCGGCTCTGGCGGCGATGCCCTGCTGGGTAATGAAGGCGATGACTGGCTGGAGGGCGGTGATGGCTTTGACAGCCTTACCGGGGAGAACTCTGAGCTCTTCTTCAACAGCACCATCATCGGCCACGACATTCTCAACGGTCAGGGCAACGACACCGACTACGATGGCGAAGCGGGTGACGACATCATGGTGCAGGGTGCCGGTATCCAGCGTAACAACGGCATGGCCGGGTTCGACTGGGCTATCCATAAGGGCGATCCTAATGGGGCGAACTCGGATCTCGGCATTCCTATCTTCGTAAACCAGCAGGAGTTTATCCTGCGAGACCGCTTCGACCTCGTTGAAGGGCTGTCAGGCTGGAAGTTCAACGACGTGCTGATCGGGACTGAGCAGCCTATTGGTACTGCACCTGTTCAGGGTGTGCCGTTGTCAAACAACCTGACTCAGGAAGGGGTAGACCGCATCAGCGGGTTGCAGAGCATTATCGGGGGGACACGGAGCAACAATCCAAATGCAGTAGTGTTTAACCCGGATAATGGCGGCGATATTCTGCTCGGTGGCGGCGGCAGCGACCGGATGATGGGTAAGGCTGGCGATGACATTATCGATGGCGATGCCTGGCTGAATGTCCGTCTGGCGGTAAGCGGCCTGGCGGGCGTCACCAGCGCCGATAGCCTGAATGAGCTGAAATCCTACATGCTGGCGGGCACCCTGAAACCGAACCAGATTACGATGGTGCGCGAAATTCTGCGTGAAGGCGCAGGCACGGAAACGGACATTGCGGTTTATCGAGACCTGAGCAGTAATTACCTCTTTACCCGCATGGCGGATGGCAGCCTGAGAGTGGACCATGCCACACCGGCAGCCGGGATAGTCAACGATGATGGTGTGGACCGCCTGCTCAACATCGAAAAAGTGGAGTTTGGTGATGGCGAGCAACTGTGGGTCACCGCGCAGGCAGCGACCGGGAGTCTGGCCATCAGCGACACCACGCCTTCGCAGGGCGATTTACTGCGCGCCGACCTCACGAATTTACGTGATGGTAACGGGATTGCCGCAGCGACCGTGGTCACCCTGACGTGGCAGGCACTGAGCGGTGGGCAATGGCTAGATCAGGCGACTGGCCCTGAATTCCGTGTACCTAACGGGTTACAGGGCGCGCAGTTACGCGTCGTCGCCAGCTTCACCGACCGGATGGGCGATGCCGAGCGGATTATCTCGTCGCCCACTCAGGCCGTTACGCCGCGCAACCAACCCACCACGGGGCTGCCGGTCATTAACGACCTGACTCCAACTGAGAGCCTGACGCTGACCGCCATTGTCTCCGGGATTGCGGACGCTGACGGCCTAAGCGGTGGTAACTTCAGCTACCAGTGGCGAATGAGCAATGGCAACGGCTTCGTCAACATTAATGGCGCAACCGCCGCGACCTATACGCCGACCCAGACGGTTGTTGGTCGGACGCTACAGGTGGTGGTCACCGTCCGTGACGACGAAGGCAACCCGCCGGTCGTGCTGACGTCTGCGGCAACGCAGGTGGTCGGCGATCTCAACGTTGGCAACAATCAATCTAACAACCTCACAGGTACCGCAGGAAGCGACATTCTGCGCGGCGAGGGCGGTAGTGATGTGCTGTCAGGGTTGGGGGGCGATGACACGTTGATTGGCGGAACGGGGAGCGACACGCTCGATGGCGGCGCGGGCCGGGATATCCTGGAAGGTGAAGCCGGAGACGACACGCTGAACGGGGGGCTGGATGCCGACACGATGTCCGGTGGAACCGGTAATGATACCTACATCGTGGATAACCTGGGCGATGTAGTCAGCGAAGGCGTCAATGCGGGAACTGACGTAGTAGAAACCAGCCTCGCCAGTTATGTCCTGGCCGATAACGTTGAGCAACTGGTCTTCACCGGCAACGGTAACTACACCGGTACCGGTAACGCACTGGCCAACACTATTACCGGCGGAAATGGCAACGATTCGCTCTCCGGGCTTGGCGGTAACGATCTGCTGCGAGGGGGGAACGGCACCGATCGCCTGGATGGCGGCGACGGTAACGATACCCTTCAGGGCGACGGCGGTACCGATACGCTGCTGGGGGGCGCAGGTAACGACATTCTCACGGGCGGTGCAGGCAACGACATTCTTAACGGTGGGGCCGGAAACGACACCATGAACGGGGATGCCGGCAATGACACCTTTGCGTTCTCTGCAAGCTTTGGTCGCGACTTGATCTCCGGTTTCGACAGCAATGCGGCTGGTGGACAGGATTTCATCGACCTGCGGTTGTTGAACATCACCAACTTTGCGGCTCAGGTGTGTGTCACGACCGTTGCCGGTGATGCCACCATCACTATTGGGAACGATGTCATCACACTGGATGGGGTGAATGCCAATACCATGAGCGTCGGCGATTTTATTCTCTGATAACGCTTAAGGCACGCATCCGATATTAACCGGTTATAAGGAGAAGATTATGTCGGGCCAGCATACGCAATCAGAACTGAACAGGGCGCTGAAAGGAACTCGCTCCACTTTTACTCTGCTGCTGTTTTTTAGTTGTGTCATTAATATGCTTATGCTGGCTCCGGCAATTTATATGTTGCAGGTGTACGACCGCGTGCTGGTCAGCAAAAACACCACCACGCTGTTAATGCTTACCTTGCTGATATTTGGGCTATATATCGTCATTGGCCTGATTGAGTCGGCGCGCGCCAGCGTGATGGTGCGCCTCGGCAATCGGCTGGATGTAAAATTAAACCAGTTGGTTTTTAACGCCGCCTTTAAGCGCAAGATAATTGCCGGAGATAATAACCCGGCCCAGGCGCTGGCGGAGTTAGATCAGGTGCGCCAGTTTTTATCCGGAAACAGTCTCTTCGCGTTGCTGGATATTCCCTGGACACCATTCTATCTATTAATCGCCTTCCTTGTGCATCCGTTGCTTGGCTACCTCTCTGCCGGGGGCATTATTATTCTGTTCGCACTGACGCTGTTTTCCGAAATATCAACCAAACGTGTGATTCAGCAGGCGCATGCGCTGACGATAAATAACGGCAGCAAACTCAATAAGCAGCTGCAAAATGCGGATGCAATTGAAGCCATGGGGATGCTCCCAACGCTGAAAAATGATTGGCTGGAGCAACACAATAAAGTGCTGGTGCTGCAAACGCAGATTGCGGATAAAACCGCGCACTTAAGCGGCCTGAGCCGGTTTGTGCGTATCCTGCTGCAATCCGTCGCGCTGGGGGCCGGGGCCTTACTGGTCATTAAAGGGGAAATCACACCCGGCCTGATGATCGCCGCGTCGATCATTCTCGGGCGCGTGTTGAACCCGGTTGAACAGGTGATCGGTAGCTGGAAACAGTTTGTGCAGTTTCGCGGCGCGTGGCAGCAGTTGACCACCTTACTGAAAAGCTATCCCGCGGCGAAAGCGGTGCTCACGCTGCCGCGCCCGACGGGCAAAATCAGCGTGGAGAATGTGTTCGCCGCGCCTCCGGGGCTGAGTTCACCGACGCTGCGCAATATCTCCTTCCAGCTTGATGCCGGGGAGGTGCTGGGGATCATCGGCCCGTCGGCCTCGGGTAAAACGTCGCTCGCAAAACTGCTGGTGGGCGTCTGGGGTACGCTATCGGGCAAAGTGCGCCTTGATGGCGCGGATATCTGCCAGTGGGATAAAGCACTGCTCGGCCCGGCCATAGGCTACCTGCCGCAGGACGTCGAACTGTTTGATGGAAAACATCTCGCGTTTTGCGCTGATGGACAGTGAAAAGATCGTCGCGGCAGCGCAACTGGCGGGCGTTCACGAAATGATCCTCCGCTTTCCTCAGGGCTATGATACCCCGCTTGGCGTCGGCGGGTATCAGCTCTCCGGCGGCCAGCGTCAGCGTATCGGGCTGGCGAGAGCGGTGTATAACAATCCCGCGTTTATCGTGCTCGACGAACCCAATGCCAATCTCGACGATGCTGGCGAGTTCGCGCTGATTAAAGCCATTAATACCTTACGCAATCAGGGGCAAACCACGGTCATTATTTCTCATCGCCCGACGCTGCTTGGGGTGGTCAACAAAGTGCTGTTACTCAACGACGGGGCGATGCAGCAGTTCGGTACCCGTGACCAGGTGTTTGCCAGCCTCCGTCAGGCTAACGTTCTAAAACCGGTGGCTGAAATGGCTGAACCGTCTGCTAATAACGACCAACGCGAGGCCTGAAAATGAAAAAGCAGAATTCCGTAAACGATGATGACTGCGTTGATACCCGGATCTGGCCGCCGTTGCTGCGAGGGTTTGTGGTCATACTGTTCGGTGTCGGCGGTTTTTTGCTGTGGTCGGCAAAAGCGCCACTCGATGCAGGGGTGGTGGCTGATGGCACAGTCACCGTATCCAGCAACCGGAAAACGCTCCAGCACCTGAGCGGTGGCCGCGTGACGGCTATCGACGTAAAGGAAGGCGATACGGTTAAGAAAGATCAGGTGCTGGTACGGCTGGATAAAACGCCGCTGGAGATGCGCTACAGCGCGCTGGGCGCGCAGTACTTGTCAGCCAAAACCATTGAAGAACGCCTGCTTGCGGAACGTGATGGGCTAGAAGCCATCGTTCTTGATGCATCGCTGACACAACAGTTTTCGGGAAGCAAACGGCTGGTGGAGGCCCGCCAGCTTCAGGCGCGCTTGTTCGAAACCCGGCGCAAAACCGTACAGGACGAAGTGGCAATGCTTGAGGAAAATTTAGAAGGTCTGATCGGGCAGATAAATAACCTGAACAAAGTCAAAGGATTCCGCGACCATCAGTTTAGCCTTATCAGCCGCGAACTCGGCGCAATTCGTTCTCTGAGTGAGAAAAACTATTATCCCAAAGCCCAGATGCTGGTGCTGGAGCGGGAGGCGGCGGAAATCTCCGGCAGCATATCCGAGGATATTTTAAATATCGCCAAACTGAAGTCGCAGCAAAACGAAATCAAAATCAAACTCTATCAGGTGCGGCATGAATACGTGCAGGAGGTGGAGTCTGAATTAACTTCGAAGCAAAAAGAGCTTTCAATGCTTGAGGATGAACGCATTTCAACCCGTCACGAGCTGGATAATACGGAAATTCGTTCACCAATAAACGGCACGGTGCTGGATGTGAAGGTGAGTACTATAGGCGGGGTGATACAGCCTGGGGAACATCTGATGGATATTGTTGCGGCCGGGCAACCGCTGCAAATTGACGCGCGTATACCGGTGCACGCGATTGATAAAATGGCGCCCGGATTAATGGTGGATGTTCTTTTCCCGGCGCTAAACCACGCGTTATTACCGTCAGTGCCTGCTCGGGTGCTGACCGTTTCGGCGGATCGTTTAATTGATGAAGCCACCCAGCAGCCGTATTACCTGGCGGAAGTTCAGGTCTCACGAGAAGGCGTAAAACTACTGGGGGACTACAAAATTAAAGCCGGTATGCCGGCAAGCGTCACGATTAAAACCGGCGAAAGGACCTTCCTGAGTTACCTCTTTAAACCGCTGCTGGCCCGCCTTGAGCTGGCTTTTAAAGAGTATTAAACATCTTTCACGCGCATCAGACAGCCGCTGGTGATGACACACATCACCAGCGCTATCCAGAACACCGCGTGATAACTCCAGATTTCCGCGACAACGCCCGCCAGCGACCCGGCGATGATCCAGCCGACGCGGGTCGTATTGGTGTACAGCGTGGTCGCTGAACCGGCCTGGCCTGGCATCAGATCCTGAAAATAGAGCATACCAATACCGGCGAGAATACCAATGTAGATTGCGTTAAGTAGCTGTAAACCGAGCAGTAAAACGGGTGTGTGGACCGTCAGCATCCCGACGTAGAACAGTAATCCGCTGACGGCCGCGATACGCATTAAAAAGCGTTTGCCGAAGCGTTTAGCATAATATCCGGCAATCAACATGGTTGGGATTTCGAGGCCCGCCGCCGTGCCCATCATCACGCCCGCCAGTTTTTCAGGCAGATGTAACTCTTCAATAATAAACAGCGGCATATTAATGATGTACAGACTGTTGGTGCCCCACATCAGCGTGCAGATGGTAAACAGCAGCAGGGCATCGCGGCGGTTAGTGCGCGGCGCTTCTATGTGTCCGGCGGTGGTGCCTTTACCTTTATGCATGCTGGGCAGTAAAAACCAGACAATGATACCGCAGACAATAAACGCCATCGCCGCGCTGAGATACATCACCGTAAAGCCAAAGCCCATCGCCAGCGCATAGGCCAGCGGCGGGCCAATAACCCAGGCGAGTGACACCTGCGCACGTAGAATAGAGCTGAACATGACCGCTTCACGCCCTGTTTTATCTGCATGCTCGCGCGCAAGAGCGAACATTTGCGGGTTGGCGGTAGAGCCAAAGCTGCTCAGAAAAACCCCGACAAACAGTAAAATAAAGTAGTTACGATTCCAGGCAAAGAGCACGCAGGCGAGCACACCCAGCAGGCAGCAAAACACGATCAGGCTTTTGCGATCGCCTTTGCGATCGGATCGCCCGGCCAGAAACTGGCTTACCAGGATGCCAATGACCGCGCTACCGGTAAAGAAGAAGCCCACCATCGCCGGGCGCGCATGAACTTCATTAGTCAGAAACAGGCTCAGGGTCGGCGTTTGCAACGCTCCGGCGATACCGGTTAAAAACGCAACAATCAGAAACGACGATGAGGTGAGATCAAACGAACGTCGGGGGGCGGCGGCAGAACTGTTTTGCATATCTCTTAATCGCTAGCGTGACAGGAGGCGGGAGTTTACGTCGCCACTCAGAAAATGAACAGCCATCTATATCAAATTCTGCACATAAAAATTAAAAAGCCATTTCAAAATAATTCTCACTCAAGCTGACGTTTTGCTGACGCCTGAAATCCTGGCGATTAAGGTGTCAGCAGTTGTGGTATTAATGCTAATAAAATGTGCTGTAGATCTAACTTTAAACATCAGAAATTCAACTTATCTTGCAGGCTGGTTAAGAAAGGCACAGACTCCATTGAAACGTTTCAGCGTCATCTGACCTTAATTCTGGCATAAGGTGACGCCTTTTTTCTCATGTTAGCTGAAACGATTCAATTCAGCAGGAGAGGAGAACCATGTTCCAGTTATCTGTTCAGGATATTCATCCCGGTCAGCAGGCCGCGGATAAAGAAGAGGCTATTCGGCAGGTTGCTTCAGCACTGGTCAGTGCGGGCAACGTGGCGGAAGGTTATGTCGCCGGGATGCTGGCGCGTGAGCAACAAACGTCCACGTTTTTAGGTAATGGCATCGCCATTCCGCACGGCACCACCGACACGCGCGACCAGGTGCTGAAAACCGGCGTCCAGGTTTATCAGTTTCCGCAGGGCGTGACCTGGGGAGAAGGGCAAACGGCATATGTGGCTATCGGTATCGCGGCGAGCTCTGATGAACACCTGGGTCTGCTGCGTCAGCTGACGCACGTGCTGAGCGATGATTCCGTGGCTGAACAGCTCAAAAGCGCCACCACAGCTGAAGAGCTGCGTGCGTTGCTGATGGGTGAAAAGCAGAGCGAATCGCTGAAGCTTGATAACGACACGCTGTCGCTGGATGTTGCAGCCAACGATCTGGTGACGTTACAGGCGTTGAACGCCGCGCGTCTGAAAGAGGCCGGAGCGGTGGATAGTGCATTTGTTGCACACGCAATTAATGAACAACCGCTGAATCTCGGTCAGGGTATCTGGCTGAGCGATGGCGTGAACGGCAACCTGCGTAGCGCTGTGGCGGTTAGCCGCGCGGCAAGCCCGGTCAGCGTTGGCGAATCTCAGGCCGCGATGTTAATTACCGTGGCCATGGCTGACGATCAACCGACAGCTGTGCTCAGTCGACTGAGCAATCTGCTGCTGGAAAATAAAGCTGAACGTCTGCTGAAAGCTGATGCCGCCACCGTGCTGGCGCTGCTGACCAGCGACGACGCGGCAGCGGAAGACGTATTAAGCGAAGAATTTGTGGTGCGCAACGAGCATGGTTTACATGCCCGCCCGGGCACTATGTTAGTCAATACAATCAAACAGTTCAGCAGTGATATCACCGTCACCAACCTTGATGGCAGCGGTAAACCGGCGAACGGTCGTAGTTTGATGAAAGTCGTCGCACTCGGCGTGAAGAAAGGCCATCGCCTGCGCTTCACCGCTCAGGGGGACGATGCTCGTCAGGCACTGGACGCAATTGGAGAGGCGATTGCCTCTGGCCTCGGGGAGGGCGCATAAATGAGCAGACGCGTTGCAACAATCACACTGAATCCGGCCTACGATCTGGTTGGCTTCACGCCAGAAATTGAACGTGGTGAAGTTAACCTGGTACGTACCACCGGCCTGCATGCTGCAGGTAAAGGGATTAACGTTGCAAAAGTGCTGAAGGATCTGGGCATTGATGTCACCGTCGGCGGTTTCCTCGGGAAAGACAATCAGGACGGTTTTCAGCAACTGTTCAGCGAACTCGGTATCGCTAACCGCTTTCAGGTGGTGCAGGGCCGTACCCGTATTAACGTTAAGTTGACGGAAAAAGACGGCGAAGTCACCGACTTCAACTTCTCCGGTTTCGACGTGACTGCCGCAGACTGGGAACGTTTTGTGAACGATTCCCTGAGCTGGCTGGGGCAGTTCGACATGGTGTGCGTAAGCGGCAGTCTGCCAGCGGGCGTCAGCCCGGAAGCGTTTACCGACTGGATGACGCGTCTGCGCAGTCAGTGCCCGTGCATCATTTTCGACAGCAGTCGTGAAGCGCTGGTGGCAGGCCTGAAAGCTGCGCCGTGGCTGGTAAAACCGAACCGTCGCGAGCTGGAAATTTGGGCAGGCCGCAAGCTGCCGGAAATGAAAGACGTGATCGACGCAGCTCACGCTCTGCGTGAACAGGGTATCGCTCATGTGGTGATTTCACTCGGCGCAGAAGGCGCGCTGTGGGTGAATGCGTCCGGTGAGTGGATCGCGAAACCGCCGTCAATGGAAGTGGTCAGCACCGTCGGCGCAGGCGATTCCATGGTCGGCGGCCTGATTTACGGCCTGTTGATGCGTGAATCCAGCGAGCACACGCTGCGTCTGGCGACGGCGGTGGCGGCACTGGCTGTCAGCCAGAGCAACGTCGGCATTACCGACCGTACCCAACTGGCGGCCATGATGGCGCGCGTTGACTTACAACCGTTTAATTAACAGCAGGAGATAAATCATGAGAACGCTGCTGATTATTGATGCCGGACTCGGACAGGCTCGCGCCTACATGGCGAAAACCCTGCTGGGCGCGGCGGCGCAAAAAGCAAAGCTCGAACTGATTGATAACCCGAACGATGCGGAACTGGTGATTGTGCTGGGTTCAACCCTTCCGGCGGACAGCGCGCTGGTCGGGAAGAAAGTGTATCTGGGCGATATTAATCGCGCAGTCGCGCACCCGGAACTGTTCCTTGGGGAAGCGAAAGGCCATGCGCTGCCTTACGAAGCGCCTGCCATTGCGGCACCGACAACCTCCGGCGCGGTAAAACGCATCGTGGCGGTAACCGCGTGCCCGACCGGTGTTGCGCACACCTTTATGGCGGCAGAAGCAATTGAAACTGAAGCTAAAAAACGCGGTATGTGGGTGAAGGTTGAAACCCGTGGTTCCGTGGGCGCAGGCAATGCTATCACCCCGGAAGAAGTTGAGCAGGCCGATTTGGTTATCGTAGCGGCGGATATCGAAGTGGACCTGGCGAAGTTCGCGGGTAAACCGATGTACCGTACCTCGACCGGCCTGGCGCTGAAGAAAACGGCGCAGGAGTTTGATAAAGCCGTTGCCGAAGCGAAGCCGTATCAACCGACCGGTCAAACTCAGGCTGCGGCCAGCGCGAAGAAAGAGGGCGGCGGCGCTTATCGCCATCTGCTGACCGGCGTTTCTTACATGCTGCCGATGGTGGTGGCGGGCGGCCTGTGTATCGCGCTCTCCTTTGCCTTTGGTATCAAAGCGTTCGAAGTACCAGACACGCTGGCGGCTGCGCTGATGCAAATCGGCGGCGGTTCAGCCTTTGCCCTGATGGTTCCAGTGCTGGCGGGCTTCATTGCCTTCTCAATTGCTGACCGTCCTGGCCTGACGCCGGGTCTGATCGGCGGTATGTTAGCCGTGAGCACCGGTTCCGGCTTCATCGGCGGTATTATCGCGGGCTTCCTGGCCGGTTATGTGGCGAAAGCCATCAGCACGAAGCTGAAACTGCCGCCGAGCATGGAAGCGTTGAAACCGATTCTGATCATTCCGTTGGTGTCCAGCCTGCTCGTCGGCCTGGCAATGATCTACCTGATTGGTAAACCGGTTGCCGGCATTCTGGCAGGCCTGACGCACTGGCTGCAAACCATGGGTACGGCGAATGCCGTCCTGTTGGGCGCAATCCTCGGCGGTATGATGTGTACCGACATGGGCGGCCCGGTGAACAAAGCGGCTTATGCGTTCGGTGTGGGTCTGCTCAGTACGCAAACCTACGCGCCGATGGCGGCAATTATGGCCGCAGGCATGGTGCCTCCGCTGGCGATGGGCGTAGCCACGCTGGTTGCGCGCAATAAGTTCGATAAAGGTCAGCGTGAAGGTGGTAAAGCGGCGCTGGTGCTGGGTCTGTGCTTCATCTCCGAAGGGGCAATTCCTTTCGCAGCGCGTGACCCGATGCGTGTTCTGCCATGCTGTATCGTCGGCGGGGCCATCACCGGCGCTATCTCCATGGCGGTGGGTGCAAAACTGATGGCGCCGCACGGTGGTCTGTTTGTTCTGCTGATCCCTGGCGCAATCACCCCGGTTCTGGGTTACCTGCTGGCGATTGTGGCGGGTACGCTGGTGGCGGGCTTGTCCTACGCGGTGCTGAAACGTGCTGACGCGGAAGGGGTAGCGAAAGCGGCGTAAACACGCTTCAAAGATAAAAGGGCCGAAGATTCGGCCTTTTTTTACATTAGGCTTCAGCCGTTTCAGTCTGCTGCGCTTTCAGCCACGCAATCTCTTCCGCCCAGATATCCGGGTTTGTGGTTTCCAGAATCAGCGGAATACCGTCAAAACGGCTGTCCTGCATTATCCAGCGGAAGGCATCGTGCCCAATATTGCCTTCGCCGAGGCTGTTATGGCGGTCAACGCGGCTGCCAAAGGCGCTTTTTGCATCGTTGAGGTGCATACCGCGCAGGTAGTTAAAGCCTACGATACGTTCAAATTCGGCAAAGGTTTTTGCACATTCGTCAGTGGTACGCAGATCGTATCCGGCGGCAAAGGCGTGGCAGGTATCAATGCAGACGCCGACGCGGGATTTATCTTCTACGCCGTCGATGATGGCCGCGAGATGTTCGAATTTAAAACCGAGATTACTGCCCTGGCCGGCGGTGTTTTCAATCACGGCGGTCACGCCTTCGGTTTGCGCCAGCGCGATGTTGATGGATTCAGCGATACGTGCCAGACACTTATCTTCATCAATTTGCATCAGATGGCTACCGGGGTGGAAGTTCAGCAGTGTCAGGCCAAGCTGCTGACAACGGCTGAGCTCATCGATAAAAGCTTCGCGGGATTTTTCCAGCGCCTCTTCCACAGGATGGCCGAGGTTAATCAAATAGCTGTCGTGGGGAAGGATCTGCGCGGCGGTGTAGTGGTATTTTTCGCAGGCCGCTTTGAAATCATCAATCACTTCTGTGGTGAGGGGGGCGGCGCGCCACTGGCGCTGATTTTTGGTGAACAGGGCGAAAGCGGTCGCTTCTAATTCTGCTGCACGAATGGCGGCGTTGGCTACGCCGCCGGAGGCGCTCACATGCGCTCCAATGTATTTCATAACGACTCCTGTTAAACCCGCCAGAGGAGGGGAAATCAAACCGTAATCATAGCGGGTTAACAGGGAGAAGTCGTGATGGATTATGCCATCAGGGCGTGTACCGCAAGGTTGATAGCGCCACCGCCGACGATTAACCAGATGAACAGCACCAGCGCCATCAGCATCGGTTTTGCGCCCGCTTTTTTCAGTGCGCTTACGTGGGTGGTTAAGCCCAGTGCCGCCATCGCCATCGCCAGTAGTACCGTATCCAGTGTCACCAGTACATCAACAAGCGCTTTCGGCAACAGGTGGAAGGAGTTGAAAATCGCAACCACAATGAACAGTACCGCAAACCACGGAATGGTGATTTTGCTTTTCTGACCACTGCCTGCCGGAGCCAGTTGTTTTACGCGAGCTGCCAGAATCAGCAGGAACGGAGCCAGCATCATCACGCGCAGCATTTTCGAAATCACCGCCGCGTTTTCAGCTTCCGGGTTAATCGCATGACCTGCCGCAACCACCTGCGCCACTTCGTGCATAGTTGAACCAATATAGATGCCGTACGTTTCCGGGCTGAACCAGTGCGCCAGCAGCGGATACATTGCCGGGTAAAGGAAGATTGCCAGCGTACCGAAGATAACGACGGTTGCCACTGCCACGGTCACTTTACTCGCCTCTGCTTTTACTACCGGTTCCGTCGCCAGTACGGCCGCCGCGCCACAGATACTGCTACCCGCGCCAATCAGCCAACTGGTTTGTTTATCCAGGCCAAACACTTTTTGTCCCAACCAGCAGGCCAGTAAAAAGGTACTGGTCAGCGTAAGGGCATCGGTGGCAATCCCGCTGACGCCCACTTCAGCAATTTGCGAAAACGTCAGTCGGAAGCCATAAAGAATGATACCGAGCCGCAGCAGGTGTTGTTTAGCGAACAGTACACCACCATCGCAGGGCTGCCAGATTTTAGGGTAAACCGTGTTACCGATGACCATCCCCAGCAGGATTGCCAGCGTTAATGCACTGAAGCCTGCCCCTGAAATAGCGGGAATGCTCCCGGCCCACAGTGCTGCCCCGGTGATAATCGCGCTAAGCGCCAGCCCAGGGAGATAATGTCTTACAGAACGATGAGGTTCGCGTAATGTGATTTCTGCCATAACCTTCTCCTTTGTCTGGGCAAAAGATTACGCCGCGCTGGTTTAAAAATAAAATTGATTATATATTTATAATTAATCGTAATAACTGGTAAGCATTGATTGAACAGGCAGGAAAGATATGCATATCACGCTGCGACAGCTTGAAGTGTTCGCGGAAGTACTTAAAAGCGGCTCCACTACCCAGGCCTCACAGATGCTGGCATTGTCGCAGTCTGCGGTCAGCGCGGCGTTGACCGATCTCGAAGGGCAACTCAGCGTGCAGCTTTTCGACCGCGTCGGTAAACGGTTGGTGGTAAACGAGCACGGGCGTTTGCTTTACCCGCGCGCGCTGGCATTGCTGGAGCAGGCAACCGAGATTGAGCAACTGTTCCGGGAAGATAACGGTGCTATCCGCGTCTACGCCAGTAGCACGATCGGTAACTATCTTTTGCCGGAGATGATTGGTCGCTATCGCCGGGATTTCCCCGATTTACCGATCGAACTCAGCGTAGGCAACAGCCAGGATGCCATTAATGCCGTGGCCGATTTTCGCGTCGATATTGGTTTTATTGAGGGGCCGTGTCATTCAGCGGATATCGTGGCGGAGCCCTGGCTGGAAGATGAGCTGGTGGTGTTTGCCGCACCGGATTCGCCACTGCTGGAAGGGGAGGTGTCGCTCGCACGTCTGTCGGCACAGCCGTGGATTTTGCGTGAGAAGGGCTCCGGTACTCGCGAAATAGTTGATTATCTTCTGCTTTCCCATTTGCCGCAGTTCCGCCTGGGCATGGAGCTTGGCAACTCCGAAGCCATTAAACATGCGGTGCGCCACGGGCTGGGCATCAGCTGTCTGTCACGCCGGGTGATTGCCGAACAACTGGAAAGCGGAAAACTTGTGGAAGTAAAGGTGCCGTTGCCGGGGCTGAATCGCACGCTGTGGCGCATTCATCATCGGCAGAAACATCTTTCTAATGCGTTACAACGTTTTCTCTCGTACTGCACCATCTCATAGGCTGTTGCCAGCTGGCGAGAAACTCGCCAGTCACAGCATGTACTGCTTTACTTATAATTGGCCGCTAATCATGAAGGTCTCTTATAACTGCGCATTTCTGCCAGAAGACGCGCTTATCGTCTGCTACAATCGCGCCTCAATTTTTGGATGGACAGTATTTTCAAATGGTTTCCGAAACTAAAACCACACAAGCGCCCGCGCTCCGCCGCGAACTCAAGGCGCGTCACCTGACGATGATCGCCATTGGCGGTTCAATCGGTACAGGTCTTTTTGTCGCATCAGGCGCAACCATTTCCGCAGCAGGCCCCGGTGGGGCGTTATTCTCATACATTCTGATTGGCCTGATGGTGTACTTCCTGATGACCAGTCTGGGCGAACTGGCGGCCTACATGCCGGTTTCCGGTTCGTTCGCCACCTACGGCCAGAACTATGTCGAAGAAGGCTTCGGCTTCGCGCTGGGCTGGAACTACTGGTACAACTGGGCGGTGACTATCGCCGTTGACCTGGTGGCCGCACAACTGGTGATGAGCTGGTGGTTCCCGGATACGCCGGGCTGGATCTGGAGCGCCGTGTTCCTGTGCGTCATTTTCTTGCTCAACTATATTTCCGTAAAAGGCTTCGGCGAAGCGGAATACTGGTTCTCACTGATTAAAGTCGCCACCGTTATCATCTTCATTATTGTAGGTGTGATGATGATTATCGGCATCTTCAAAGGCGCACAGCCAGTGGGCTGGAGCAACTGGACGACCGGCGATGCACCGTTTGCTGGCGGCTTGTCGGCGATGATTGGCGTGGCGATGATTGTCGGCTTCTCCTTCCAGGGTACCGAGCTGATTGGCATCGCGGCAGGTGAATCTGAGGATCCGGAGAAAAACATTCCGCGTGCGGTGCGTCAGGTGTTCTGGCGAATCCTGCTGTTCTATGTATTCGCCATCCTGATTATCAGCCTGATTATTCCGTATACCGATCCGAGCCTGCTGCGTAACGATGTTAAAGACATCAGCGTGAGTCCGTTCACCCTGGTATTCCAGCATGCGGGTCTGCTCTCTGCGGCAGCGGTGATGAACGCCGTTATCCTGACGGCGGTACTGTCTGCGGGTAACTCCGGGATGTACGCATCCACGCGTATGCTTTACACCCTGGCGTGTGACGGTAAAGCGCCGCGCATCTTCTCTAAGCTGTCGAAAGGCGGTGTACCGCGCAATGCGCTGTACGCGACGACGGTGATTGCGGGGCTGTGCTTCCTGACCTCTATGTTCGGTAACCAGACCGTTTACCTGTGGCTGCTGAATACTTCCGGGATGACGGGCTTCATCGCCTGGCTGGGGATTGCCATCAGTCACTATCGCTTCCGTCGCGGTTACGTAATGCAGGGCAATGATATTAACAATCTGCCTTACCGTTCCGGATTCTTCCCACTGGGGCCGATCTTCGCGTTCGTTCTGTGCCTGATTATCACCCTGGGTCAGAACTATGAAGCGTTCCTTGCCGATACCATTGACTGGGGCGGCGTTGCTGCCACCTATATCGGCATCCCGCTGTTCCTGATTATCTGGTTCGGCTATAAGCTGAGCCGTGGAACACGCTTCGTTCGCTACAGCGAAATGCACTTCCCGGAGCGCTTTAAGAAATAATTAACGCTCATCCTAAGAAGCCCTCTTCACGCAAAGAGGGCTTTTTTTTACTCAAAATTACTCCTCACCTAAGATTATTCCTGTATTGATAGAATTAAACGATTACATATTGACATAACTTTAAATAACTTAATTGATAATTGTTATCATTCTCTTTATCATCACCCGCGTTAATACTGGATGAAGCCACTCCCTCTCTTACGGTAAATCGTGACCGACATGAGGCGACAGCCACATCTGCATAAAAAAAATAAGCGCTGAAGGTCAGCAGCGTGAAGCAGTCAGTGTGAGCAGTACCCTTTTGAAATAATTACGTATTCACCTCATGGAGATTTGGAATGTTCAGGTTAAACCCCTTCGTCCGGGGCGGGCTCTGCGTGTCCGCTTTGTCACTGGCGCTGCCGGTTACCGCCGCCACTGAAGGCGAACAAATGGTCGTCACCGCTGCTGCAACTGAGCAGAGCGTCAAAGATGCCCCCGCCAGTATCAGCGTGATCACTCAGGAAGATCTGCAACGCAAGCCGGTGCAAAACCTGAAAGATATCCTCAAGGAAGTGCCGGGCGTACAGCTCACCAACGAAGGCGATAACCGCCAGGGCGTGAGTATTCGCGGCCTCGACAGCAGCTACACCCTGATTCTTATCGATGGCAAACGCGTGAATTCGCGCAATGCCGTTTTCCGTCATAACGACTTCGACCTGAACTGGATCCCGGCAGATTCCATCGAGCGTATCGAAGTGGTGCGCGGGCCGATGTCTTCGCTCTACGGTTCCGATGCATTGGGCGGCGTGGTAAACATCATCACCAAAAAGATTGGTCAGAAATGGACGGGCAGCATCACAGCTGATACCACCATCCAGGAAAACCGCGATCGCGGCGATACTTACAACGGCCAGTTCTTTACCAGCGGCCCATTGGTAGATGGCGTATTGGGGGTGAAAGCCTTTGGTAGCCTCTCCAAACGTGAGAAAGATAAACAGGAATCGTCCACCACCAGTGCGACCGGTGAAACGCCGCGTATCGAAGGCTTCACCAGCCGCGATGCCAACGTCGAATTTGCCTGGACACCTACGGATAATCAGGACATCACCGCTGGTTACGGTTTTGACCGTCAGGACAGAAATTCAGATTCGCTGGATAAGAACCGTCTTGAGCGTCAAAACTATTCCCTGAGCCATAACGGTCGTTGGGATGTCGGTAACAGCGAACTGAAGTTCTACGGTGAAAAAGTCGATAACAAGAATCCTGGCAATAGCAGCCCAATCACCTCCGAAAGCAAAACCGTTGACGGTAAATATGTGCTGCCGGTGGGGGCTATCAACCAGTTGATTACGTTCGGCGGCGAATGGCGACACGATAAACTGAAAGATCCGGTTAACCTGACCGGCGGTACCAGTAGCGAAACCTCCGCCAGCCAGTACGCGCTGTTTATTGAAGACGAATGGCGTATTTTTGAACCGCTGGCGCTGACCACCGGTATTCGTATGGACGATCACGAAACCTATGGCGACCACTGGAGCCCGCGTGCTTACCTCGTTTATAGCGCAACGGATACCGTCACGGTGAAAGGCGGCTGGGCGACGGCCTTTAAAGCCCCATCATTGCTGCAATTGAGCCCGGACTGGACGACCAACTCCTGCCGTGGTGGTTGTCGTATCGTCGGGAGCCCTGATCTGAAACCTGAAACCAGCGAAAGCTGGGAAATCGGCCTCTACTATCAGGGTGAAGAGGGCTGGCTGGAAGGGGTACAGGGTAGTGTGACCACCTTCCGCAACGATGTGGAAGATATGATCAACATCGCGCGTACTTCTGATGTCAGCGCGGCGCCAGGCTATTCCAACTTCGTTGGTTTTGATTCCAGCGGCAAGCCAATTTTCGCGTATTACAACGTGAACAAAGCACGAATTCAGGGTGTAGAAACCGAGCTGAAAGTGCCGTTTGGCGAACAATGGAAAGTGACGCTGAACTACACCTATAACGATGGTCGCGATCTCAGTAATGGCGGGAATAAACCGTTGCAGGAACTGCCGTTCCATACGGCTAACGGTCGCGTAGACTGGACGCCGGTACAGGACTGGTCGTTCTATCTGGCGGCGCGTTACAACGGAGAACAGCGTGCGGTGAGCGCAACCTCGAAAACTCCGGGCGGCTACACGACGTGGGACATGGGCGGCGCATGGCAGGCTACGCAAAACGTTAAGCTGCGTGCGGGTGTGCTGAACCTGGGGGATAAAGACCTGAGTCGTGATGACTACAGCTATAACGAAGATGGTCGTCGCTACTTTATGGCGGTGGATTACCGGTTCTGATGGTGCGATAGCGGTAATGTCGGATGCGGCTACGCCTTATCCGACCTACGCGTGATGTGTCTTCGGGAAATCCACTGACCGCACGCACTCGTAGGCCGGATAAGCGCTAGCGCATCCGGCAACCCACGCTTACTTCAACAAATACTGCGCATGGAAGCGCAGATGATCCTCAATAAACGATGCAATAAAGAAGTAGCTGTGATCGTAACCCGGCTGAATGCGCAGAGTGAGCGGCCAGTCTTTTTGCCGCGCTATTTCCGCGAACACTGCAGGCTGCAGTTGATCGGCCAGGAACTGGTCGTTGTCGCCCTGATCGATGAGCATCGGTGTGGCCGCGTCAGCCTGGCTGGCATGTAACAACGCACAACTGTCCCATTGCGACCAGGCCGATTGATCCTCGCCCAGATACGCTGTAAACGCTTTCTTTCCCCACGGCACATTGCCTGGGTTCACAATGGGCGCAAACGCTGATGCGCTGACATATTTACCCGGATTTTTCAGCGCCAGCAGTAGCGCGCCGTGCCCGCCCATTGAGTGTCCGCTGATAGCACAGCGATCGCTGACATTAAATTTATCCTGAATCAGTGCCGGCAGTTCATCGCGAACATAGTCATACATCCGGAAATGCGCAGCCCACGGCTGCTGCGTGGCATTCAGATAAAAACCCGCGCCCTGGCCCAGGTCATAGCCGTCATCATTGGCGACATCCGTTCCGCGCGGGCTGGTATCGGGCATCACCAGCACAATACCCAATTCAGAGGCAACGCGCTGCGCGTTGGCTTTAGTGGTGAAGTTCTCGTCTGTACAGGTCAACCCCGACAGCCAGTAAAGTACCGGCGGCGGCGTTGTCCCGTGCGTTGGCGGTAAAAAAATGCTGAACGTCATGACACAGTTCAGCGCAGTGGAGTCGTGCCGCCAGCGTTGTTGCCAGCCTTCAAAACAACGATGTTCTTCAAGCAATTCCATGCAAGGCTCCTTATATTCACAATCAGAAATACTGGGATCATCATACAGATAATTCATTGCCGTTGAGTAACTTTCACTTCCGCATTATCTTGATATGCCGCATCATACATATTACTTATTGTTAACAATTGGGGCGGTATGGCCTTACGAATCGCATTCAGCGGCTTTATAGTCTTAGTGGTTATCATGGGGATAGGGCGGTTTGCCTTTACGCCCCAGGTGCCATTAATGATTGCCGATAACCAGCTCACACTGACCAGTGTCGGGCTGGTGGCGGCGATGAACTATCTGGGCTATCTGATTGGTGCGTGGGATGCCATGTGCGCGCAGCGACACGTCGAGACGCGCCTGTATCTGGGCATTGCCGGGGCGGTGGTATTCACGTTGCTTTCCGCGTGGGCCGATAATGCCTGGCTGCACGGTGTGCTGCGCCTGATTCTGGGATGTATGAGCGGTTGGGCGCTTGTGCTAACCGCCGCCTGGACCAACGAACGTCTTGCGCAGTTGGGCCATGCCGGGCTGAGTGCTGCAGTCTTCGCCGGGCCGGGCGCGGGGATTGCCCTGAGCGGCCTGCTGGCGGTGTGGATCCATTCTCAGTCGCTTGCCGCGTCGCAGGGCTGGCTGCTTTACGGCCTGCTGGCGTTAGTACTGATTATCCTGGTCGCGCGCTGGTTGCCGCGGCCCGGCGCGCTGCATCCGTCGGGCATAAAGCCAGAGCCGCTGCATCTTACCGCCGACCTTAAACGTCTGGTCTGGAGCTACAGCCTGGCAGGATTCGGCTATATTTTGCCCGCGACCTTTCTCTCGCAAATGGCCGCGCAGCGCTTTCCCGGTAGCCTGTTTGCGCAGTTTGTCTGGCCGATATTTGGCCTCGCGTCGGTTATCGGTATCGCCCTGAGTATTGCGATGCGTCATGTGGGGCAGAGCCACCACCGGCTGGCGGTGGTCCTGTGGTTACAGGGTATTGGCGTGTTGTTTGCATGGCTGATACCTGGCTTACCGGGCCTGGCCATGGGCGCAGCGCTGGTGGGCGGCGGTTTCCTGTGCGCGGTGCAGCTTTCGCTGCTATACGGGCGGGAGCTGGCGCCGCGTCACGCCCGCTATATGGCCGGATTGCTGACTACCGGTTATGCAGTAGGTCAATTGGTTGGTCCAATGACCTCGGCGCTGTCGACCTGGCTTACGCATCGCCTGGACCCTGCGCTAGGGGGCGCGGCGCTGGCGCTGTTTATCGGCGGCATGCTGGTATGGCGACCGGAGCATGCAAGGCAGTAGCAATTGCAATAATTATCGTTACGAATACTGGATTATGTGCGCGGCCTCACGCACAATAAGTGCAAACTTTGCCCCATGAAGGGCGAAGCGCCCCACCTGCTGGAGAAAGAAAAGATGTCATCACTGAGTAAAGAAGCTGCACTGGTTCATGAAGCCCTCGTGGCCCGTGGACTGGAAACGCCGTTGCGCCCGCCGGTGCGCGAAATGGATAATGAAACCCGTAAGCGTCTGATTTCAGGGCATATGACCGAGATTATGCAGTTGCTGAATCTCGATTTGAGTGATGACAGTCTGATGGAAACCCCGCATCGCATTGCCAAAATGTATGTGGATGAGATTTTCTCTGGCCTCGATTACGCCAATTTCCCGAAAATCACCGTCATTGAAAACAAAATGAAAGTGGATGAGATGGTGACAGTGCGTGATATCACGCTGACCAGTACCTGTGAACACCACTTTGTGACCATCGATGGTAAAGCAACGGTGGCGTACATCCCGAAAGAGTCGGTGATTGGCTTGTCCAAAATCAACCGCATCGTGCAGTTCTTCGCTCAGCGCCCTCAGGTGCAGGAGCGCCTGACGCAGCAAATTCTTACTGCGCTGCAAACCCTGCTGGGGACCAACAACGTGGCGGTTTCCATTGATGCGGTGCATTATTGTGTGAAAGCGCGCGGTATACGCGATGCTACCAGCGCGACCACCACGACGTCGCTTGGCGGCCTGTTTAAATCCAGCCAGAATACCCGTCAGGAATTCTTGCGCGCCGTACGCCACCATAACTAAGCGGGGCAGGATACATGGAACGAAATGTCACCCTGGATTTCGTGCGGGGCGTGGCTATCCTCGGTATCCTGCTGCTGAATATTAACGGCTTTGGCTTGCCCAAAGCCGCCTATCTTAATCCCGCCTGGTATGGCGATATCACCTCAAGCGATGCCTGGACCTGGGCGGTGCTCGACCTCTTTGCGCAGGTCAAATTCCTCACGCTGTTTGCGCTGCTGTTTGGTGCCGGGTTGCAACTGCTTCTGCCCCGCGGTAAACGCTGGATCCAGTCGCGGTTAACGCTGCTCGCTTTACTCGGTTTTATTCACGGTTTGCTCCTTTGGGATGGCGATATTCTGCTGGCCTACGCGCTGGTTGGATTAATCAGCTGGCGTTTAATCCGTGAAGCGCGCGATGTGAAATCACTGTTTAAGACCGGGGCGATGCTGTACCTGGTGGGCGTCGGCCTGCTGGTGCTGCTGGGGCTGATTGCCGACTCGGGGCAGAGCCGATCCTGGGTGCCGGATGCTTCTACGCTGCTTTACGAACACTTCTGGAAGGTGAACGGCGGCAGGGAAGCCATTAGCAACCGTGTAGACATGTTGTCCGCGAATCTGCTGGCGCTTGGCGCACAGTATGGCTGGCAGCTGGCGGGGATGATGCTGATGGGCGCGGCGCTGATGCGTAGTGGCTGGTTGAAAGGGCAGTTTAGCCTGCGACATTACCGACGCACCGGTGCATCGCTGATTGCTATCGGCATGTTGATTAACCTGCCGGCGATTGTCGCGCAGTGGCAGCTGGGCTGGGATTATCGCTGGTGCGCTTTTCTGTTACAGGCACCACGCGAACTGAGCGCGCCGCTGCAAACGCTGGGCTATGCGGCGCTGGCGTGGGGCTACTGGCCGCAAATCTGTCACTCCAGGCTGGTCATCGCTATCGCCTGCGTCGGGCGGATGGCGCTGTCAAACTACATTCTGCAAACGCTTATCTGCACCACGCTGTTCTATCGGTTTGATCTGTTTATGAAATTTGACCGCCTGACGCTGCTGGCATTTGTCGTGCCGGTCTGGCTGGTCAATATCGTCTTCTCATTACTGTGGTTGCGTTATTTTCGTCAGGGGCCGCTCGAATGGCTGTGGCGACAGCTCACCGCACGCGCCTCCGGTATTTCCTTGCGTAAAACATTCAGATAACGATCTGGATCACAATCATTAACAAAACGGATGTAACCGTTTCCAGCCGTGTGACCTCCTTCACGTAGCGCCGGTGCATTCGTTGCCAGAATAGCGCTCTTCCCAGAAAGAGGGTTTGGCTATGAATGGCAGCAATGCACAGCAGGGCGGTGGCGATGATCACCATTCGTGATGTGGCGCGTCAGGCGGGCGTATCGGTGGCAACGGTTTCTCGCGTTCTGAATAACAGCGCGTTGGTCAGCCCGGAAACGCGCGAGACGGTAATGAAAGCGGTTGCGGCGCTGGGCTATCGGCCTAACGCCAATGCGCAGGCGCTGGCGACGCAGGTGAGCGATACCATCGGGGTGGTGGTAATGGACGTCTCCGATCCCTTTTTTGGCGCGCTGGTAAAAGCCGTCGATACCATTGCCCAGTTGCAGCAAAAATATGTCCTTATCGGTAACAGCTACCATGAAGCGGAAAAAGAGCGTAATGCTATTGAGGTATTGATCCGCCAGCGGTGCAGCGCGCTTATTGTGCACTCAAAAGCCCTTAGCGATCGCGAGCTGGGTGATTTTATGGATCACATTCCGGGAATGGTGCTGATTAACCGCATCGTGCCGGGATATGCGCATCGTTGCGTGGGATTGGACAACGTGAGTGGCGCGGTAATGGCAACGCGCACATTGTTGAATCACGGGCACCAGCGCATTGGTTATCTTGCCTCCAGCCATCAGATTGAAGATGAAGACCTGCGTCGTGAAGGCTGGCAACGCGCATTACGCGAGCAGGGCATCACGGCACCTGAAAGCTGGATAGGTACCGGGTCGCCGGATATGCAGGGTGGGGAAGCCGCAATGGTTGAACTGCTGGGGCGCAATCCGGGCCTGACGGCGGTGTTTTCCTATAACGATAATATGGCTGCTGGCGCACTCACTGCGCTAAAAGATAACGGCATTGCGGTGCCACAGCAGGTTTCAGTTATTGGGTTTGATGATATTCCGCTGGCGCGCTACACCGATCCGCAACTCACCACCATTCGCTACCCGATTGTTTCCATGGCAAAACTGGCGACTGAACTGGCTTTACTGGGCGCGGCAGGCAAGCTTGATGCGTCGGCAACGCATTGTTTTATGCCTACGCTGGTGCGACGTCATTCGGTTGCTCAGCGGCAATCTGTGCTGCCCGTCACTAACTGATTTCATCACTCGATGTAACCGTTTTCAATCTGTGAGTGATTTCACAGTATATTAACATTGTGCTGACTATGATGTCAGCGTTTGTAAAGGCCAAACGTTACGTCACGGTGATTAATCACTTTTTCTATAGCAGTAAAGCCGAAAGCAAGCAATAAAACGCACTATGGCGCGTTATCGACTACGGAAGAGTCATTTTACTTAAGAATAAATTTCGTCGTGCAGTAACGTTTATTTAACACTGACCGTCGACTTTTCCCATACGAACTACCCTGCATAATAAAACCGGAGATACCATGAATAAGAAGGTGTTAACCCTGTCTGCTGTGATGGCAAGCATGTTATTCGGTGCCGCGGCGCACGCTGCTGATACCCGCATTGGTGTGACGATTTATAAGTATGACGATAACTTTATGTCCGTGGTCCGCAAAGCTATCGAGAAAGACGCCAAAGCAGCGCCGGATGTGCAACTGCTGATGAACGACTCTCAGAACGACCAGTCCAAACAGAACGATCAGATTGACGTGCTGCTGGCGAAGGGCGTTAAAGCACTGGCGATCAACCTGGTTGACCCGGCAGCGGCAGGCACCGTGATTGAGAAAGCACGCGGCCAGAATGTGCCTATTGTTTTCTTCAACAAAGAACCTTCCCGTAAGGCGCTGGACAGCTACGACAAAGCGTTTTACGTCGGGACCGACTCCAAAGAGTCCGGCATTATTCAGGGCGATCTGATCGCCAAGCACTGGGCGGCTAACCCGAACTGGGATCTGAACAAAGATGGTCAGGTACAGTTTGTACTGCTGAAAGGCGAGCCGGGGCACCCGGATGCAGAAGCACGTACCACCTACGTTATCAAAGAGCTGAATGAGAAGGGGCTGAAAACTCAGCAATTGCAGTTAGATACCGCCATGTGGGATACCGCACAGGCTAAAGATAAAATGGACGCCTGGCTCTCTGGCCCGAACGCCAACAAAATCGAAGTGGTTATCGCCAACAACGATGCGATGGCAATGGGTGCGGTTGAAGCACTGAAAGCGCACAACAAGAGCAGCATTCCGGTATTCGGCGTCGATGCATTGCCAGAAGCGCTGGCGCTGGTTAAATCCGGCGCAATGGCCGGTACGGTTCTGAACGATGCGAATAACCAGGCGAAAGCCACTTTCGATCTGGCAAAAAACCTGGCCGATGGTAAAGCCGCGGCGGAAGGCACGAACTGGAAAATCGAAAATAAAGTGGTTCGCGTGCCGTATGTTGGCGTAGATAAAGAAAATCTCAGCGAATTTACCAACAAGTAATTTTATTATCTTTGGGCGCACGTGAGTGCGCCCTTTATTACCGATAAAGACCATGGCTATTTCGCGTAAATAGCCATTAAAAACCAGCAGCCAGGTAAAACTATGGTCAGCGATAATAGAGAGTCGTCGGGCGAATTCTTGTTGGAAATGAGTCATATCAACAAGTCGTTTCCAGGCGTTAAAGCACTCGATAATGTCAATTTAAAGGTCCGCCCGCATTCTATCCATGCGCTTATGGGGGAAAACGGCGCCGGTAAATCGACGTTATTAAAATGCCTGTTTGGGATCTATCAAAAAGATTCCGGTAGCATTATTTTTCAGGGCCAGGAGATTGATTTCCATTCGGCGAAAGAAGCGCTGGAAAATGGTATATCAATGGTTCACCAGGAATTGAACCTGGTGCTGCAACGCTCCGTGATGGACAACATGTGGCTGGGTCGTTATCCGGCAAAAGGCGTGTTTGTCGATCAGGAAAAAATGTACCGCGATACCAAAGCGATTTTTGATGAACTGGATATCGATATTGACCCGCGCGCGCGTGTCGGCACGTTGTCCGTTTCACAAATGCAGATGATTGAAATCGCTAAAGCGTTTTCCTATAACGCCAAAATCGTCATCATGGATGAGCCGACTTCGTCTCTGACCGAGAAAGAAGTTAATCACCTGTTTACGATCATTCGCAAGCTGAAAGATCGTGGCTGCGGCATTGTCTATATCTCTCACAAAATGGAAGAGATCTTTCAGCTGTGTGATGAAATTACCGTTTTGCGCGATGGCCAGTGGATCGCCACCCAGCCGCTGGAAGGGCTGGATATGGACAAAATCATCGCCATGATGGTGGGCCGCTCATTGAATCAGCGCTTCCCGGATCGTTCCAATACGCCGGGTGAGGTTATCCTGGACGTGCAGAACCTGACCTCGTTGCGTCAGCCGTCGATTCGTGATGTATCTTTCCAACTGCGTAAAGGTGAAATTCTGGGTATCGCCGGGCTGGTGGGGGCAAAACGTACCGACATCGTTGAAACGCTGTTTGGTGTGCGCGAAAAATCGTCCGGTACCATCACGCTGCATGGCAAAAAAATTAATAACCACAACGCCAATGAAGCCATCAATAACGGCTTTGCGTTGGTGACCGAAGAGCGTCGCTCAACCGGTATTTATGCTTATCTGGATATCGGCTTTAACTCGCTGATCTCCAATATCAAAAATTATAAAAACAAAGTCGGGCTTCTCGATAATTCCCGCATGAAGAGCGATACCCAATGGGTTATTGATTCCATGCGCGTGAAAACGCCGGGGCATCATACACAAATTGGCTCTCTCTCCGGCGGTAACCAGCAAAAGGTGATCATTGGCCGTTGGCTGTTAACGCAGCCTGAGATTTTAATGCTTGATGAACCGACCCGCGGAATTGACGTCGGCGCGAAATTTGAAATTTATCAGCTGATTGCTGAGCTGGCGAAGAAAGATAAAGGGATCATTATTATTTCATCCGAAATGCCGGAACTGCTGGGTATTACCGATCGTATTCTGGTAATGAGCAACGGTCTGGTTGCCGGAATTGTTGAAACAAAAACAACAACGCAAAACGAAATTCTCCGTCTTGCGTCATTGCACCTTTAAGATCAGGGGCTCGACATGAGTGCGTTAAATAAAAAAAGCTTTCTCACTTATCTGAAAGAGGGCGGTATTTACGTCGTTCTTTTGGTTCTGCTGGCGATTATTATTTTCCAGGACCCCACCTTCTTAAGTCTGCTGAACTTAAGTAATATTCTGACTCAGTCCTCGGTGCGTATTATCATCGCGCTTGGCGTGGCGGGGTTGATTGTCACTCAGGGGACTGACCTGTCCGCTGGTCGCCAGGTGGGGCTGGCGGCGGTGATTGCCGCGACGTTGCTGCAATCCGTCGAAAACGCCAACAAGGTCTTCCCGGAAATGGCGACCATGCCAATTGCGCTGGTTATCCTGATTGTTTGTGCGATTGGCGCGATTATTGGTCTGATCAACGGCATTATCATTGCTTATCTGAACGTGACGCCGTTTATTACCACCCTTGGCACCATGATTATTGTGTACGGGATTAACTCACTGTATTACGACTTTGTGGGAGCGTCGCCGATTTCTGGCTTTGATAGCGGCTTCTCTACCTTTGCGCAGGGCTTTATTGCGCTTGGCAGTTTCCGCCTGTCGTATATCACCTTCTACGCGTTGATTGCCGTGGCGTTTGTCTGGGTGCTGTGGAACAAAACCCGCTTCGGGAAGAACATTTTCGCAATCGGCGGCAACCCTGAAGCCGCTAAAGTTTCCGGCGTAAACGTGGCGGTAAACCTGCTGGTGATTTATGCGCTGTCAGGTGTGTTCTATGCTTTTGGCGGCCTGCTGGAAGCGGGGCGTATCGGGTCGGCAACCAACAACCTTGGCTTTATGTATGAGCTGGATGCCATTGCAGCCTGCGTGGTGGGTGGCGTTTCCTTCAGCGGCGGCGTGGGTACCGTGCTTGGCGTGGTGACCGGTGTGATTATCTTTACGGTTATTAACTACGGCCTGACCTATATCGGCGTTAACCCGTACTGGCAGTACATTATTAAAGGGGCAATTATCATCTTCGCCGTGGCGCTGGATTCACTGAAATACGCGCGTAAGAAATGATTCGGGTTTCATATTGCTGACAAAGCGCGCATTGTCATTGCCGGATGCGGCGAAAACGCCTTATCCGGCCTACAAAATCCCGCAAATTCAGAAGATTGCAGAAGTCCTGTAGGCCTGATAAGCGTAGCGCATCAGGCAATGTTGCAGTTGTCATCAGCCGCAAGGCCGGTGCAAAAACATGTCGGGCTTTTTTTATGACTTTTTCGGCTGGGGCCAACGTTCGGCGAGTAATAAACCGCTATTTTTCATCGCGTAACCAAATAGCAGCCCCACTAAAAGTGACGGGGATACCGCCTGCCAGTCTCCCTGACCGGCAAAGGTAGAACATGCGCCAATAAACGTGCCTGGAACAAAAGAGAGCCACTGGCTTTTTGCCTGAATACACATCACGAAAGCCACGACACCTGTAAGTAAATACCCCAGCATGGCCCACTCAGGGGATAGCTGACTGCCGTAGATAATCACTTCTGCCCAAAACACACCACTCATTACAGTACACAGAGATATTCCCAGACCTTTCACTCCACCCTGCGGGCAGGCGAAATAGGCAGTACAACCCAGAAACCCTGCCCAACTGAGCAGGCTCCATGTCACGGCGACCCAGCCCCAAATTCCCGACAAAATACCGGTAGTGAGGGCAATAGCGACAAGTGTACTCATGGTTAATCCCGGCCTGCATGAACAGGCCGGTCCTCGTCCTTAGAGGTTAAAGTGAAACGGCGTGCTCTTTCTCGCCAGGCTTGAACTCTACGCGTCCAGGGCTGATACACGCTACCGGACAAACATGACCGCAGAGCAGGCAGCCAACGCACTTCTCGGTGTCACAGTGCGGCGTACGGGTATCTTCATTCCATTCCATTGCCTGGTGGCCGCCGTCGTAGCAGGAAATATAACAGCGCCCGCAGCCAACACATTTATCTTCCGCAATATGCGGATAAACGATATAGCTGCGATCCAGTTCTTCCGCCGGAACAATATTGGCGTTCGCCAGACCTAACATCTCATCGATCGAATCAAAGCCCTGATCGGCCAGGTAGTGCGATAGACCGCTGCTCATATCTTCTACGATGCGATAGCCATACTGCATGATGCCGGTTGTGACCTGAAGCGTGGCCGCACCGAGGAGTAAAAACTCAGCTGCGTCTTCCCAGGTTTCTATCCCGCCGATACCGCTGATCGGGAAATCACGCAGTTCAGGATGCATACGCATTTGCTGTATAAAGCGCAGAGCGATCGGTTTCACCGCTTTGCCGGAATAACCGGAAATGCTCGATTTGCCGTTGACCACCGGCATCCCGATTTTGCGATTCAGGTCGATGTTAGTGATCGATTTCACGGTGTTGATTGCCGCAATACCGTCAGCACCGCCGCGTTTTGCCGCCAGCGCCACGTCGCACATATCACCAATATTCGGCGTCATTTTTGCCAGCATCGGCAGGGAGGAACCGCGTTTCACCGCGCGGCAATATTTTTCCACCAGTTCCGGGCTTTGACCGACATCGCTACCCATCGCATGAGAGGTCATCTGCGGGCAGGAGAAGTTACACTCGATCATATCGGCACCGGCTTTCTCAACCAGATGCGCCAGATCCTGCCACTGCTGCTCGTTTTCTCCCATGATCGAGGCGATCAACACTTTATCGGGGTAATCTTCTTTCAGCCGACGAATGGCTTCGAGGTTTTCCGCCAGCGGATGCTCAGCAATCTGCTCCATATTTTTGAAGCCGATAAAGCCGGTATCCTCTTTGGTTAAATGATCGAAACGTGGCGAAACTTCATTGGCAATAAAGAAGCCGATGGTTTTGAACACCACACCACCCCAGCCGGTATCATACGCCTTGGCGCACATTTCATAGCAGTTGCCGACCGGTGAAGAAGAGAGGCAGAACGGGTTAGGAAATTTAACGCCGCAAAAGGTAACAGAAAGATCTTTCGTTAACATGAGCACGCTCCCTCTAAATAATGGTGAATGGACTGTGCGGCTTCCTTCCCGGTTTTCACCGCATAAACCACCGTTTTATCTCCCTGAACAATATCGCCCGCAGCAAATAGCGTCGGGTCAGATGTCTGATAATCTGTTGTTTCCACTGTATTACGCTGCACGTTCAGATGATTAAAGGCGGTAAACTGCGCATGCTGGCCGACGGCGAGAATGATTTTCTCGGCGTGCAGTTTCAGTTCGCCCGGTAAGCTAACGTGCTGGAAGGTGACCGAATGGCCTGCGACGTCAATCGGTGTGAAGCCGTCAATAATGGAAACACCCAGTGCCTGAGCGCTGGTAAACTCTTTATCGCTTGCCGGGAATGCATCCAGCGTTTCACGCGCGACGCAGGTGACAGAAGGGCAGCCCAGCATTTTCAGCGTGGTGGCGACATCCATCGCCACGTCGCCGCCGCCGATAATCAACGCACTTTGAGGAATGGCAATTTCACCGTTGGCGCGGCTGGCGCGTTGTAAAAAGTCGACGGCGATTTCAACGTCTTCAGCATCATCAAAGAGTGAGAGGGAAGAACCCTGCGATAAACCAACGGTCAACAGTACCGCGCGGTGGCGAGCTTTCAGCTCTTCCAGCGTCAGGTCTTTACCCACTTCACTGTTGCATTTGATGGTTACGCCCATATCGATGATGCGCTGAATTTCGTTATCCAGCACGGCCTGCGGTAAACGGAATTCCGGAATACCGTGGCGCAACCAGCCACCGGCCTGCGCCTCTTTTTCGAAGAGCGTAACGTCATAGCCCAGATGAGTAAGCGTGACGCTCGCCTGTAAGCCCGCCGGGCCGGCCCCGACAATCGCCACTTTACCGAGCGTTTTACTGCCCGGTTGATAAACCTGCATACCCGTTTGCTGCTCAAAGTCAGTCACAAAGCGTTGCAGGCGGGCGATGTCGATTGGTTTATCGATCCCCGATCGCGAACATTCTGCCTGGCATAATTTTTCGGTTGGGCAAACACGCGCACATACGGCACCCAGCGCGTTATTTTCGCGTATGGTTTCGGCTGCGCCTTTAAAATTACGGAAATAGATGGAGCGGATAAATTTACCCGGGTCCGTTTGGGCTGGACACCCCCGGCTGCAAGGCGCATCGTGGCATAACAAACAACGCGAGGCCTCCTTTATCGCCAGCAATGGCGTAAAGGCCGGAATTAGCTCATCCAGATAATCTTGTTGCGACATATAATCTTCCTTAATGATTAGGTAAATTAAATCGAACGCATAACGTTATAAATAATAAAAATAACCTGTTAGCAAGGCTATGCCTGGGGATGAGCGTATTCTGTGAATCTATTCACACATAGGTTAAATAACGGGATGATTTGCAAACGATAGCAGTAAATACTAACTTGCAAACAATAACCATTATCAAAATGATAACTGGTTATTGTTTGCAATAATATATTCGCTTTTATTTTTCTGCGGAATTCAACAAGCTTATTAGTCGTTGTGGCGAGGTGGGGATTAGCCCTAATTGCAGGCCGAAGGGCTTGAATACTTTATTGAGTGTTTCAATCGAATTATTTATTTTATTGTTTTCAATATCGGAAATGGTTTTACGTGATACGCCAACAAGCTGGGCATAAGCATCCTGTTTCATTCCCACCAGGTTGATACGCATGCGCTTCAGGGCTTCTCCCTGCGTGATATTCCCCATGAGAAGTTGCAAACTGATTGCATTCATCAGTGCGTTTCTCTCTGCGGTATCGATTTTTTCAATATTCTCCGTTACGCGAGCGCGTAGCAATTTTTCCTCCGGAGCATGTAGGAGCGGTGCTGCTACGCCTGACGTTGAATAGGGTTGTCGGTTTTGCTCACGTAATCGGGCAATGTTTTTTTTGATATCGCCATCTCTGTCTTTATCTGTCATAGCAAACCCCAGCGATGTAATTTATCAGCAATAAATTTGAATCCAATCGATGGCATGGACATGATTTGTTCCGGCACGCCGCGTTCTCTGAGTACACTCCAGATACTCAATGGCATAGTCTGACTGATAGTGTAACTCGGTTATGCGCCAGTTGTTTTCATCACTGCGGGGGAATGAGATCTGGGCAATGTCGACCCACTCGCGTTGCAAAAACGCCTGTATCGTTAAATTCTCCATGATGACTCCCGAGTGACATAATGAGTGATATTTTACGCATTAATGCCATATTTCGCAATTAATGAGTAAATTTTTACTCATTAACAGCCATTTAGCGATTTAATGCGTAACATTCCACACATTACGGCTTCTGCAATTTCAACAATTGCTCTGGCGTGACAGCCGGATACCCCTGCGCATCTTCCGGCACTTCATGCTGTGTCGGAATCGGAATGAGTGGACCTAAAAAGCGGGGTTCGCGTTTGAAGACATACAGGTCAGCCAGTGCGCCAAACCGCGCGCCGAATTCGCGCAGGCGAACGTTCCACATATCTTTCGGTGAGGGAACAGCGTAGCACTGGGCCTGAATACCCATATGTAGCGCGATAAACAGCGCACGTTCGCAGTGGAAACGTTGGGTGATAATAATAAAATCGTTGGTATCGAAGACTTTACGCGTACGGACGATGGAATCAAGCGTACGGAAACCGGCGTAATCGAGCACAATATCCGCCGGGTCGACGCCGGCGGCAATGAAATCTTTGCGCATGGTCATCGGCTCGTTATAGCTTTGTAGCGCGTTATCGCCGCTCAGTAGCAGATAATTCACTTTGCCGCTGTTATATGCATTCAGCGCGCCCTGAATACGATAACGGTAATACTGGTTAATCACGCCTTTGCGGTAATACTTGGCGGTGCCTAATACGACACCCACCTGGCGGTAAGGGAGATCCTGCAGATCGTCATAGATATACGGCGCCGTTTTCCAGCTCATCCAGCGATCGAGACCTAACACGGTCAACAGCAGCAGGCCGAGCAGGACTAACAGGCTGTAAAACACGCGCTTCAACATAAAAGGCTCAATGATGGTGAAAAGGAGTCTTCAGGCTACTTTACCCGCCGCTTAAGAGCAAGAATCAGCGTGTTAATTGCAGGGAAATTCACCAGTTGCGGGCTTTCGCCCGCACTGAAAGATTAACCGAGAAGAACGCGGTCGATGTTCTGGCAGCCTAACGCTTTCAGCGTCGCCACCGTCGCATCCCACTGGATGAGTGGCGCATCGGCGCGTTCGGCAAGCATCGCGCGGGTAATGGCAGGATAATCATAACCATGCAGGCTTAACAGATTCAGTGCGCCCTGCAATGGCGGTAGCGTTGGGTTGAAGGCCGCGTTTTCAGCGTAGCTTCCGCTAAAAATTGTGCCATCGGCCAGTTCCAGCGCCACGCCGGAAGGCGATTTGCTGTATGGCGTATGACTTCTATTCGCGGCTTTAATGGCCGCCTGAGTTAACGCATCACCTTCCAGTGGGTACCCGTGATTCTGCTCATCCATCAGTAACGTTTTGATGTCGAGATCTTTCGGCCCAAACGCATCGGGTAAATAATCTTTCAGCGTATGGGGCGCACGGCCCGGCAGGTTGATACGCAGCGCCAGCCCGCTGTTCAGTTCATTCATAAACTGACGGCAGTGGCCGCAAGGGGTGTAGTTGACGGTGATCGCAGCGAGAGCTTTTTCACCGCGCAGCCAGGCGTGGCTGATCGCGCTTTGTTCGGCGTGGACGGTTTGCTGCATGGTCGCGCCCAAAAATTCCATATTGCCGCCGAAGTACCAGGTTCCGCTGATGCCGCGCGCAATGGCGCCAACGTTGAAGTGGGAAAGGTCGGCGCGCGCGCAGGCAGCAGCCAGCGGCAGAAGCGCGAAGGCCAGCGCGTCTTCGTCCAGTCCTGTCGCGCTACGCAGCGATGAGACCTGCCCGGCGCTCAGCATCGCGGAGAAATGCGCATCAGCCAGCACAGGAGCAATGGCTGTTTGCAGGTCCGCAGGCAGTTGCGAAAAAGCAGATTGAAAACGTGGGTGCATGGCGTTGCCTCGTAACAGTGTAAGGGTGAACAGTGTACGTGCCGATTACGCTTAAATGAGTGATCTAAATCTCATTATTTATGCAACACATGCAATCGTTTTGCAAAATGTGTGACTTGTCGCATTTTAGCCGACGACAGAGAGAATAATCGGGAACAGGAACGGGGCGACGAGCGAGGTAATAATCCCGCACAGCACCAGCGCCAGCGAACTGAATGCGCCTTCCTGATAATCCACTTCCGCACAGCGAGCGGTCCCCAGGGCGTGCGACGCGGTTCCCATCGCCAGACCACGCGCGGCTTTGGTATTAATGCGCATCAGGTTCAGCAGGGTATGGCCAAAGACCGCACCCAGAATACCGACGAAAATCACGCAGACGGCGCTAATGGCTGGAATACCGCCAATACTGCCGCCGACGGCCATCGCGATAGGCGTCGTGACCGATTTCGGTAAAATAGAGGCGGCAATTTCGGGCGATGCGCCCATCAGCAGCGCCACCGAGGTACCGGTCACCATTGCCACTACGCTGCCGAAAAAGCAGATGGTGATAATGGATTTCCAGCGCGCGCGGATTTGATGCAGCTGTTCATACAGTGGAAAGGCGAGGGCCACGACCGCCGGTTGCAGCAGATCGTTAAGCACTTTACTGCCCTGGAAATAGTGATCGTAAGGCGTGCCGGTCAGCAGGAGGATGGGAATAATCACTACCATCGCCACTAACAGGGGATTGAGCAGCGGAAATTTTACCCGTGCAGCCAGCCAGCGCGCGGCAAAAAAGACCACCAGCGTCAGCGGCAACGACCACCAGATATAATGCATCATTCATCCGTTCCTTTTTGACCGACGACTTTGCGTTCGCCATGAATAATGTGCGAACTCCAGCTCACCACCAGGAAAACAACGAGCGTACTGACCGCGCAGGAGACGACAATAGGGCCAAACTGGGCGCTGAGCAGGTCGTAATATTGCATCACGCCAACGCCGATAGGCACGAACAGCAGCGCCATATAGCGGATGAGAATGTAACAGCCCGGCAAAACCCACTTCGACGGCAGGATTTGCAGAGCCAGTAAGACGAACATAATCAGCATCCCGATAATACTGCCGGGGATGGTGATCGGTAGCAGCGAGGCGATAAAAATTCCCGCATACAAACAGGCGTATATCAGGACGAAAGCACGCAGGTATTGCCAGATAATATTCAGCGATTTGCTCATGTTGGTTACCCTTGATGGAACGCATTCATCATACAATTAAAGCCGGAAATGTGCTACTGATCACATCATGAATTGTGAGCATACCTGACATAGACAAGCGGAACATCAGGCATCTGACTGAAGCGGATGTGATAAATGATAAAGAAAGCGACTCAGGGCCTGCGAGGGCTGATCGTTTTTTCTCCAGAATACGCCGACGCTGCCTTTCTGCTCAATCTTCGGCAACGCCAGAATCGTGAGCTGTCTCTGTTGAGCGTAGCGTTCTGCCAGACGCAGGGAGAGAATAGAAATCATCTCGCTGCTTTGCAGCAGGTTGACGCTGACGTTCATTGACGCTGATTCAATGGTGTTCTCCGGCAGCATCACGCCGTTATCAACCAGCGCGTTATCAATGCTCTGGCGGATGGGCGTGCCGGTGGGCCAGACTATCCAGCGCCAGGGTTCCAGATCCTTCCAGCTTAATCGCTCGTACGTGGCAAGCGGATGATCGGTGCGGGCAACGAAACAAACGGGTTCCGTATATAACACCTGATAATTCAACGGCAGCTCCAGCGCCCGTCCGCCGATACGTCCGACCACCACATCCACCACGCCTGATTGCAAATCATGCAGCAGTGGCGTCATCACTTTCTCTTCGATATTCAGGTGCAAAGAAGGCATTTCTTTTAGAAGAGGGAAAATCGCCTGTGATACGCAATCTGTCGCCACCGGAGAGCAACCAATTTTCAGGCTGCCGACCAGGCCGCCCTGTTTGAAACGCTCCACCTCAAACTGGGAACGTTCGAGATCGTTGATTAACCGTTGAGCATGCTGGAGCAGTAGTTTTCCGCCTTCAGAAGGGCGTAAGCCTTTGCTGTGACGCTCGAAAAGTGTGATCCCGACCTCTTCCTCGAACTGTGTCAGCCACTTGGAAAGGGCGGGTTGGGTGATATGCATCTGTTTCGCCACCTGGGTCAGATTGCACTGCTCGCCCAGCGCGACCAGCATTTGCAGGTGATGAAGCTTCAGTTTTTGCGTCCAGTTTGCCATCAGCAATAACCTCCAGGTTATGACTCTGCATGGAAAGCCATTGTACAACGCATTTCAATTACCACAAACTTGCTACATACAAACAACAAATACAACATCTACCCTACACACCTGAGGCATTTACCATGACTCAACGACGTGAACTACAAGCTCTGATTGATGCAGCCCCCATCGGCGCGCTCCAGTGGCGTGTCATTATCTGCTGTTTTCTGGTGGTGATGATGGATGGATTCGATACGGCGGCAATTGGCTTTATCGCCCCCGATATACGTGGACACTGGCAGTTAACGGCGGCAGAACTGGCCCCGTTATTTGGTGCAGGCCTGGTTGGGCTCACCGCCGGGGCGCTGCTGTGTGGACCGCTCTCCGATCGCTTTGGTCGCAAACGCGTCATAGAGTGGTGCGTAGCGTTTTTTGGCATCCTCAGTCTGCTATCCGCCTTTTCACCAGACCTTGAAACGCTGGTTATCCTGCGCTTCTTAACCGGCCTTGGGCTGGGTGGGGCGATGCCCAATACCATCACCATGACCTCAGAATACCTGCCAACTCGCCGTCGCGGCGCGTTGGTAACCCTGATGTTCTGCGGCTTCACGCTCGGCTCCGCTTTTGGCGGGATCGTCAGTGCGCAACTGGTGGGCATGATTGGCTGGGCGGGCATACTGGTGCTCGGCGGCGTGCTGCCGATGATCCTGTTCTTCTATTTGCTGGTTGCGTTGCCGGAATCGCCCCGCTGGATGGTACGCCGTCAGCGCCCTCAGCCGCACATCGCGCAGTTGGTCAGTGAGATGACTAAAGAGCGCTATGACGACACTACTTTCTGGCTCGATGAGCCGACCTCGCTCCACAAGGGCAGCATTGGTCAGCTTTTTGCCGGACGTCAGCTTGCCATCACGCTGATGCTGTGGGTGGTGTTCTTTATGAGCCTGCTGATTATCTATTTACTCTCAAGCTGGATGCCGACGCTGCTAAACCATCGTGGTATCGACCTGCAACATGCGTCATGGGTGACGGCGGCGTTCCAGATTGGCGGCACGATGGGCGCAATTCTGCTCGGCGTATTAATGGACAAATTCAATCCTTTCCGGGTGCTGGCGGTGAGCTATGCGCTGGGCGCGGTGTGCATTGTGATGATTGGCCTGAGCGAAAACGGCCTGTGGCTGATGGCGCTGGCGATTTTCGGCACTGGGATTGGCATCAGCGGCTCGCAGGTCGGGCTGAACGCCTTAACCGCCATGCTCTACCCGACCCAAAGCCGCGCAACAGGCGTGAGCTGGTCTAACGCGGTAGGGCGCTGCGGTGCGATTGTCGGCTCGCTTTCCGGCGGGGTGATGATGGCGATGAACTTCTCTTTCGACACTCTTTTTTACGTGATTGCCGTCCCGGCAGCCATTAGCGCCTTGATGTTGACGCTACTGACGTTAGCTGTTCGCCGGACGACAACGGTACCCAACACGCTGCCTGCCGCGGGCGTGGCGAATAAATAAGGAGAATAACAATGAGCCAGTTAAATCCGGACGTCAAAAACGAACGCCAACAATATTACCAGCATATTTCCGGGCAGAACCTGACGCCGCTGTGGGAATCACTGCATCACCTGGTGCCACAAACGCCGAACCCGACCTGCGCGCCAGCACACTGGAGTTACCAGGAAATTCGCCCGCTGCTGCTGGAAAGCGGCAGCCTGATTGGTGCAAAAGAGGCGGTTCGCCGCGTACTGGTGCTGGAAAACCCGGCGCTGCGTGGACAGTCTTCCATTACCTCATCGCTGTACGCCGGTTTGCAGTTAATTATGCCGGGTGAAGTTGCCCCGAGCCATCGCCACAACCAGTCAGCATTACGTTTCATTGTTGAGGGTAAAGGCGCGTTTACCGCCGTCGATGGCGAGCGCACTCAGATGCATCCGGGCGACTTTATCCTCACCCCGCAATGGCGCTGGCACGACCACGGCAACCCCGGCGATGAGCCCGTAATTTGGCTGGATGGTCTGGACTTGCCGCTGGTGAACTATCTTGGCTGCGGCTTTGCAGAAGATTACCCGGAAGATCAGCAGCCCGTCACCCGTAAAGAAGGGGATTATCTGCCGCGCTACGCCGCCAACATGCTGCCGTTGCGCCATCAAACCGGTAACTCATCACCGATTTTCAACTATCGCTATGACCGCAGCCGCGAAGCGCTGCACGACCTGACTCGCCTGGGCGATGCCGATGAGTGGGATGGTTACAAAATGCGCTACGTGAACCCGGTAACGGGCGGCTACCCGATGCCATCGATGGGCGCATTCCTGCAACTGCTGCCGAAGGGCTTCCGCTCCCGTCAGGCGCGCACCACTGACAGCACGATTTATCACGTGGTGGAAGGCAGTGGCCAGGTCACCGTCGGCGATCAGGTGTTCAGCTTTAAAGAGAAAGATGTCTTTGTCGTGCCGACCTGGCACAGCGTGTCGTTCGATGCGCAGGACGAGACCGTGTTATTTAGTTTCTCGGACCGCCCCGTTCAGGAAGCGCTGGGCCTGTTCCGTGAAGCACGCTACTAATCAGGAGAAGAATAATGAGCAAATATGTTTTTGAACCCCAGGCCCCCGTTGCGATCCCGGTTGTTGGTAGCGAGGAACAGTTCCCGGTACGCCGCGTCTATTGCGTAGGCCGTAACTACGCCGCCCATGCCCGCGAAATGGGCTTCGATCCGGATCGCGAACCGCCATTCTTCTTCTGCAAACCCGCTGATGCGGTTGTTCCGGTTGCCGCAGGCGAAACGTTGAATCTGGCCTACCCGGCGCAGACCGATAACTATCACTATGAGATTGAGCTGGTAGTGGCGATTGGCAAAAAAGGCAGTGATATTCCGCTGGAAAAAGCCCATGAATACGTCTGGGGTTATGCGACCGGCCTGGATATGACGCGCCGCGATCGTCAGATGGAGATGCGCCAGATGGGCCGCCCGTGGGAAATCGGTAAAGCGTTCGATAACTCCGCGCCCATTTCGCCGCTGCATAAAGCCGCTGACGTTTCCGGCGTCGATAACGCGCCCATCTGGTTGCAGGTCAACGGGGAAGATCACCAGCGCAGCGACATTAAACATCTTATCTGGTCAGTGAATGAAACCATCAGCTATCTGTCGGGCTTCTTCGAGCTGCAACCGGGCGATCTGATTTTCACCGGCACGCCGGAAGGCGTTGGGGCCGTAGTGAAGGGCGACACGATTACCGGCAACGTGGACGGTTTAACACCTATCGCCGTGAAGATTGTTTGAGGTGACGGATGAAGCTGTACAGTTTTTTCAATAGCTCGGCCTCCTATCGGGTGCGTATCGCGATGGCGCTCAAGGGAATCGATTATGACACCGTCGGCGTCAATATTCGTATCGGCCAGCAGAACGCGCTGGAGTACCGCAGGCTGAACCCGGTTGGGTTGGTGCCCGCGCTGGTAACGGACGATGGCGAATCGCTGGGGCAATCACTGGCGATTATTGACTGGCTGGACCGCCATTTTCCGCAAACCCCGCTGCTGCCGGGTAACGATCCGGCGCGGATGCGGATTCTGGAAATCGTCTACGCCATTTGTTGCGATATCCACCCCATTAACAACATGCGCGTCCTGCGCTACCTGAGCGATGAGCTGAAGGTGAGCGAAGAGGATAAAAAACGCTGGTATGCGCACTGGGTCCAGCAGGGGCTGAGCGCGGTGGAGCAACTGCTGCGCCACAGCCAGTCGGGGCAATTCTGCGTGGGCGACACGCCGACGCTGGCCGATTGCTGCTTAGTGCCGCAGTGGGCGAATGCGTTACGTATGGGTTGCGATCTTAGCGGGTATCCCCGCTGTAAAGCCGTGTATGAAGCCTGTTCCGCGCTGCCAGCGTTCGTCGCTGCCGCACCCGAGAACCAACAGGACAAAATCCCGGCATAATAAGGAGAGTTATCATGGCAAAAGTGACAAGTGCAATCATTGTCGGTGGCGGGATTGGCGGCGCGGCGACCGCGTTGTCTCTGGCGCGTCAGGGCATCAAAGTGATGCTGCTGGAAAGAGCGCATGAAATTGGTGAAATTGGCGCGGGCATTCAGCTTGGCCCGAACGCGTTTTCGGCGCTGGATAGCCTGGGCGTCGGCGAGGTTGCTCGCCAGCGTGCGGTATTTACCGATCATATCACCATGATGGATGCGGTGAACGGCGAAGAAGTGGTGCATATCGAAACCGGGCAGGCGTTCTGCGACCACTTCGGTGGCCCGTATGCGGTGATTCACCGTGTCGATATTCACGCTACCGTATGGGAAGCGGCGATGGTGCATCCGTGTGTCGAATACCGCACTTCAACGCACGTGGTGGATATCCGCCAGACCGACCATGACGTCACCGTGTTTGATGATAAAGGCAATAGCTGGACGGCAGATATTCTGATTGGCTGCGACGGCGTGAAATCGGTGGTGCGTCAGAGCCTGCTGCACGATACCCCGCGCGTTACCGGACACGTGGTCTATCGTGCAGTGATTGACTGCGACGATATGCCGGACGATCTGCGCATCAACGCCCCGGTACTGTGGGCAGGCCCGCACTGTCACCTGGTGCACTATCCGCTGCGTGGCGGCAAGCAATACAACCTGGTGGTGACCTTCCACAGCCGTGAAACGGAAGAGTGGGGCGTGAAGGACGGCAGCAAAGAAGAGGTGCTCTCTTACTTTAAAGGTATTCACCCGCGTCCGCGCCAGATGCTCGACAAACCGACCTCCTGGCGTCGCTGGTCTACCGCTGACCGTGAGCCCGTGGAAAAATGGGGCAACGATCGCATTACCTTAGTGGGCGATGCGGCGCACCCGGTGGCGCAGTATATGGCGCAGGGAGCGTGTATGGCGCTGGAAGATGCGGTCACCATCGGCAAAGCGCTGGCGCAATGTGACGGCGATGCGGCAGAAGCCTTCGCGCTGTATGAGTCTGTGCGCATTCCGCGTACCGCCCGTATTGTCTGGTCGACGCGTGAAATGGGGCGTATTTATCACGCTGCGGGCGTTGAGCGTCACGTGCGTAACCTGCTGTGGAAGGGCAAAACCCAGGCCGAGTTCTATCGCGCGATGGAGTGGCTCTACGGCTGGAAGGAAGATAACTGCCTGCAACCCCGCTAACAGGCTTTTAACCGATGAAAAGAGGCGCTAACATAGCGCCTCTTTTTTTACCGGGTATCAATATGCGTGTTTTACTGGCGCCAATGGAAGGCGTGCTCGATTCGCTGGTGCGGGAGCTGCTGACCGACGTGAATGATTACGACCTCTGCGTCACCGAATTTTTGCGCGTGGTGGATAAACTGCTGCCGGTAAAATCATTCCATAAACTGTGCCCGGAACTGAACAACCACAGCCGCACGCCGAGCGGCACGCTGGTGCGCATCCAGCTACTGGGCCAGTATCCCGAATGGCTGGCTGAAAACGCCGCCCGCGCGGTGGAGCTCGGTTCATGGGGCGTTGATCTCAACTGCGGTTGTCCGTCCAAAATGGTTAACGGCAGCGGCGGCGGGGCGACGTTGCTGAAAGATCCCGAGCTTATCTATCGCGGCGCGAAAGCGATGCGTGAAGCGGTGCCAGCGGATCTTCCCGTAACCGTCAAAGTGCGGCTGGGCTGGGACAGCGGCGCGCGCCAGTTCGAAATCGCCGATGCGGTGCAGCAGGCGGGCGCAACCGAGCTTGTGGTGCACGGTCGCACTAAAGAAGATGGCTACAAAGCCGAGCGTATTAACTGGCAGGCCATTGCTGACATTCGCCAGCGCCTGACTATTCCGGTAATCGCCAACGGCGAAATCTGGGACTGGGAAAGCGCGCAACAGTGTATGGCGGTGACCGGGTGTGACGCGGTGATGATTGGGCGCGGTGCGCTGAACGTGCCGAACCTGAGCCGGGTGATTAAGTATAACGAACCGCGTATGCCGTGGCCCGAAGTGGTGCGTTTGCTGCAAAAATATTGTCTGCTGGAAAAACAGGACGACACCGGGCTGTATCATCTGGCGCGCATCAAACAGTGGCTGGGCTACCTGCGCAAAGAGTACGAGGAAGCCACGGAACTGTTTATGGCGGTACGGGCGCTGCAGGACTCCGCGTCAGTGGCGCGCGAAATCCTGCGCTGGCGTTAAGCTTTTCGGGCGCTCAGAATAAAAATCATCGGGCGCTCTTTCTCTTCATCCAGCGCCGGGTTAGCGGCGATTTGCTCAGACGTCGGTCCCCATTCGTCCAGCGCTTCAATGATAAATCCAGCCGCAATCACTGCATTAATCCAGGTCGCGAGCTTACGGTGTTGCTTCTTAACGCCATCGGCAAACCAGTTGCTGATGCGCTCACCTTCCTGTTGATACTGGCTCACCGGCCAGTGTTTATTTCCCTGATTATCCACTACCCATTGTTGATTCGCCGGGGCGGTATAGACCGGGTGCTCTGCGGAGAAAACCAGTTTGCCGCCGGGCTTGAGTGCCTGATGCAGGGTGCGGAATAAACGGTCGATGTCTTTTAGATAGTGCAGAGCCAGCGAACTGTAAGCCAGGTCGAAGGTGCTGGCTGGCAGAACAAGCGTTTCCAGGTCAGCACGCTGATAGGTAATGTGTTGACCGGAGGTCATCTCCAGCGCTTTCGCGAGCATTTTCTGCGAAACGTCCAGACCCAACACCTTCGCCGCGCCGTTATCGCGCGCCCAGCGGCAGAACCAGCCGTAGCCGCAGCCTAAATCAACAATGGTTTTACCCTGGATTTCAGGCAGTAGCGTTTGAATTTTCGGCCACTCCGGCGCGCCGTCTAAGCCTTTCACTGAGCGATCCAGCGTGGCGTAACCGGCAAAAAAGTGCGGATCGTCATAAATATTTTGCGTCATTGATAATCCCTAACTCATTCATGCAATAAATAATTATGCCCATATTTAAGCTTAAATTAAATGAGGTCGCGCGTTGTAATTCGATCTCAATCAAAAATTAAGCACAAAAGTATTTCGAAATGTAGATGACGTATTTACTGGGCGCATAAATAACGTGATGTGATCACTTTATCCTGGTTATTCTTCCACACGGGTTACTAAAGAAAATGGTTTGCTTTTCTCTATTATTTGCGCCTCTTTTCAGACGCACGCAAATTCCATGAAACATTCTGTCAGAACGTTCGCTGTATTAAGCTTACCGATTATATTTACGCTATGCGCCTGCGCGCCATCGCATGAAACCGATGCGCGTCTGGCCAAAGCGCTGCCCGTTTCGCATATTGATTCGTCGCTACCCGTGGCGTTGAAAAACGGCTGGCCGCAGTCCACCTGGTGGCACGACTATCACGATCCGCAGCTTAACGCGCTGATTGAACGCGCGCTGCGCGATGCACCGGATATGGCCGTTGCGCAGCAGCGTATAAAACTTGCGGAGGCACAGGCTAAGCTGGCCGAAGCGAAAGGTGGGCTGGAGGTGAATTTCTCCGCAGATCTGGAACGCCAAAAAATGTCAGCGGAAGGGCTGATGGGGCCATTTGCTTTTGATGATCCGGCGGCGGGCACCACGGGGCCGTGGTATACCAACGGCACCTTCGGCTTAACGGCGGGCTGGAATATCGATTTGTGGGGAAAAGATGCTGCACAGGTGAGCGCGCGAATTGGCAAAGTGAAAGCGGATATTGCCGGGATGGCGCAAACCCGCCAGCTGCTGGCAAGCAGTGTGGCGCGGCTATACTGGCAGTGGCAAACGGAATCGGCGATTCGCCAGCAGCTTGAACAGATCCAGAAAGAACAAAACCTGATTGTGTCGGTGGATAAAAAACTTTATCTGGCTGGTATTAACGACTCGGTGGAAGGCGTTGAAAACGATATTAATGTTGGCAAAACCGCGCAGCAACTGGCGGATATCGACGGTAATCTGAAAGAGATAGAAGCACGATTGATGGCGCTCACCAACGCGCAATCCACGTCGTTGTCGTTGAAGACGGTGCCGCTACCGGCGGTGACGTCACAATTGCCATCGCAACTGGGTTTTGAGCTGCTTGCGCGTCGCCCAGATTTACAGGAAGCGCGATGGTTGGTGGAATCCACCCTGAGCGATGTTGATGCGGCGAAAGCGGCCTTTTACCCGGATATCAACATTATGGCGTTCCTGCAACAGGACGCTCTGCACCTGAGCGATCTGTTCCGCCACTCCGCACAGCAGATGGGCGTCACAGCAGGGCTAACGCTGCCCATCTTTGACAGCGGCAGATTAAATGCGAATCTGGATATCGCCAGCACGGAGAATAATTACGCCATTGCCCGTTACAACAAAGCGGTGGTTGATGCCGTTAACCAGGTAGCGAAGTGCGCCAGCCAGATGGAAACGCTGGCCGCAAAAAATCAGCAGCAAACTCACGTGCAACGTGATGCCGGGCGCGTGGCAGCACTCGCGCAGGCGCGGCTAAGGGTGGGGATTATTTCCAGTGCGCAGTACAGCCACGCGAAGCTGCCGGCGCTGCACGAGCAGATTACAGCTTTGAAGTTGCAGGGTGAATGGCTGGATGCCTCCATCCAGCTGACTTCTGCGCTCGGCGGCGGGTATCAGGCGTTATGATTTATCCGCGCGGCGTTTAAACCACCAGCGCAACGCCAGCACGACAGCGACGGCCAGGATAACCCAAATCCAGTGTTTTAAATGGGCATCGAGGTCATGCAGCCACGGCGCAATCACTTCACCGCCCACATAACCGAGGGTGGTGAAGATAAGCGCCCACAACAGTGCGCCAACAATATTGAGCGGCAGAAAGAGTTTCGGTGGTATACGACTGGCGCCAATCAACAGCGGCCCGATAATCCGAAAACCGTACATAAAACGGCTGCCAATGACGAAGAGATAAGGATGACGCTGAATCAGCCGTTGCGCTTTGCGGATTTTGGTGTGCTGACGCGAGTAGCGCTTCAGCATGCGCCCGCCAAAGTGGCGACCCAGCAAATAGAGCACCTGATCGCCAATCATCCCGCCAAGCGCGACCGAAATCACCACCAGCGGGAAGCGCAGTAACCCCTGATGTGCCGCCACGCCACCCAGTAGCGTCACCGTTTCGCCTTCCGCCATACTGCCCAGTACCAGCACGGCATAACCATATTGTGAAATCAGAGCCGGTATATCCATCGTTATCTTCGTTTCCTTTGAACATCTCCTTTAAGCATACACCTCTGAGCCGAAGCCGGGGGCGACGTTATTTTTTGCCTGCTCAATAAATAATCTATTAGTGTGAATTATACTTACGTTACGTGGTACGAAGCCGTGTCGAGGAGGCGTTATGAACCATGTCTGGGGTCTGTTTTCCCATCCCGATCGAGAAATGCATGTCATTCGGAGTGAAAACGAAACTGTTTCACACCATTACACGCACCATGTTCTGTTGATGGCCGCGATTCCTGTTATCTGTGCATTTATAGGAACAACACAGTTGGGCTGGAATTTCGGCGATGGCAATGTGGTTAAACTGTCACCTGTGACCGGTTTAATCCTGGCCGTACTTTTCTATGGGGTAATGCTCGGTGGCGTCGCAGTGATGGGACGTGTAATCTGGTGGATGGCGCGTAACTATCCGGAGCGTCCGTCGCTCAAGCGCTGTATGGTGTTTGCCGGTTATGTGGCGACGCCGATGTTCCTGAGCGGTATCGTGGCGCTCTATCCGTTGGTCTGGCTCTGCGCGCTGATAGGTACCGTTGCGCTGTTTTATACCGGTTATTTGCTTTATGTCGGTATCCCGACGTTCCTCAACATTGAACGGGAAGAGGGGCTGAGCTTCGCCAGTTCAACCCTGGCGATTGGCGTGCTGGTACTGGAAGTGCTGCTGGCGATCACCGTCATTCTGTGGGGTTATGGTTACCGATTGTTCTGAACCGCTCTTATGCATTGCTGGTGTGAATTATTTCGCGCCAGCAATGCAGCATTTATTCACTATTCTTTTCTGGTAGGTGCCTTGCGCTCCGCGCTATGATGACGCCCTCGCTGCATTGTCTTAGTACGCGCGGCGTCCATATTCCATACAGTGCGTAAATAACCACCAGAAAACACATCATGCAGAAATTTCGCGTTTCCCTGCTCAGCCTGGCGTTAATGCTGGCTGTGCCTTTTGCGCCTCAGGCGAGTGCTAAAACGGCGGCGACGGCCGCAGCCTCGCGCCCGGAAATTGCTTCCGGGAGCGCGATGATTGTCGATCTTGAAACCAATAAAGTGATCTACGCCAGCGAACCGGATCTGGTGCGCCCGATTGCGTCCATCACCAAAGTGATGACCGCGATGGTGGTGCTGGATGCGCGCCTGCCGCTTGATGAGATGCTGAGTGTTGATATCAGCCACACGCCGGAGATGAAAGGAATTTACTCCCGCGTGCGTCTGAACAGTAAAATCAGCCGTAAAAATATGCTGTTGCTGGCGTTGATGTCGTCGGAGAACCGTGCGGCGGCAAGTCTGGCACATCACTATCCTGGCGGTTACGATGCCTTTATTCGCGCCATGAACGCGAAGGCTAAATCGTTGGGAATGACGCACACGCGCTATGTGGAACCGACCGGGCTGTCGATTCACAACGTGTCAACGGCGCGCGATCTGATCAAAATGCTGATTGCCACCAAACAGTATCCGCTGATTGGTCAGTTGAGCACCACGCGTGAGGATATGGCGACCTTTGCTAACCCGGCGTACACCCTGCCGTTCCGCAACACCAACCATCTGGTGTACCGCGATAACTGGAATATCCAGTTGACCAAAACCGGCTTCACCAATGCGGCGGGTCACTGTCTGGTGATGCGTACGGTGATGAACAAACGTCCGGTGGCGATGGTGGTGATGGATGCGTTTGGCAAATATACCCATTTCGCCGACGCCAGCCGTCTGCGCACCTGGGTCGAAACCGGTAAAGTGATGCCGGTTCCTGCGGCCGCGCTGAGCTATAAAAAGCAGAAAGAGTCGCAGATTGCGGGCAACCTGGCGCACGGTAAAGTGACGACCCAGGAAGATTAAGTTTAGTCGGCTTCGGCGCAGTAACGCCGGATGGCGGCTACGCCTTATCCGGCCTACCAAACCCCAGCACCGCCTCCGTAGGCCGGATAAGCGCAGCGTCATCCGTCACAACCCGGCACCAAACCTGCTACTCCGGCAGCGTCCAGTCACCATCATTGAGCGGGCGCTGCATGATCAACGTATCCCGCCAGTCACCCAGTTTATAACCCACACTACGTAACTGCCCGGCAATCACAAACCCGAGTTTCTTATGCAGATTCAACGACCCCGGGTTGTTGTGGCCATCGCCGACCACCGCCAGCATTTGTCGCCACGGCCCCTGTTCGCAAATCTCAATCAACCGGCCCAGCAGTGCGCTGCCAATGCCGAGCCCAGTCATGGAGGTATCCAGATAAATCGACTCTTCCACCGTATAACGATAGGCCGGGCGAGGGCGGTAGGGTGACGCATAGCAATACCCAACCACGACGCCGCGATAAAGCGCAACCAGCCACGGCAGACCGTGGTCATTGACCTTCTTCATGCGTTCGCAGATTTCATCAATGGATGGCGGGGTTTCTTCAAAGGAGGCTCGCCCGTTCAGCACATGCCAGGCGTAAATAGCGGAAATTGCGTGGACGTCATCAGGCTGGGCTAAACGAATTTCAACATCAGTAGCGGCTTCGCGCGCGGACATACTCAGGTTCCTTGTGAAAAAAATCGCCGGAGAAACGTTCCCCCGGCGTCATTCACTCACTCTAATACGGCGCGAACCTGAATAACAATCCGTCTCTCTTATTTCACGGCGGGCTCGTCGGTTGGGGCCGAAACGCCAGGGTTCTGCGGTTTTCCTTCGCCCCAGTATTTCTGTTTACTGGTTTTACCGATGCCGGGGTTCATGCTGTTCGTCGGATCGTTTTCACGATAAAAACGTTTTAACGTGTCCGCGGCTTCGTACAGATGCCCAACGTTATGCTCCGCCGGATACTGCGCGCCGCGTTCGCGAAGCAGCACCAGCATTTTTTCTTTTAGCTCATGCGCGTCCACGCCTTTTTTGACGATGTAATCCTGATGGAACACGTGGCACATAAAGTGGCCGTAGTAGAGCTTATGCACCAGTTGGCTGTCGATTTCCGGCGGCAGATGCTCAAACCACTCGGTATCATTACGACGCAGGGCAATATCCAGCGCAAGGATATCCTCGACTTCATCGGCGTGTACCGCCTGATAGCGAATGGCCGCGCCCGCCGCCGCGAAACGGTGCAGGAAGGCTTTGCTACCCTCTTCGGCGGTACAGACAAAATAGCCGCCTTCCGCCTGTTTAAAGTACTCCGCCAGCCAGGCCTGCGCTTCTTCAATACCGTCGCCCGCCATTTTTAGCAGCAGGTGATGCTCATATTTATCGCGCCACTGCTTCATGCGTGCAGGGAGGTGCGCCGGGAAAACGTGGCCGACTTTCTGCATAAAACGGTCGGTAAAGTGCGGCTTAAACAGCGACACTTTTTCCAGCATCGCGTCGGTGCGACCCTTCAGAGTGAAGAAGAACGGCATTTTGTCGGTGCCGAGTTTGTCGATCATCAGGAAGGTGTCTTTGCCGTACTGCTCGGCGATATCGTAAATATCACGATGCATATATTCGCCCGCCACCGGCAGGTTCTTGAATTCCGCCAGAATGTGGCGGCGAATTTCGGTCAGCACGTCCGGTTGATTCGTACCAATGTAGAAAACCTGCTGACGTTTTTCCGCCGGGAAGGTGTCCAGACGCACGGCGAAAACGGCCAGTTTACCGGCGCAGCCGGAGGATTCGAACAGGCGTTCCGGGTCTGCGTTGTAGCGGGCTGGGGTGTCGGCTTCAACATCACGTACGCGAGTGACGTAATCGTGATCGTGCGCGTGGCGGCCATCGTGGCGCACGTCGCTGTCTTTCACGCGTTCATCATCGAGTTTGCTGAGGATCTGCTCCGGCGTTTCACCCAAATCAATGCCCAGGTGGTTAACCAACATCAGCTTGCCATTCTCGTCAATACGCGCAAACAGGGACATTTCGGTATACGCCGGGCCGCGCTGCACCAGCGACCCGCCGGAATTATTGCAGATCCCGCCGATAACCGATGCACCAATGCAGGACGATCCAATCACAGAATGTGGCTCGCGTCCCAGCGGCTTAAGCGCTTTTTCCAGAGAATAGAGTGTGGTACCCGGCCAGGCCAGCACCTGCTCGCCTTTATCGAGCAGGTGCAGCTTATCAAGACGCAGAGTGCTGATGATGACTATCTCACGATCGTAATCATTGCCGCTCGGCGTAGAGCCTTCGGTCAGGCCGGTATTCGCCGCCTGCATCAGAATGATTTTATCCGCGTTCACGCAGGCGTTGAGTACGCGCCACAGTTCAAGCAGTGAACCAGGGAAGACAACGGCCAGCGCGTCACCGTGACCGGAGCGGAAGCCCTTGCGATAGCGGGCGGTTTTCGCCGGATCAGTCAGCAGGTGAGCATGACCGACCAGACGGGTGAGTTCGTTAATTAGCGCTTTATTATCAGTGGTGGCTTGTGCAGACATTATTCCACTCCTTGTGGTGAGACTAATTTGTCGTCCCTAAGAATAGCGCTTTGCGGATTTATTGGGAGTACGAATGTTTCGAAAATTCAGAGAATAACCTTCGCTTTCTGCTCCTCAGCCGTTTAGGCTTATGGCAAACTGCGGTTTTTCATCAACTTTCGCCGATTGACTGGCATGGAATAAAGAGACTAACAACATGAAATGGTTATGTTCTGTAGGCGTCGCTGTGAGCCTGGCGCTACAACCCGCGTTGGCGGACGAGCTGTTCGGCAATCACCCGCTGACACCTGAGGCGCGGGATGCGTTTGTCACAGACTTACTCAAAAAGATGACGGTTGATGAAAAAATCGGCCAGCTTCGTCTGATAAGCGTAGGGCCGGATAATCCAAAAGAAGCGATTCGCGAGATGATTAAAGAGGGCCAGGTTGGGGCTATCTTTAACACCGTCACCCGCCAGGATATTCGCAAAATGCAGGATCAGGTGATGGAACTGAGCCGCCTGAAAATTCCACTGTTCTTCGCCTACGATGTGCTGCATGGCCAGCGTACCGTCTTCCCGATAAGCCTCGGGCTGGCGTCCAGCTTTAACCTTGATGCGGTGCGCACCGTTGGCCGCGTGTCTGCTTATGAAGCGGCAGATGATGGCCTGAATATGACCTGGGCACCCATGGTTGACGTCTCGCGCGACCCGCGCTGGGGCCGTGCTTCAGAAGGCTTTGGCGAAGATACCTATTTGACCTCAATCATGGGTAAAACCATGGTGGAAGCGATGCAGGGCAAAAGCCCGGCGGATCGCTATTCGGTAATGACCAGCGTGAAACACTTCGCCGCCTACGGCGCAGTTGAGGGCGGGAAAGAGTACAACACCGTTGATATGAGCTCGCAGCGCCTGTTTAACGACTATATGCCGCCGTATAAAGCGGGGCTGGATGCGGGTAGCGGTGCGGTGATGGTCGCGCTGAACTCGCTGAACGGCACGCCTGCAACCTCGGATGCGTGGCTGCTTAAAGAGATCCTGCGTGATAAGTGGGGTTTCAAGGGCATCACCGTTTCCGATCATGGTGCGATTAAAGAACTGATTAAACACGGTACGGCTTCTGACCCGGAAGATGCGGTACGCGTGGCGCTGAAGTCCGGCATCAACATGAGTATGAGCGATGAATATTACAGCAAGTACCTACCGGGGCTGGTGAAATCCGGCAAGGTGACGATGGCGGAACTGGACGATGCCGCGCGTCACGTGCTGAACGTCAAATATGATATGGGATTGTTTAACGACCCGTACAGCCATCTTGGTCCGAAAGAGTCTGACCCACAGGACACCAACGCCGAAAGCCGTCTGCACCGCAAAGATGCACGTGATGTCGCGCGTGAAAGTCTGGTGCTGCTGAAAAACCGTCTCGAAACCTTGCCGCTGAAAAAATCGGGCACTATCGCCGTGGTGGGGCCGCTGGCAGACAGCAAACGTGATGTGATGGGAAGCTGGTCGGCAGCTGGCGTGGCAGATCAGTCTGTCACCGTGCTCACCGGGATTAAAAACGCGCTGGGTGATAAGGGCAAAGTGGTTTACGCCAAAGGCGCGAACGTCACCAACGATAAAGGTATTGTCGACTTCCTTAACCAGTATGAAGAAGCCGTGAAAGTCGATCCGCGTTCCGCACAGGCCATGATTGATGAAGCGGTAGCGGCAGCGAAACAATCTGACGTCGTGGTGGCCGTCGTGGGCGAGGCGCAAGGGATGGCACATGAAGCCTCCAGCCGCACGAATATTGACATCCCGCAAAGCCAGCGCGACCTGATTGCCGCGCTGAAAGCGACAGGCAAACCGTTAGTGCTGGTGCTGATGAACGGGCGCCCGCTGGCGCTGGTGAAAGAAGATCAGCAGGCAGATGCGATTCTGGAAACCTGGTTTGCCGGGACCGAAGGCGGCAATGCTATTGCCGACGTGCTGTTTGGTGATTACAACCCGTCCGGTAAATTGCCGATGTCCTTCCCGCGTTCAGTGGGGCAGATCCCGGTTTACTACAGCCATCTCAACACCGGTCGCCCGTACAATGCGGATAAACCAAACAAGTACACCTCTCGCTATTTCGATGAAGCCAACGGCCCGCTTTATCCGTTTGGCTATGGCCTGAGCTACACCACCTTCACCGTTTCTGACGTGAAAATGTCAGCACCGTCAATGACGCGCGACGGCAAGGTCACCGCCAGCGTAGACGTTACCAACAGCGGTAAGCGTGAAGGCGCGACGGTCATTCAGATGTATTTGCAGGATGTGACAGCGTCAATGAGTCGCCCGGTGAAACAACTGAAAGGCTTTGAGAAAGTGACGCTGAAACCGGGTGAAACGCAAACCGTCAGCTTCCCGATTGATGTAGAGGCACTGAAGTTCTGGAATCAGAGCATGAAATACGATGCAGAACCGGGCAAATTCAACGTCTTTATCGGCGTGGATTCGGCGCGTGTGAAGCAGGGGGCGTTTGAGCTGAAGTAAGCCCTCACCCTAACCCTCTCCCGCAGGGAGAGGGAACCGATTGTGCCAATCTGCCTGTTCTGCACTGGTTTTCCCCCTCTCCCTGCGGGAGAGGGCCGGGGTGAGGGGCTAAACCCACCGCACCAACCAAAAATCAATCCCCATCTCCCATCAATTTCCCACTTCCGTGAACATCATCACCTTCAGCGATAACATTTCGTCGTCACCCCCGTTTTGCGCGTTCTTTTATTCCTCATCGCACATGAAAATGTGACGTTCAACGCATTCCTCTTTCCACGACCGCGTTGATTTTGTGCGCGCCATCAAAAGCTATTTATCCCCCGTCTGGCGGACGTGATGATTTTCACTATTACGCAAAAAAGCCTGGAAACAGCGCGCGAGCAAAGGGCGAAAACTTCGTTAAATGCGGCTATCGACACTCAAACAGGTAGCGCAATGAAACTCTCCCTTGAACAGGCCGGGCTCGATAACACCGGCACGCGTCCGGTTACGGCACAGTTGCAGCAGATGATTGATACCCTGGCGGCGGCTGGCGGCGGTACGCTGACCATCCCGCCCGGTATCTGGTTGACCGGCACGCTGGTGCTACCTTCCCATTTTACCTTGCACCTTGAGGCCGGGGCCTGCTTGCGCGCAAGTCCGAACGTGGCGGATTACCCGGCAGATCTGACGCAGTCTATGGCCGAGTTGTCACATATGGCGCTGTTGTACGCTCGCAATCAGCAACAAATAACCCTCAGCGGAGAAGGGCGCGTTGAAGGCAATGCGGCGGCCTGGTTTGCACCACAGGCGGATGCGCAGGGTTATCGCCAGCCTGCCGCGCAGCGCCCGCGTTTGCTGGTGCTGGAAGGTTGCGAACAGGTGCGCCTTTGCGATATCACGCTGGCAGATTCGCCGATGTGGACCGCGCATCTGGTGAGCTGCAAACATATTTTCATTCATCGCTTAACGATTGATAACGACCTGGCGCTCTCTAATACCGACGCGCTGGATCTCGATAGCTGTCAGTTTGTGCATATCAGCGACAGTTACTTCAGCGCTGCCGATGACGGCATTTGCCTGAAAACCACCCGTAAAGCGCCTGCATTACAACAGCCAACCCGCCACGTGGTGGTTAACAACTGCATCATTCGCTCGAAAAGCTGCGCCATTAAAGTGGGTACTGAAACGGCGGCGGATATCAGCCATATCGTCGTCAGCAATTGCACCATTTTTGAGTCCAATCGTGGCATCGGCCTGGTGTCGCGCGATGGCGGCGTGTTCAGTCAGATGAGCTTCAGCAACATTCTGTTTGATTGCCGTCACGGTCATCCATGCCATTGGGGAAAGGCTGACCCGGTGTATCTCTCCGCCCGCCGTCGCGACCCGCAGGTTGCCGCCGGTCAGATTCAGCACATCACCTTCAGCAACCTCTCCGGTATCAGCGAAGGGGCAATCAACCTGCACAGTGAAACCGCAGGCGATATTCATGACGTCACGTTTAACGGCGTTCAGCTACAGCAGGTGCAGGGCGATGCGCAGGAGCAGGGCTGCTTTGACGTTCGTCCACCGTGTAACCCGGCGAAACCGAGCGGGATGGGGCTCGATAATGCCTATCTGGTGAACCCGGAAACCGGGCGCGCGTGGGGCGTCGAGCCATACCCTGGCGGGCTCCCGGCGCTGTATGCCGATGGCGTTACCGGGCTGGTGCTGCGTGAATTAAACGCTGTGCGCCCGACGCCGCTGCCGGCGGGCTGGCATTCGCAGGACGTCGTGATAGTGAACGGAAAATAAGCATTCAGAGCGGCGGCGCGGCTCTGGGGCCGCTATCGCCGGATGTCAGTTTAAGGGGATGGAAAAATGATAAAAAAAGTCAGGGAGATAAAACTCCATAACTATGTCTGTTACGGCCTGGCGGATGTGATTGGCTCGGGAGCCTTTACGCTGGTCAGCGCCTGGTTGCTGTTCTTCTTAACCACCTTCTGCGGCCTGACGCCAATTGAGGCCGGGTCGCTGTTTGCGGTCGCGCGTATTGTCGATGTGATCATGTGCCCGCTAATGGGCTACATTTCCGATAACTTCCACAAAACCTGGCTGGGCCGCCGCTTTGGCCGTCGCCGCTTCTTCCTGCTGCTCAGCATTCCGCTGGTCTCGGTGTACAGCCTGCTGTGGGTTGAAGGCTTCAATTACTGGATGTATCTGCTGGTCTACATTCTGTTTGAAATCGTCTATTCGATGATTTTGATTCCGTACGATACCCTATCGGCGGAAATGACCTCCGATTTCACCAAACGGTCGAAACTGACCAGCGCGCGTATGTATATCGCGCAGTTTGCTGGATTTACCGCTGCGTTTCTGCCAGGGCGTCTGATTAACTATTTTGGTTCCGATTCGGCGGATTCCTTCTTCTACGCCGGGGCAATTTTCACGGTGTCGTTTATGGTCGTGCTGTTCTTTGTCTATTTCGGTACCTGGGAACGCTCACTCGAAGAGATTGAACAGAGCGAGCGCACCATCGAAGCCGCCGAGAAACTGCCGCTTTCCACGCGTATTTTCAATATCTACTACGACTTTGTTTCTACGTTAAAAATCAAAACATTCCGCTCTCACCTAGGCATGTATCTGGGCGGTTCCGTGGGGCAGGATATCTTTAACTCCGTCTTCACCTACTTCGTGGTGTTTGCGCTCTCTACCTCGTCGATTGTGGCTTCAAACTTGTTGAGTGCGATTAACGGCCTGCAATTCTTCGGTGTCGGCGTCGCCACCTGGCTGACCCTGCGCTACTCGCCGTCTCGCGCGTTTGCCACCCAGGCCAGCATGGCGTTGATTGCCTTTGCTTTGTTCACCTTTACCTACCTGAGCGGATCAACCAGCATGGCGCTGCTTTATCTGGCAGCAGGGATTGCGGGCCTGGCGCGCGGCGGTATCTACTCCATTCCGTGGAACAACTACACCTTCGTGGCGGATGTGGATGAAATTCTTACCTGTAATCGTCGTGAAGGGATTTTTGCCGGCTTTATGAGCCTGCTGCGTAAAGCTTCTCAGGCGCTGTCTATCTTCCTGGTGGGCGTAGCGTTGCAGATGTCCGGTTTTGTTACCGGTCAGGCGAGCCAGCCACAATCAGCTATCAACATGATCCTTGCCATTATGATTATTCTGCCGGTGATCCTCACCGCGTGGGGTATCTGGTCTGCCTTCCAGTTCAAAGTGAATGGTCGTACCCATGCGATTCTCAACGATGAAGTGGCGCGCCTGAAACAGGGGGGCAGTAAAGCGACAGTCACCGCCGAAACCAAAGAGGTTATTGAGTCGCTGACCGGCATGCCTTACGAGCAGTGCTGGGGAGATAACACCGTCGGCTGTGTAAACCGCAGCCTGATGAAAGCGAAAGAAAACGCGGTGCAGTTGAAGAACGCGTAATTATTGACCCGCCCGGCGCACTGTTCGCCGGGCTTACTTTTTGGCTGATATTTATGACTGAACATAGCGTGTACCTTCAACAAGGCATCTGGGCGCGAATTGGCCTTCCTCGCCAGCTGCTGTGGGGCTTTATTGGCGTCTTTTTGTTTATTACCGGCGCGACTATCGAGCAGAGCTGGCTCGCATCGCTGTTGCAACAGCGCGGCTTTGACGCACGCGACATCAGCATGATGTCGTCGGTCTTCGGCCTGTGCGTGGCGCTGGTTTCCTGGTTCTCCGGGATTGGCGCAGGCGTACTGGGGATTCGTCGCCTGATGTGGGCGGCGACGCTGGTCTATTTTATCGGCTCGGTGCCGTTTATCTTCTGGGCGCTGCCCAACGGTCACTATCCGTTGATGGTCGCCAGTTATGCGCTGCGCGGGGTGGCGTATCCACTTTTTGCCTACTCGTTTCTGGTGTGGATTAACCAGTGCTGTGAAACGCGCATTCTGGGACGGGCGGTTTCCTGGTTCTGGATTGCTTTTGGCGTGGGCATGACCATCGTCGCACCGTGGTTTTCGGGCTTTATGGTCCCGCACAGTGGGGAAACGGCTACCTTGTTGACTGGCTTCGTTTTTGTGCTGGCGGGCAGCGGATGCGCGCTGGTGCTTAACCGGGCACAGCCCGAGCGCGAGTCAGATAGTAAAATCTTACCGGCGCTGGGCGAAGGGCTGATGGTGCTGGCGCGCGAGCCGAAAATGCGCCTGGCAGTGCTGGTAAAAACCATCAACGATATCGGTAAATTTTCACTGGTCATTTTGATGCCGGTTTACCTGCCGCGCTTCGGTTTCAGCATTCAGGAGTGGCTGACTATCTGGGGGCTGGTCAATGTGCTGAATATCTTTGCCGGATACTTCTTCGGTTGGCTGGGCGATACCATTGGCTGGCGTAAAACCGTGGTCTTTTTCTCCGGCACGCTGTGCGGCGCAGCGTCGCTGGCGGTGTGTTACGCCCCTGTACTGTTCGGCAATAGCGGAGTGGCGTTGTTTGCTGCGCTGGCTATTTACGCCATCGGCCTGGGCGCATTCGGCCCGCTGAGCGCGCTGATCCCCGCGCTGCTGCCGGAAAACAAGGGTGCGGCGATCTCCTGCCTTAATTTAGGATCGGGCTTAAGCAACTTCGCCGGGCCGCTGATTGTCACGCTTTGCGTCGACCCGCTCGGCGTGGAAGGTACGCTGTGGGTGATTGCGATACTTTATTTCGCCGCCAGTGTGCTGGCGATTCCGTTAAAGGTGCCTCAGGAAAAATAAAGTCACTCACCTTGCTGACACAGTGCGCTTTGCCCTTGCCGGATGCGGCGTAAACGCCTTATCCGGCCTACAAAATATAAATCGCGTAGGCCTGATAAGCGTAGCGCATCAGGCAATCTTGTAGCTATTACCCGGCGCGTTTGATGAATTCCTAAAAATTCTCAGCGCGCTGGATTTTCATACAACGTTGCGCCTATATATCCGCATCAGGAACGACAGGATAAGGGCAGCTATGTTCAGACAAGGATGGTTATTCGCGGGGATGTGCTTACTGGCAACCTTGGCCAGCGCCGCAGAATACGAGTATCAGTTAAAGGATGGCGAAACCGTTTATCTTTATGACGGTGATGTGCGCTCTCATTTGCCCGACGTCAATTATGTTCGGCTAAGCCGTATTGCCGATTTATCCCGCCCGGAAAACAAAGCTCCTCTGGTAAAAATTAACCCGGATTACTGGTATTGCGAAGAGAGCTGCGAGCACGCCTATGTCAGCGATGGCCACTATGTATTGTGGGCCGGAAAGATACTCCGTAACGCGGAAAATACGCCACGGGTTGACGCGGCTACGTTTCAGGCCTTCGGTGAGTTTGCGGCGGATAGAAAGTCGCTCTATTTTAACGGCGAGCGCACTGACAACAATCTCGGCTATAAGCGTGTCGATATGGCGACGCTTGAAGCCACGGAGATTTACGGGCTACTAAAAGACAAAAATAATCTCTACTTTATGGGGCGCTGGCTCGCAGACGCAACGGGATTCGAAGTACTGGCGTGGCGCGACGATGCTGAACAGGGCTCTTTACTGTACGATCCGGCACGGCATCGCGACGTGAACGATTCTCTTGCCCGCACGGCAACCCAGGTTTTCGTTAATGGTATACCTATCAATACGGATGCGGACACTTTTCAGGTGGTGCGCTGGATGCCCGGTTCTCTGCTGATTTATCGCGATAAAAACGGCGAGCATGAATATACCATCGGCGATGAAGAGAAAAACTGCCGGGTATTTGATATTCGCTCGGATAGCGTGACCTGGCTTAAACGCCGCTCTACCGTTGGTACTCGCCATGACTGCGTGGTCGAGACGCTGGAGGGCGTCGACCCGGAATATTTTTATCGGCTGAATGAGCGCGTGGGAATTTATAAAGATCGTGTCTATCTGGTGAAATTTAGTTCACTGGAACCGGATGCGAAACTGAGCATTGTTAGCCCGAAAGAGTTTGCTGAGATTAAAAATGAGTATATTACTCCGGAGGAACGTTTTGATCTTCGTGTTTTTCTAAATGCAGATGGGCAGTTATTTCGTCAACCCCTTGGTGCGCGCGATGGCGAAGGGCTTTTACAACAATACATTCCAACATCAGGTCAATGGATACCACTGCGGAATATTACCAATGAAGAGATTGAGTTACTTATTAAAAGCTCTCGTTAACACCCGTAAAATCAGGATGATGTCATGTTAAGAAAGTGCCTTTACCTTACCTCACTGATGATGCTAATCCCAGGTGTGGCGCAGGCCTGTTCCGGTGTTTCATATTCAGCTTTCCTCTATCAAAAATCGGGTAATGGAACGAAATATGTCGTGGGAGAAAGTCGGGATGATTACAATATTCATTTCCCGGATATCCTCTTACCGCAGGTAACATTCAGTCAGTTGCGGCGGGTACCTGATGTAATTATTCATAGATTTGATTCACCTAAAAAGATTAATAACGATTTTATTATGGCCTCGGTCTATTCGCGTGAGCTGAAGCATGGCGGTTGGCGTTTTGACTGGCTAACTGATGGGCAGCATATTTTATGGGCGGGTAAAATTGTGCAAAACCCGCCGGATGCGCCGAAGGTGGATGCTGCCACGTTTCGTGCCTATGGTCGCTTTGCCGCAGACAAAGATAGCCTCTATTTTGATGGTGAGCGCACGGATGATAATCATGGTGAGAAACAGGTGGACTTTGCTTCACTTCAGTCCGTTGGCGGGATCCCTGAGGCTCAGGATGACGCCGATGTGCTGAAAGATAGTCATAATCTGTACTATCGAGGCCGCTGGATAAGCTCAGCCAAGGGTTACGTCATCCTGGGCGTAAAAAGCTGGGAGCAAAACGGGCCGATACGGCCCCGTACCACCTGCGATACGCGATATAACCCCGGCCCGTGGGATACGCTTTTCCGCACCCCAACGCAGGTTTTTCTTAACGGTAAAGCGCTGCCGACCGACCCTGATTCTTTCGCTATCGTGCGCTGGATGCCGGGTACGCTGCTTATCTATCGCGATAAAAACGGCACCCATCGTTATGCCTTCGGCAAAAATTGCCTCGATACCTTTGATATACAGAAAGATAAAGTGACCTGGATAACGCGCGACGCGTCAACCAGCGGCGACGACTGCCGTATTGAAACGTTAGAGGGCGTGGACCCTGAGCATTTTACACGCCTGAACGATAACGCGGCGCAATACAAGGATTCACTCTATCAATTTACGTATCGCTCTCCGCTGGATAAAACCCTGGTTGTGACCAAAATTATCGACCCCGAGCTGCAGCTGGAAAGGGGGTTAAATCAATATGGCCAACGTCTCTATTTCGTCGGACTCGATGATGTGCAGACTTTTGATACCGTGGGCGCACTGGTCTGGCTGAAAAAAACCGACGGAACACCTTCCGATACTTTCGCCCGTGATGATCGCTATCTCTATTTTATCTCCGACTCTATGGGAGAGATGGCGCGTATGGAAACGCGTGACCTGGATGCGGCCTACCTCAGTAAAGGTAATCATGATTTAGTCACCGTCGAAGGTAATTATGATTGGCTGAATAATCACTTTACGCCGGTCAGTGAGCTTGACGGGGAAGGCTTGAGCAGTGAGTAGCTGATCCACCGCGCGATAAAAAAGCCGCAATCCGTGAGATAAATGACCCGGTGCGGCTTTTCATATACGGCAAAGGAATTACAGATTATCAGTCATAAGCAACCCGGCGCTTACGGGCAAGGAGAGTTTCCAGTGCTCTTTCCAGTTCAGGAATGGACAGCTTAAGCGCATTAGCCACATCCGGCGCTGGTGCCTTGTTCTTGCCATCAATGTAGATATGGTTAACTACGTTAATCCCGCCGCCAGATGTTCCCCCTCTAGTGCCTCTGGCTGTAATTCCCGCTCCTTGTCCCGAATACCCTGCTCTCATAATCTCCGGTGGAGGAAGGCGGGGAACCTCCGGTATCATTTCCTCTGCCAGTCGCTGCCCTGCGAGTGCTGCAAGTGGGATAGTCCTCTGGAGACCGATAGCGGCACCCTGTGAGATATTCGACCCGAAGCCCATAAATACACGACTTGGGGAGTGAATCCCCAGCTTTTCCTTGAACCAGCCGCCGACGCTGTCACCCATTTCGGTGACGGTACTTTTGAGTGACTCCCACTTGTTTTTGATACCGTTCACCAGTCCATCAATCAGATGACCGCCAAACTCTGTAAACTGGCCGGGAAGGTCGATGTTAAACCACTTCATGACCCCCGCAAACGCCTTGTAGAACAGCCCCAGTGGCGACCAGTTCAGGATTAGCTTACTCACGCCGAGAACGCCGCCATTAAAGGCAGTTTTCACTTCCTCCCATCGCTGCGAGAACCATCGGCTTATCGCGCCCCAGTTGCGGTAAATCAGGTACGCGCCCCCGGCGATGATGGTTATCGCAATGCCTATGGGGTTCATTAACAGCGCCCGACCAAACCAGAGAAACGCTTTTGCGACGACCATTACACCCCTGAACAGACCTCCCGCCAGCGCTTTACCCAGCATTCCGGCTCCCTTCGCCACGGTACTGAATCCGGTAGCCAGCCAGCGCAGCTTGCCGCCGTCGCTCAGGGCGGTTTTGAGCAACAGCCAGTTAGTGCGCAGCAGTACGGCGTTTTTCCACAACCCGGCGAACGGTGATACCAGCAGATTCAGGCCGAGTTTCAGCCCGACAGTGGCGATTTTCAGCCCCAGCAGTACGCCCACGGTTTTTGCCACACCCTGAACAATGCCGGGATGTTGCGCTATCCATTGCCCGGTGGAATGAATCAGCGGAATCAGTTGCTGCGTCATTGACACGAACGAGGGAGACAGTTGACTGCCAAGGGTAATGGACAGTTCGCGGGTGCTGACCATCAGTGCTTTGGTCGCCTCCAGCGGCGATTTCAGTCGCTCCGTGTAGGAGGAGGCCAGCAGGTCTTTATCTGCCGCCTTAAGTGCGCCAGCCCTGATTTCGCGGTATTTGTCCATGTTGGCGAGCATCGGACGGACAAACGCCATGACCTGCATATCAGCGAACATCTCACCCAGACCGAAATTCTTTGCCAGTTCCTGTAACGCAAGGTCGCGGGAGTTATCGTCCTTGATTTTCATTGCTTTCTTGAAGCCTGCCAGCGCTTCCGGGCTTTTGGCCTCCAGATACCTGCCCATGACGCTTATCATGCCCTCAATGGGCGAGACGCCAGCAGATTTATAAGCCATCAGTGACCCCTGAAGGTCAATCCCGATATCGGCAAACTGTTTCTGCGTGTCGCGGGCAAAAATCTTGGTGAGGAAGTTACGGAAGTTGTTACCAGCCTCGTCAGATGACCCGGCACCAATTCGGGCAATCTGTAAACTCGCTCCGATTTCCGCCATCGCCTCTTTACCTTCGGCAATACCGCGCATCATCGGGGCAAGAGATGGCATCCATTTCACCTGGTCAGGTATTTCAAAAGACCCCTGGTCGCCTGCAAAGGCCATGATGTTCTGTACTTTGGCAAACTCCTTAGCGCTACCATCCATTGAGTTTTTCCAGACGGCGGCAACCTTCGCCCATTCCGTCCCTGTGGTACGGGTGGCAGTGGCGGCACGGGCTATATTGGGCATGAAGCTGCCAATTTCGGACACGCTGTCGATATTGTCACTGATAAGAGAGCCGACAGCCTCCTGTAAGTCGCTCTGGTACTGGTTGTACTTGAGCGACCAGTCACGGATTTGCTGCCCCAGACTGGCGCGGGTTTTATCGTCATATTTCGCCGTGATTGACATATCAATCATCTTGTCGTCGAACGAGGCTGACTGCTGAATCGCCGGGGAAACGAGGCTGTAAGCGGCTTTGGCCTGCGCCCACGTCTCAACCCCCTGACCATAAAGCGCCATCCGGTTGGCTCTCAGGGCATCGGTTGTGGCAGACGCTGCCGACAGGCGGGACTGCTGGCGGTTTAGTTGTTCCAGCGTTCTGCCGACCCGTTGCAGGTCATTGTTCAGGCGCGAAGCCACGCCAGAACCCACCTGACCGTAACGCTGCATGGCGCGTGACAGGCTGCTTTGCTGCTCCGCCAGTCGGCGTGACGTGTCGCCGAGAGAATCCAGCGCCCGCCGTGTGCCGCTGACGGCGGAACGGAAGCTACTCCCGACAATACCGCCAATCATCACACCAACAGAAAAATTATTGTTCATGGTTCACTCCGGTTGAGTGGTTCGGTGGGCGTCATTCAGTCAGGGACAGGCCGCTGATTCCGGTAATCCCGGCAATTTCTTCGCTGACGGCTGCCAGTTCACTTTCAAGCCCGGTGCGTTCGCTGACCAGTGCCGCCACGGTCTTACGGCGCTCTGCCAGTGAGGGAAGTTTGTCATTACCCCATGCCACGCTTTTATCCTTCTCAAGTGCTTCGGTCAGTCGGTTGGCGACCACATCCGGGAAGAAAAAGCAGAGCTTGCGCATAACCGCCATCCCGGTATCAGCCGGGGAGATGTTTCCACCCAGCCCCACCAGACGGAACAGGCCGGAAATATCGCCGTTCTCACTCTCAAGATTACCCCAGCGTTCGGCGTTTCCTTCACTGCCGGAACCGTTGCAAAGAGCATGCTTGAATGACCGGTATTCTTCCTGCCCGAATCGCTCAATATATTCAGGAATAAAGGAACAGTAATCATTAAGTGATAACGGCATATCCTGTAATGCGGTTATTTCGCCATTAATATCACCAATGCGACGAGAGAGCTTTTCTTTCCGCTCATTCAGGGAGGCAAGGTTATTTTTAACGGCGTTCAGTGCTTCAATGAGGGAAATAACAGGTTTCATTTTAATAACTCCAGATAAAAGGTGTGGTGAGGGTGAGCGCTTCGGAATAGGAGACGTTGCAGGCTTCGCTCACATCCTTTATTAAAAGGTGCTGCGCTGCCCTCTGGCTGTCGGCTATGCCGTCGAACTCTGAAAAATAAACGTGTGATTCATTGTGACCAAAACAGACCGGATAACAGCTTTCCATAAACTCCACCTGCTCCAGTCCCTTAATAGCTGGCGGCTGTGAGCCGAGAAAACCGATATGACGGAGATACCAGGCTCCGGTTCCTGCCGGGTTGCTGGTCTCGCCGGGTTTATAGAATGACGCTGACACTTTCCTGTAACGTCCTGAGCGAACCAGCCCCAGCAAGGTATCATCGGGCTTGACCAGCGCGAATAGCCTGCCGTTTTTACTTATCAGCCCAGTGGTTTCACCATAAGCAGGGCTGTTACTGGCCGGATGCCCCAGACACAGAGGCGCACCGTAACCCGTGCGATGATAACCGTTATAGGCCGCTGCCATGTTGTCAATATCCTCGTCGGAAAAGCTGATTTCCTGTCCCGCCATCGCGGTATGCGTTCCCGCCCGGAATATCTCGATAGTTTTCCAGTTGCCTACGTTGAGATTTGTCATTTACCTGTACTCAGTTGTGATGTGTAAACAGTGTTGTGTCGCCCAGTGTCAGGCGGCACTGTATTTCAGGCTGTTTCTGTATTCACGGCGTTTTTGGGCGATAATGTTGTAAATCCATTGCAGGGAATATCCGTATTTTTTCGCAATTTCAGCGATGGGAATACCTTCATTAAAGTCTGCGAAAACCAGATCATACTTTTCTTCATTGAGGTCTTTTGTTCCTTTTGGGAAATACATATTAAGCCCGCCATACACATCTGACAGGTAAGCCATGATGTCTACAGCAATAGATTCAGACTGGCCCTTATCGACGCCGTACATGGTAAGACGGCAGGCAATGTGCGTTGCCATATCACTAAGCACTTCGGCAGACTGACGCATTTTTCTTTTGTTCGTCATGATTATCACCCGTTGCAATGTCAGTAATTCACTCAGGAAAGGCTTTATAAAGCTTTACAGCGTGCGACTGGCGGTAAAGGCTAACCTTGACCGCAGCAAACCAGCCTGACGGCTTAGAAAGCGTTACAGCACCTTGTTAAAGTCAGTTAATAATATCGGGTGTGGGCGGGGATGTTTTTTAATGTACTTTAGATATGAAGAAGCCCCTCAGAGGAGGGGCTTTGCGGGATTACGCCAGATTATTGAGGCCGTCTGTCTTTCCTCAATCCATCAAGTAGCGCCATTGCATCAGTAACCAGTATGCCAGCAGCATCCGTAACCATAGAAACATCAGAGGATGCACATGATTTATCCGTACCTAATGTTGACGCAAAATCAAGTAGCTTACGAACTGCATCAAGTCTGTAGGTGGCAGAGTCGTAAATTAACTCCTGATTAGCATCAGTCTTTAAAAACATAATATCATCAGAGGCACCTTGCGAAAATGACGGCATCGCACGGAAAGTATTTTGAGTTTCAGCCTGTTTCATTGTGCAGCCCTCCGGCTAATAGCGAATTTATTATAAACTTCATAACTGGCAGCATTCAGTCCGGGGTTGTATTTATCAGCCAGAGCACAGGCAATCATATGTTCAATAAATTTTGTTATTGCGTTAAGTTCGGTTTCGTCTGAATAACGCAATGCCACTTTGAGTAACTCGCGGCAATATTGCTTTTTATTTCCTTCGATTTGGCCTGATTGTTTTATTCCTGCCTTTTTATCTAACTCGTCCTCAACAGGCAAAGATGGGATATCCTCTTTATTGGTTAGCGTTCTTTCGCAAATAATATCCTCACCAGATTGAATTACGCGCTGCAACTCTCTGGCGCTCATGCGAAGAATATCATCAAGCGTGTGGTCGTTATATGCCCCACCACTGGCAAGGAGATCCAGTGTCACTTCATCCAGCCGGGCAAGCAGGTTTAACTTCGTTTTGCCGATATCTGTTTTGGCGATTGCGGCTCGTGGTGTGTCACCGCCGAACACATGAGCGATACGCATCGCTTTACGTGCATCGGGCAAGTTTATGCGCCATCTGTGAAGAAAGTTCGTAAACTCACCATGTTGCAGTTCCTCTTTACAGGCAAATATTTTCTTTCCCAAAGAAACCAAACCTTCGGCCTCCGATGTCGTTTTAGCGTGAGAACTGTGAATCACGCCACTGACCACCGCAGATAAAACACTTTCTTGGTTTGTTCCAAATGAATCGTTAGACTTATCATTAGCCATGACTGTTATCCTACGCATAACGGTTTACTGGTTAGGCCATAGCAAGTGCTCGCAACATTTGTTATGGCCGTTTCTCTAGACCTTTCCCTGTGTTAAGGTATAGACCTAATAAGCAAACACTAAGCTATAGGTCTATACATGTCAACTATCTTGCGAGATAAAAGCCCTAAAGGGGCAGGTAAAGCCCCGATGTTCAATGTCAGGATTTCACCAGAACTGAAAGAACAGTTTGAATCACAAGCAAAAAAAGAAGGTGTTAGCTTAGGGAATTGGCTCAAAGAGCTTGGGAGAGCAGAGCTTAAGCGCAACGGAATTGACCCAAAGGCTTAAATTTAGTTACTAAAAAACAATAAGTTAATGTATTTTTGATAAATATTTATCACTTGTATTCGACATCATAGCGATAAATATTTATCATTCACAGCACATCGGCACATGATAAAATGTTATCACTTTGAGGCTAGTTTATGCGTATACATGTTACCCTTAATGGCAAAAAAACAACCATATCGATAGATGACTTGCTCTTCGACTATCTTGGTGCATGGTTGGTTGAACAAAGACCCAAACTGCACTCAAAACCTAAAGAGCAGTATGACCAAGCTAAGTCTCAGATTCGTAAATATGTGCAAGATAACGCAGAAAAACTCCCATCTAAGAACCTTAGCCAGCACATACAAAATGCCATTTTAGAAATAATTATGCCGAAAGAATTAAATGAAATTCTAGAGAAAAGAGGGCCAAGATACGAAAAGAAAAAGCTTGATGTGACCACCATTTTCCCTGATTGGGAAAATTATCTGAGAAAGTAATTAAATCAATGGATTGTATACCGCTCAGCGCTGAGCGGTTCTGTGGCTCTAGATCTGCCAACGTTGGCAGATTTGCCAATACCGCATTTGATTGATGGTATCGAATCACAAATGTCCCAGCGCTGGGAATCATCCCCAAAGGCGCAGACGTCTGCGCCTTTGAGAAGCACGGAACTAAAATCCGCTTCACTGGATGGTATGAGGCTTTCAGATGCTTACTGAGGCTTAAATAAGCTAATGAAGTTTGCATCATCTGTTCCAAGTTAGTACACTTATCCCTGTTAGTGGATGCGTGACGCGCTCTGGTTGAGGCTCATTACCTTGAACAGAGATTCATCACCTTAAGCACCCAAAGAAAAAAGCCTGACCTCACCAGTCGGGCTTTTTTTTGTCCGTTATTTACTCCAGTCCTTTGAATACACTGCTGATGCCTTTATAATCACAGCGTTAGTGGGTGTCCCGTTCTGACATAACGCAGGCATGTGAAACGTGTTCAAGCCCTGGCTGGATTACGGGTGGTGCCGCTCCAGTGCCTCAACCAGAGCGCGTCACGCATCCACTAACAATGCAACACCGTTAACCAGGCAGTGGAAGGGCTTTAATGGTGATGCCGCGCTCCTGTAGTGGAGCAAACGGATGAAGGGATTTCTTCAAATCGCTGTCATCGCTCTTAAGGCAATTGTCGCCTTTATTGAGCTGATTCTGGCCTGCTTACCGTAAGCAGTCAGGAAACGTAAGTAAGGCCACCGGCTCACCCCCGGTGGCCTTTAACATTTCTGATTATTTGAGACTCGCCCGGCTAACTTTTTTTCGGTTCGGCGCGAGTTCCAAATATTGAAACGTTTTTACAGAAAACCCTCCCATGAAATCCCTCGTGTTCCCCTAACGTCCCATAATTATCTCACAGATACCCTGTATTTATCTCACGTCTAATCAAGTAGCCGTTTCTGAATCTTTCGGTAAAGATGATTTTTATCAACTATGCTTTTTCCTTAATTCTCTGAAAACAACAGTAAAAGAATGAGGAAAGTATCATGTCTCACGTCAAGCTCTGGGCAGGTTCACTGGCATTTCTGGCAGCCGTGAGCCTGCCGCTTCAGGCGGCGTCTCCGGTAAAAGTCGGCTCGAAAATTGATACCGAAGGGGCGCTGCTCGGTAACATCATTTTGCAGGTGCTGGAAAGCCACGACGTTAAAACGGTCAACAAAGTGCAGCTTGGCACCACGCCGGTTGTGCGCGGCGCGATCACTTCCGGCGAGCTGGATATCTACCCGGAATATACCGGCAATGGCGCCTTCTTCTTTAAAGATGAAAACGATGCGGCATGGAAAAATGCCGGGCAGGGCTACGAGAAAGTCAAAAAGCTCGACGCTGAGAAAAATCATCTTATCTGGCTGACGCCTGCGCCTGCCAACAATACCTGGACCATTGCCGTGCGTCAGGATCTCGCGGATAAAAACAAACTCACCTCACTGGATGACCTCAGCCGCTATCTGAAAACGGGCGGAAGCTTTAAGCTTGCGGCGTCCGCTGAGTTTATCGAGCGCCCGGATGCGCTTCCGGCCTTTGAGAAAGCCTACGCGTTTAAACTTAACCAGCCACAGTTGTTGTCACTGGCGGGCGGCGATACGGCGGTAACGATTAAAGCCGCGGCCCAACAAACCTCCGGCGTGAATGCGGCGATGGCCTACGGCACCGATGGCCCGGTCGCTGCGCTGGGATTAGTTACCCTGAGCGATCCGAAAGGTGTGCAGCCGATTTATGCGCCAGCACCGGTGGTGCGCGAAGCGGTGCTGAAGGAATATCCGCAGCTGGAAAACTGGTTGAAACCGGTATTCGACAGCCTGGATGAGAAAACCCTTCAGCAGCTTAATGCCCGCATTGCGGTAGAAGGCGTCGATGCTAAAAAAGTGGCGGCGGACTACCTGAAAGAGAAGGGGCTGGTGAAATAACATTCCAGGGCGTCTGTGATGACGCCCTGAACGTTTACCCGCCTGTGGTAAGGTTTGCCTGATAGCGGCGATAGTTGCCGTCATCGGTAATCACATCATAAACCAGACGACTTCCTGAATGGAGGGAAGCAGGCCGGCTTATCTGTTCTTCGCCGTGAGGCGCAATCATCATACTGGTCGGTTTCTGCTGGCCTGGAAGATGAAGCGATAAGCTCATAAACCAGGGGGAAGGGTTCGCCACCCGCAACGTCTCTGGGCTCACGCTAAAGCGCAGCCCGCGTTCATCTTTTTCCTCTGGCGGCTGCAAGCCCGCCGGGCGAACGAATATCTTCATGCGCAATCGTAGCGGCAAAATCACTTTTTGCCCTTCGCGGCCGCTTGCCACGTTATCGGGGGCAATCTGGTATATGTTGAGCCAGAAAAGTGTTTCCCTGTCCTCAGCCAGTCCCTGGCGAGAGGCGAGCATCAGTTTTAAAGACCGAAGCTCGCCCGGGAGCATCTTAAAGACCGGAGGAATGATCACCACCGGCGTAGGGTTCACATCCGGCGTGCTGGCAGGATTGCCATCGTCCGCCCATACCTGAATCACCATCGGTATCGCCCCATCATTAGACAGGTTCAACGAGCGGGCGACATCGCCAGCGCCAAATACGAGCCGTGTGCGATCAACGTTAACTGCGGCGCTCACCTGAGCCGAAAATACCAGCATTAACGCCACCTTACTGAAAACTGACCACCACCTGTAATTGCGCATTGACTGTTCCTGCGGTCACTGTTTGACCGCTAATGGCTTCAAGAGAGGCAGTGAAATCGCCCGTATAAGTTGTCACGGTGTCCGAGGAAACCAGCGTGGTCAGATCTTTATAGGCATACCAGCCCCGCGTATTTCCTGTGCCCATACTGGATTGATCCGGCAACAGATTCAGCGGCGCGCCGTTGCTGTTATAAATCTTAATACCCACGCCTGAAGCGACCCCTTTACTGCCGTACTGCGTATCCAGTAGCCATGTCAGGCCACCGCCGGAGGTCACCAGCTTCAGCGTTCGCGCGGCAGCCACCGCGGCGGGCTGATTGACCAGAAAGCCCATGGCTACGTTGGCGGCGCTGGCAGTTGAGGCGCTGGTACTTGATATCGCGCCGGATTCACACTGCAGGCTAACGCTGAACGGCGCCTGACTGACGTTTCCGGCCTGCAACTCGGCGACGCTTATCGTCGGTAACGGCACGCGCGCGGGATAATCACTGACCTGGCAAATCGCCCCGCGAATATAGGTGACGCTGCCGTAGCTGCCCCATGCGCCCGGCCAACCGGTATACCATCCTGAATAGTTGGAGAGACTATCCGCGCCGTCGGCCAGTGCAGGGGAGATGCCTGGCCCTTTAAAGGCGATATAACCCCGTGGTTGGGTATACGTATCGACGTAGCGCTTTGAGCCTTCGTAACCGTAGGTGGTTGAGGTGATTTTAAACATCTCATAAAGCACGTTACTGAACGCGCTGGCCGGGATGTATATATAGGTTCCGTCGTTGTACCAGTCGCTGGCGGTAAATTTGCGCGATTTCCAGTATCGGCTGTAATACTCACCGGTAGTCAGGTTGGTCATGCGAACAGCAACGTTCTTCACGAAGTCATAGTAAGCGCCGCTCACTTCAGAGGTGGTATAGGCCCCCGCATAAGTTGAGTCGCCGTTGGTAGCATAAAACTCATACAGACTGTCGGCATCCGCAACGGCGCAGCGGAACAGAATCTGATTGGCGGTATAGGGCTTATTGGTGGCGGCGGTCAGGAAACTCCCCACACCGCTACCCAGCAGTGTGCCAGAAGGCTGAAAGTTGGTGCCGCTATTCAGGCTAATGACTGCCGGAAGGCCCACGTTGCCGCTACAGGTATCGCACGCCCCTATCCAGTCAGCGGCCGTATAGCCAGCACTTTTGGCGGCTGCGGAAAGCGAACTCGCAGTGGTCACACGGTAGCAGGTGGCCCAAAGCGACGAACTGAAGAGAATACCAACGAGGATGCTCAGAATTTGAAGCCAGGCGCGCATGATGTTATTCCTTCTCGCAGCGTTGATTTAAGGTAATGATTTGCTTGTCGTCATCGGGGGGAAGTTGATATGTCACGTGGCACCGCTGATGAGCATTCTCGCCCCAACGCACCAGCAGCGAACCCGAAGCCACCGGAATTCGTGCGTAAATTTGCCCGCCCTGGCCTACCATGCCTATCAATGTGCCTTCGCCATCAAGTACGTCGGCCCCCATCGGCGGCAGAACGCCGTTGCCTGTATTGAGGTTTATCAACACCGCTTTTCCTTTCAGAGTATTGAAATTCACCCGCGCGATAGCACCGGAATAGGGCACTACGCGCTGGCTACCGCCGGTAAGCTCGGCATCCGCAGTCATTTGCTGTGTATCGAGGCTCACGTTATTAACACGATACGGTGCCAGTGAAGGCAGAATGGCGTAGCCGAAGCTGTCGACCACTGCGCCCTGGCCGTTCTGTACGCGGGCACCCTGCGCGCCATCCGCATGGATAAGCGCAAAAGTATCGCTGGTGTACGGCCCGAGTGTCACGCCGCCAGGATGCAGAACGATCGTACCCGAGGCACCCAGCCCGGTCTGACGGTAGTTATTTCCCTGGTCATAATTGGCCCGCAGCGCACCGATGCGGGTATTTTCCTGAACACCGGCACCGAACGTTGCGGAACTGTCGGTGCTGCCATCGCGATAGCGCTCATATCCGCCATACATGGACCAGGAGAAATCACCCCCTTCTCCTGCGGAGCCGGTCATCGAGACGGTGGAAGAGCGGCTTTGGCGCGTCTGGTTATAGTTCATGGCGACAGACGAACGGCTTTGCCCCCAATCGAGCGGGATGGAAACAGTCATCGAGACGGTGGTTTCGGTATACTTTTGACGGCTGCTGTCATCGTCGGGATCGTTTACGCTGCTATAAAAACGCCCGTAGTCCCATGATGTGCGCTGGCGCGCAACGTTGAAGCCGTAGCTGATACGCTGCCATTGATTACTGTAGCCAAGCTGCAACTGCGTAATGCGCGACTGATTATTGTAATAATCCGCTGTGCTGGCGCTCATGTTCAGCGTGCCAAAACCCCATAAGGGCTGGCTTACTGTCGCTGACAGTCGGTTGCGCTGATGCAACGTATCTGAGTAGTAATCTTCACCACTTTTGTTTTCCCGGCGAACGCCCAGCACATCCTGGAGATCGCGAAACCCGCTGGTGGAATAGCGGTATGCCGCCAGCACCAGATTCGTGCCGGACGAAAACGTTTTACTGTAGCTCAACTCGCTACGCCAGCCTTGCTGACGGTCGCCATTTTCAACCTGCGCATTTGACCACGTAGCGTTCATGCCAAATGCGCCGAGGTCGGTTGCCCACACGCCACCAGCCAGCCATGCCTGATACTCTTTAGCGATACGCGCCCCGGCGTTGAGCGTAAAGTTGTTATTGATGCCGTGTTGCAGCGTGCCTTCAAGAAAGTTGTTATTAACGCTGTAATACTGACGCACGCGTCCCATCGAGAGGGAATAGTGCCAGTTTCCGGGGCGGACCGAGTCGGGCACGGCAGAGTAGGGCACCGTGAAGGTCGATGTTTTACCGTTGGCTTCAACGACTTCAACCTGCAGATCCCCCTGGTTTCGGGTGTTATAGAGATCGTTAATGACAAACGCACCAGGCGGAACGTTTGTTTCATAGATAGTTTTGCCCAACTGGCTGACGATGACTCGCGCGCTGCTCCCTGCAACTCCCCGTACTTCTGGCGCATAGCCACGTTTGCCCTGTGGCCACATTCTTTCGTCGGTGGCAATCTTGATACCATTAAATGACAGACTGCCGAAGAGGCTGCTGTCGGTATAGCTATCGCCAAGTGTCATGATGCTTTCAAGCTGCTCAATCGGGCGTTGAACCCAGGTACGCACGCTGTTATAGCGATAAGCGCTGCCGGTTTGGTTATTATCGACATAGCGCAAATTGCCCTGATGGCGTAATTGCCACAGGCCCAGGTTGGTACCCGCGTTAACCCCGCTCCACAAATATTGATAGCGGTAGTGACTGTCGGTATTTTCATTAACCGTATAGCTGGTGTTGTGGCGTAAAAATATCGCTGTTGCGCCACTATCCCACTCTTCTGGCGAGATATAGCCGCGCGGATTGCGCACCAGTTCGGTCATGGGAATGGCGAGCTGTAACCGTAGAGTGGACGACTCGAACTGCCAGCTACCGTCTGGCACCCAGACGGTAAAGGGTTTGCAGGTTGTGGGCTCGTCGTCTTCCGACACGGTCTTAAGCTGTGCGCTTTTCATCAATGAAGCCGTCAGACAGGGTTCCGGTGCACTGTCGGTACCTTTATCTTCAAAGGTCACTTTGACCCCTGTTTTCACCAGCGTGTTGTTCACATAAACATCTGCCAGGTAGTTCCCTGGGGAAATATGCTGCTGGTTAAACTGGCCGATATTTTGACCGTATGCCGACCCCTGAAACAGGGCCGGATCAAAATAGTAATCATCAGCTTGTGCTGCTCCTGCAACAATCAAGGCAATCAGCGAGGTAAGCCGCTTTAAGGGAAAATCAGGGGTACGTGACATCGTAGTGCTCACTGATCCTGGCGCCCTGATCATTAATCGCCGTAAGGATGACGTTGCCCCGACCCGGCAACGGTGCGCTTTTACCGTTCAGCCAAAAGGTTTCACTGGAGAAGGGCGAAACCATATCCACGTTAACCGGAATTTTGCTGCCGCCTGCTTCGACGGTCATATTGGAGAGTGATGCAAACCAGGATGATGTATTTTTTACCTGAATTCCTACGCCTTTATGACCATCGCGTACGGCCGAAACTTGCAGGCTTTTGGTGATATCTCCCGGCGCGGAGAGACCTTCCGGGCGATAAAACAGCTTCACCCGGGTACGTAGCATGATCAGCATTTTGTTTTGCTTTTGATCGCCCGCAACGTTACTCGGAGGAACCTGTAAGAAGTTGAACCAGAAAACGGATTCTCTGTCCTTCGGCAGGGGTTTCGCGCCGTTGTAGACAATGCGCACAATTTGTCCTGCTTTCGCCTGAATGCGGAAAACCGGAGGCGTCGATAAAAAGGGAACCGCATGGCTATTCTGCGGGTTAGCATCGACATTACCTTCATCAAACCACGTCTGTACAACGTAGGGGTAGGTGTCATTGTTTTTCAGTTGAACGTCTACGGAGGAAGCCTTCGCATTGTAAATAATGCGACTACCTAACATGGTGACGCTGGCGTGTGCAGTAGCAATACCGATCACGCTAATGGCTAATAGCCACAGCAAATTGCGATGAAAGACGCGCATTGAAGTCATGGATTCCTTCCGTCAAAAAAAAGGCACAGCACGGGCTGCGCCCTGAAAAGAAAGTTATTGATAAGAGACGGCGTATTGCATGGTCGATTCAACGGTACCTGCGGTCGCTTTACCGCTTGCGTAGTACTGCGCGGTATAGGTTGCAGACGCCTCTTTCTCACCCGCCGCTAGCGTGAGGTCTCCGGTGCCAGTGAATCCGTTGGTCAGGTTAATTTCGGTGCCTTTGGTGTCCAGAATTTGGACTTCAACATTGGCGGCGGTGCCGGTATTGCCCAGATTACCGTTAGTGGTCACCTGATTTCCGACGAACACGGTGGAAATTTTGGTGGCGTTTGTGGTGTCGCCGGTGCAACCGGTAAGGCCAATATCAAAGGTCACCGGGCCTGCGGTATCACCGCTCGCGGCCAGATCGCTGCTGCTCACTGTGGGCAGCAGGACAACGGGCGTCGCCTGGTTACCGTTAATGGCCACGGAACAGGTTTCGTCCGTAACTTCGCCCTGGAAAGTGATGGTGTTATCTGAAAGAGCCATTGCGTTGGCGGATACCAGCAGAGAGCCTGACAGCATAGCTAAGTAACATTTTTTCAACATGATGCGTTTCCTGTTAATCCTGAGTAGACCTGATTGCTTGTTCCATGGCTTCTGCGGGTAGCTTTAAACGCGGGTAAACGAGGTGTTGCAAACCAGCAGTAACATGTACGCAAAGGTTAAGATATTTCCTATGCTGTGTAATCATTAACTATTAACAGGTAAGTATTAAGATTAATATTCTGTTAATAATGCGTATTTGTACGTGCGCATGGTTTTTTACGCTGAAAATGTCAGGCGTCATGTTGTTGGTTAGTAAAGGTGACTTAGGTAAAATCGGCAGTGATAACGACCTGTTTGGGGAGAGATCGCCTTTCTACTCTCGATTTAAAAGTGGAGAATTTGATCTGAGACAAAAAAGGGCAGCCAGGTGTACTGCCCTTAGGGGAAATTAATGGCTGGGCGAAGGTTTTGGTTCGTTCAGACTCCAGCATACTTCCGCTTTATTCTCACGAAGCGAGCCGCACAACATCATATACAGGCGGGAAAGATCGTTACTGTATACTCGGAAAGTATTACTCTTAATGACCAATACATACTGGTCGCTACGACATTGCGGGTTTAACGATTGTGCATAACTCAGAATGCCCTTTTTTAAACTCTCTGTATTGGTGTTATTCGGCAAAGGGACGGAGACCATAACATCACAGTTTCCCGCTTCGCCGATGTAAATTTCCCGACGGTCTTCCGGACGATGCTGATACCAGACAGCGAGCGTTATACAAAGCGCAAGTATTGCGCAGAAAAGCGTAATGATGGACAGGATTTGGATTTTCCCCGGCGAGAGGGGCGTTTTTGCCGCGACAGGCGGTACTGCCGGAGAGCCATTGTTTTTACTCATTGAAATATCATTGAAAATTTCAATGGGAGTATTCTTCTCAGGTTCGGGAAGCAGTTCAACCATGACCTGTTGATGGAACATAAAGCCCATCTTAGGCACAGTCGTGATGACCTCATCTTCCAGACCAAGGTTACGGAGTATTCGACGTAGTTTACTGATGCAATGATTAAGGTTGTTATTACTGGAAACCATCCCAAAGTCATCCCAGACTTTTTTAAATATTATCTCGCGGTTAATTACTTCCCCTTGATGGCATGTGAGTAATAGTAATAATCGCTTAGTTGGATTAGATATTTGGACCGCGTCTTCGGGAGTCTCTGCAAGAAATAATGTTCCAGAATCTGCATCAAAGATAACTTGTTTGTTAAATAAAAATCTCATAATCAGAACTCATTAAAGGTTTTCTCTTAATGCAAAGAAGAATCATCTCCTTCTGGTAGTAAAACAGTGAAAAGTCTGGCTGTTTATTTTAAATTGTAAAGTGTCTGGTTGGTATCTTAAGTTTCGGTAAGTTCGTTAGATAGACAAAAATATCATATCTGCAACATTTGTTGGCGAAATTTACTGTTTGCATGAAAAAATTAACATTTTTGTGTGGAAAAAAAAGAAAACTTAATGGTATTGGTTATGTAAATAAGATTTTTCTATAAATATTAAGAGTTTAATTTTTTAGTTTTGTAAATTATTAAACCGCAGGGTCAGGTGGATTTGCCATATTTTTTCTACTACGCCCTGGAGAGATTAAACAAAATGACCAGGCTAAATCTGGTAATGCGTATAAACTGAAAACTCATCATACGCGGAGTATCGGGAGGCAAGTTTGAAGTCAAAGGGAGAACATCTGTATCATTGGGAGCGACTGCTGCCCAAAAAGGCGTTGCCTGGCACCCACAAAAGGATATGACCTCTTCAATGACATCACCTTTTTGCCACAACCGCGTTCAGTTTCTGCTTGTTGTGCTGATAACAGTGGCTGTTCTGCTACCTTTCGTTAACTACGCACCTAACCGTCTTGTTTCAGGGGAATCCCTTGCGCTGTGGCAGACTGACGGGTTTCGACCACTATGGTTGTTTGCTTTCCCCCTGCTGCTGTTTGTCCTGAGTTTTATCCCTGGGCGAGGGGCAGTTATCTCAAGCTTTGTGTTGGGGCAGGCGCTATTCACTCTGCTGGTATGGGCCGCTGGAGAAGCGGCAAGCTCTCTTGCGTCAACGGGAAGTTCCCTTGCGCGAACTTCACCCGGAAGCGGGCTCTGGCTTTGGATGTTGCTGACGTTACTTATTTGTAGTGACACATTACGCCGGTTAACACTCAGCACGCTCTGGCGCTGGATTCTGCAAATACAGATTTGGCTACTGCCGATAGTGCTACTGTGGATGGGGCAGCTTGACCACCTCTCTTTGTTAAAAGAGTATGCCAATCGCCAGGATGTATTTAATAATGCGTTTTCGCAGCATCTGGTACTGTTATTCGGCACACTGCTGCCCGGCCTGCTGATTGGCATTCCTTTAGGGCTGTGGTGCTGGCGTCACCCGGCGCGCCAGACCAAAGTCTTTGCCATCCTGAATATCATTCAAACCATTCCCTCTGTGGCCCTGTTTGGTCTGCTTATTGCGCCGCTGGCCGGTCTCGCGCAACAGTTTCCGTGGCTTGCGCGTCTTGGCGTTGCGGGAACCGGGCTGACGCCTGCATTAATTGCACTGGTGCTCTACGCGCTGCTGCCGCTGGTTCGCGGCGTGGTAGCGGGTATGCAGCAGGTGCCAGAGGATGTGCTGGAAAGCGCTCGGGCAATGGGCATGGGGCGTGGGCAGCGTTTCTGGCAGGTGCAGTTTCCACTGGCATTGCCGGTTTTATTACGCAGCCTGCGGGTGGTCGCGGTGCAAACGGTCGGCATGGCGGTGGTGGCAGCGTTGATCGGCGCGGGCGGTTTCGGCGCGCTGGTCTTTCAGGGGCTGCTCAGTAGTGCGCTGGATCTCGTGTTACTGGGCGTTATCCCGGTGGTGGCATTAGCGGTTATTACCGATGCGCTGTTTAGTTTGTGCATCGCGTTAGTGAAAGGAGAGCAGGGTGATTGAGTTTCAGCAGGTCAGTAAATATTTTGGCGACCGGGCAGCGGTAAAAGATCTCACTCTGCATGTCAAAGAGGGCGCCTTCACCGTGCTGATTGGTACGTCCGGCTCCGGGAAATCGACCACCCTGAAGATGATTAATCGCCTGGAAGCCCACGATAGCGGCACCATCCGTTTCGCCGGTGAAGATATTCGCCAGCAGCCGCTGCTGGCGCTGCGGCGGCGAATGGGCTATGCCATCCAGTCTATCGGCCTGTTTCCTCACTGGACGGTGGCGCAGAACATCGCCACTGTGCCGCAGCTGTTGAAGTGGCCGAAAGCGCGTACTCAGGCGCGTATTGATGAGCTGATGGCGTTGCTGGGGCTTGAATCCGGGCTACGCGATCGCTATCCACATCAGCTTTCCGGGGGGCAGCAGCAACGCGTCGGCGTAGCACGCGCGCTGGCGGCAGATCCGGAAGTGTTGCTGATGGATGAACCCTTCGGCGCGCTGGACCCGGTGACGCGTGGCGCTCTCCAGCAGGAGATGCGTCGCATCCACCAGTTACTGGGGCGCACGATTGTACTGGTGACCCACGATATCGATGAAGCCCTGCGCCTGGCGGACCATCTGATTTTGATGGATAACGGCGAAGTCGTACAGCAGGGTACGCCGCTGGAGATGCTCACGCAGCCAGCCAATGCGTTTGTACGAACCTTCTTTGGCCAAAGCGAGCTGGGCGTACGTCTGCTTTCGCTGCGTCAGGTCGGGGATTATCAGCGTCGCGGCGAACGGGTGCCGGGTGAAGCTTTGCGGATATCCATGTCGCTGCGAGAAGCGTTATCACAGTTTGTGGCACAGCGGCGTCTGGTGCTTCCTGTGATGGATGAAAACGATGAGATTTGCGGTGCGCTGCACTTCGCAGATCTGCTGCGCGAGGAGGGCGACGGTGAGATTTCTGCGTGACCCTTTGCTCTGGCTGGTGCTGTTTTTCCTTGCGCTCTTACTCGGTTTGCCGCACAGCGAGCCCTTTTTTCATGCGCTATTCCCGGAACAGTCACGCCCCCTCTATCAGCAGGAAAGCTTCGCCTCGTTGACGTTGGCGCACTTCTGGCTGGTGGGCGTCTCAAGCCTGGTAGCGATTGTGTTGGGCACCGGCGCAGGCATTGCGGTGACGCGTGACGCGGGCAAAGAGTTTCGCCCGCTGGTCGAGACCATTGCCGCAATGGGGCAAACATTCCCGCCCGTTGCGGTACTGGCGATTGCCGTTCCAGTGATGGGTTTTGGCCAGCAGCCAGCGATTATCGCATTAATTCTCTACGGGGTTTTACCGATTCTTCAGGGCACGCTTGCCGGGCTGGCATCCGTTCCCACCGGGGTAAGCAGCGTAGCGCAAGGGATGGGGATGAGCAGTATTCAGCGGCTGCTGAAAGTTGAACTCCCGTTGGCCGCGCCGGTGATGCTGGCGGGTATTCGCACGTCGGTCATTATTAACATCGGCACGGCAACAATCGCCTCGACCGTCGGCGCTAACACGTTGGGTACGCCGATTATCATTGGGCTAAGCGGTTTTAACACCGCCTATGTATTGCAGGGTGCGGTACTGGTGGCGCTGGCGGCAGTCATCGTTGACCGCGCGTTTGAACGTCTGAGCCGCAGGCTTAGCCGATACCGCCGCGAACAATAAATGAGTAGCCGGCGAGCATCACGCCGCCAATTCCGCTGACGGCCATGAACAGAAATAGCGCCACGACGGCAAGTTTAGCTGGCTTCATAGTGTGCTCCTTATGTTAATTAAAGGATTATACTGCGAAGCATGCTTGTTAATGAACCATTAATTTGTACATAAACGAATCGCGTAGCCCTGTTCCTGCCAGCGCTGAATCTGCAAGGTCTGCTGCGGCGCGGAAACGGCGCCGCACCACACCAGCAGCGTCTGTTCCGGAAAAAGGCCCGGTTGCAGCTGCGGCAGAGAATGCGCCAGCACGTCAACCCGCCAACCCTGTTCGCAGGCGACCCACCCCTCAAGCCATAATGGCGTAATATCGTTAACGTTCCAGCCGACCACCAATGCATCCTGCCCTGGTTTTTTACGCGATGCGGCCAGTATGAGCGCAATAGTATTGATCAGCACGCCATCGAGAATACCCAGCATGGCGCAGAACGTCGATTGCGAACCGGCCAGACGCTGGCGCAATGGGGTGATGAGTTGATTCACCAGCGTGCGTGCCGGATAGTGACGCGTGCTCTCTTTCAGCCACTGGCGTAACCGATCGATGCGTCCGCTTTGCAGATAGCGCAGCACTTCCTCCTGGCGCTCCCGCCAGTCCTGTTGCTGCTCCTTACTGCCATCAATCAACAGCTTTTTGACTTTACTGACCTGCACGCCCGTATCCACCCAGCGTTTAATTTCGCGGATGCGTTCAATATCGGACTCGGTGAACAAACGGTGCCCGCCGTCGGTACGCTGGGGCTTAAGCAGATCATAGCGACGCTGCCACGCGCGGAGCGTCACCGGGTTGATGTCACACAGCTGCGCCACCTCGCCAATCGTATACCACGCCATGATAACTCCCTGGATGAATATATCCTTTTAACTGTAGGTCGGGTTTTCCTCCTTGCCCTGTGGTGATGGTTTTTTAGCCATTACTTAACCGACGGATAGATTAAAAATGTGATTCTGGCCGCTATTTCAGCTTTTTTTGCATAGCTTCAAAGAAAGTTATGTTCACTCGGTGTATGTTACGCAGCTTCATGGGTCTTGTGGTTTTCGGGTATGTACGAATTTGATCTGGTGTTGCTGCTGCTTCAGCAGATGTGTGTGTTTCTGGTCATAGCGTGGCTGATGAGCAAAACGCGCCTGTTCATCCCGCTCATGCAGGTGACCGTGCGCCTGCCGCATAAACTGCTGTGCTACGTGACCTTCTCAATTTTCTGCATCCTCGGTACCTATTTTGGCCTGCATATTGAAGACTCTATCGCTAACACACGCGCCATTGGCGCCGTGATGGGCGGCCTGCTTGGCGGGCCGGTGGTAGGGGGATTAGTGGGGCTAACCGGAGGGTTGCATCGCTACTCCATGGGCGGCATGACAGCGCTGAGCTGTATGATTTCTACCATCGTAGAAGGCCTTCTGGGCGGGCTGGTACACAGCATGCTGGTGAAGCGAGGCCGACCAGATAAAGTCTTTAGCCCGTGGACCGCCGGGGCGATCACCTTCTTCGCCGAACTGGTGCAGATGCTGATCATTTTACTGATTGCGCGTCCGTTCCAGGACGCCTTTCATCTCGTGCAAAGCATTGCCGCGCCGATGATGGTGACCAACACCGTCGGGGCAGCGCTGTTTATGCGTATTCTGCTCGACAAGCGTGCGATGTTTGAAAAATACACCTCGGCATTTTCCGCCACAGCGCTGAAAGTGGCGGCATCGACGGAAGGGATTTTGCGTCAGGGGTTTAACGAAGAGAACAGCATGAAGGTGGCGCAAGTGTTGATCCAGGAACTGGATATTGGCGCGGTGGCAATTACCGATCGTGAGCGCCTGTTGGCCTTTACCGGGATAGGGGAGGATCACCATCTTCCCGGTAAGCCTATCTCTTCCAGTTATACCCAAAAAGCGATTGAAACCGGCGAGGTGGTGTATGCCGACGGTAACGAAGTGCCGTATCGCTGCTCGATTCACCCACAGTGTAAGCTCGGCTCAACGCTGGTGATCCCACTGCGCGGCGAAAACCAGCGTATTATTGGCACCATTAAACTGTATGAAGCCAAAAATCGCCTGTTCAGCTCGATCAACCGCACCCTGGGCGAGGGGATCGCCCAACTGCTGTCGGCGCAAATTCTGGCAGGGCAGTATGAGCGGCAAAAAGCGCTGCTCACCCAGTCGGAAATTAAACTGCTGCATGCGCAGGTGAACCCGCACTTCCTGTTTAACGCGCTTAACACCCTGAAAGCAGTGATTCGCCGCGACAGCGAACAGGCAAGCCAGCTGGTGCAATATCTCTCGACCTTTTTCCGTAAGAACCTTAAACGCCCGTCGGAGATTGTGACGCTGGCCGATGAAATTGAGCATGTGAATGCCTATCTGCAAATTGAGAAAGCGCGTTTCCAGGAAAATTTACAGGTTCAACTGCATGTCCCCGAAGAGCTGGCGCATGTCCGGCTTCCGGCCTTCACGCTGCAACCGATTGTTGAGAATGCTATCAAGCACGGCACATCGCAGTTGTTGAGCATGGGTGAAATTCGTATCAACGCCAGCCGTGACGGGCAACACCTCTTGCTGGCGATTGAAGATAACGCCGGGCTGTATCAACCGGATGCGCAGGCCAGTGGGCTGGGCATGAGCCTGGTGGATAAGCGCCTGCGCACGCGTTTTGGTGATGACTGCGGGATCAACGTAACCTGCGAACCCGATATTTTCACCCGTATCACCCTAAGGCTGCCACTGGAGGAGAACGCATGATTAAAGTGCTGATTGTCGATGATGAACCGTTGGCGCGGGAGAATCTGCGGGTGCTGTTGCAGGCGCAGCCGGATGTCGAGATTGTCGGCGAGTGCGGTAACGCCGTGGAAGCGATTGGCGCGGTGCATAAGCTTCATCCCGACGTACTGTTCCTTGATATCCAGATGCCGCGCATCAGCGGGCTGGAGATGGTCGGTATGCTCGACCCGGAACATCGTCCATACATCGTTTTTCTGACCGCGTTTGACGAGTACGCGGTCAAGGCTTTTGAAGAGCATGCGTTTGATTACCTGCTTAAACCGATCGAAGAGAAACGTCTGGAGAAAACCCTCGCGCGTTTGCGGCAGGAACGTAATGTGCAGGATGTCTCCGCGCTCACCGAGAATCAGGAAGCGTTGAAGTTTATTCCCTGCTCCGGGCATAGCCGTATCTGGCTGTTGCAAATGGATGATGTGGCGTTTGTCAGCAGCCGAATGAGCGGTGTTTACGTCACCAATCACGAAGGGAAAGAAGGGTTCACCGAGCTGACGTTAAGAACGCTTGAGCAACGCACGCCGTTACTGCGCTGCCATCGACAGTATCTTGTTAACATGGCGCATCTGCAGGAGATTCGCCTGGAGGACAATGGCCAGGCCGAACTGTTGCTGCGCAACGGGCAAACCGTACCGGTCAGCCGACGCTACTTAAAAAGCCTGAAAGAGGCGTTGGGACTGTAAATCGTGTTAAACTAACCGACCGCATTTTTCATTACCGAAGGCACTATGGTCAGTAACGATATTTTACGTAGCGTGCGCTACATCCTGAAAATGAACAATCAAGATCTGCTGCGTATTTTTGCGCTGGGCGACACCGTGGTCACCGCCGAGCAGCTGGCACCCTGGTTGCGCAAAGAAGATGAAGAGGGGTTTGTACGCTGCCCGGATATTATGCTGTCCTGCTTCCTGAACGGGCTGATTTACGAAAAACGCGGTCGCGATGAATCTGCGCCCGCACTGGCGGTTGAACGTCGGGTAAACAACAACATCATGCTCAAAAAGCTGCGTATTGCGTTTTCCCTGAAAACGGATGATATCCTCGCTATTCTGACCGAGCAGAAATTCCGCGTCTCGATGCCGGAAATCACCGCCATGATGCGCGCGCCGGATCATAAAAACTTCCGCGAATGTGGCGACCAGTTCCTGCGCTATTTCCTGCGCGGTCTGGCAGTACGTGAGCACGCGGCGAAAAGCTGATTACGCTTGCTGAGGTGATTACGGCGATTATTCGACTCATGTTTTGAGTCGAATAATCGATAAAATTGTGGATACCGTTTCCTGCCTACTCCTGCTTCTTAAACCCCTGTTTTAACACCATCTTCTCGGACAACAGCATTGACAGATACTGCGCATTGCAATCGGTCATTGATGTACCCGGGAGCTTACACAGCTCGCCGATATTCGCTTTGGTGTAATCAACGACGATGTTCTCTGTAACATAATCGTCCTGGTAATCAATGGTCTCCGTGACACCTGCCGCGTTTTTGTACGCGTTACTGATCTGTTCAAATCGCCGCTGTGCTTCTTCTTTATTGCTCACGCCTGCGCTGGCGTAAGTCATTTTGTTGTGAACGTCCTGGCGAAGGACGACATCCCCTTTGTAGTAATAGGTCACTTTCACCTCAACGCCATTTGCGGCATTAAAAAACGTGGCTTTTTCCTCCGGCGTGTTACTGGCGGCAATGCTCTGCACATAGGTCTGCGGCTCTTTGGGTGTGTCTTTGTTGTCGCAGCCAAACAGGCTACCCGCAAGGCAGAGGGTGATAAGTGTAAGAGTAGGGCGGAGTTTGCGCATGAGAGTTCCTTTTAGCAAATGCAAATTATTATCATATAGGCTAAAAGAAAAAAGCATAGCAGTATGGCATTTTTTCAGAATTCATAAAAAAAAGCGCTGCCGGAGCAGCGCTGAGACGATTGATAAACGCGTCATTGCCTGATGCGCTGTGCTTATCAGGCCTACAAGGTTTATGCAATATATTGAATTTGCAACCTTTTGTAGGCCGGATAAGGCGTTTACGCCGCATCCGGCAAGAACAAACCGCGCTTTATACGAAAGGTTATTTTACCTGCTGACCCGGTTTTGCACCGTTGTCCGGGCTTAACAGGAAGATATCTTTCCCGCCAGGGCCTGCAGCCATCACCATTCCTTCAGAGATGCCGAAGCGCATTTTACGCGGTGCCAGGTTAGCGACCATTACCGTCAGGCGGCCAATGAGGGCTTCAGGTTCCGGGTATGCGGAACGAATGCCGGAGAAGACATTGCGTTTCTCGCCGCCGAGATCCAGCGTCAGGCGCAGCAGTTTGTCAGAGCCGTCAACGAACTCGGCGTTTTCAATCAGCGCCACGCGCATATCCACTTTGGCGAAATCGTCAAAGGTGATGGTTTCCTGAATCGGATCGTCCGCCAGCGGGCCGGTGACCGGTGCCGCAGCGGCTTTCACTTCTTCTTTCGACGCTTCAACCAGCGCTTCAACCTGTTTGGTTTCGATGCGGTTGTAGAGCGCTTTGAAGGTGTTCACCTTGTGCGACAGCAGCGGCTGGGCGATGGCATCCCATTCCAGCGTGGTGTTGAGGAACGCTTCAGCACGTTCGGTCAGTGAAGGCAGTACCGGTTTCAGCCAGGTCATCAGTACACGGAACATGTTCAGCCCCATGGTACAAATAGCCTGAAGATCGGCATCGCGGCCTTCCTGTTTCGCGACCACCCACGGTGCCTGTTCGTCAACGTAGCGGTTTGCCACGTCAGCCAGTGCCATGATTTCACGAATCGCTTTACCAAACTCGCGGCTATCCCAGGCTTCGCCAATCGCGGCAGCCGCGTCGGTGAAGGTTTTATACAGTTCAGGATCGGCCAGTTCAGCAGACAGCACGCCATCGAAACGCTTGTTGATAAAGCCGGCGTTACGCGATGCCAGGTTAACCACCTTGTTGACGATATCGGCGTTCACGCGCTGGATGAAGTCTTCCAGGTTGAGGTCAATATCATCGATGCGTGAAGAGAGCTTGGCGGTGTAATAGTAGCGCAGGCTATCGGCATCAAAGTGGTTCAGCCAGGTGCTGGCTTTAATGAAGGTGCCGCGCGATTTTGACATCTTCGCACCGTTCACCGTTACATAACCGTGCACGAACAGGTTAGTGGGTTTACGGAAGTTACTGCCTTCCAGCATGGCAGGCCAGAACAGGCTGTGGAAGTAGACGATATCTTTACCGATGAAGTGATACAGTTCGGCATCGGAGTCTTTCTTCCAGTAGTCATCAAAGCTTGTGGTGTCACCGCGTTTATCACACAGGTTTTTGAAAGAACCCATGTAGCCGATTGGCGCATCCAGCCAGACGTAGAAATATTTGCCCGGCGCGTTCGGAATTTCGAAGCCGAAGTATGGCGCATCACGTGAGATATCCCACTGTTGCAGGCCGGATTCAAACCACTCCTGCATTTTGTTCGCCACTTGCTCCTGCAACGCGCCGCTGCGGGTCCATGCCTGCAGCATCTCGCTGAAGGAAGGCAGATCAAAGAAGAAGTGTTCCGATTCACGCATCACCGGCGTCGTACCGGAAACCACCGATTTCGGCTCGATAAGCTCGGTTGGGCTGTAGGTCGCGCCGCACACTTCGCAGTTATCGCCGTACTGGTCCGGTGATTTACATTTCGGGCAGGTGCCTTTCACAAAACGGTCCGGCAGGAACATGCCTTTTTCCGGATCGTAAAGCTGAGAGATGGTGCGGTTTTTGATAAAACCGTTCTCTTTCAGGCGACCATAGATAAGCTCCGACAGCTCGCGGTTTTCGTCGCTGTGCGTCGAGTGGTAGTTGTCGTAGCTAATGTTGAAGCCAGCAAAATCGGTCTGATGTTCCTGACTCATTTCGGCAATCATCTGCTCCGGGGTAATCCCGAGCTGCTGAGCTTTCAGCATGATCGGCGTGCCATGTGCATCGTCCGCGCAGATGAAGTTTACCTGGTGGCCGCGCATTCGCTGGTAACGGACCCAGACATCAGCCTGGATATGCTCCAGCATGTGGCCGAGGTGGATTGAGCCGTTGGCGTACGGCAGAGCGCACGTTACCAGAATTTTCTTCGCGACTTGAGTCATAATGAACATTACTTCTTATGTAGTGAAAAGGGTTTTCGATATTACCAAAAGGGGCATTATTAAGTAAGCACAAACCGCGGTCTTTCAGGTAAACTTGTTCAACGAAGTTTTACTCACAAGAACAAAGGAGTCGGGATGAGTTCTCAATCCCAGGCCACATCCCCCGAGCGCCTGCGCGCGATGGTTGCCGGGACGCTGGCTAATTTTCAGCACCCAACATTGAAGCATAATCTCACCACGCTGAAGGCGTTACATCATGTGGCGCTGCTGGATGGCACCGTGCACATTGAGCTGCAAATGCCGTTTGTCTGGAACAGCGCGTTTGAAGAACTGAAAGAGCAATGCAGTGCTGACCTGCTTCGTATTACCGGTGCGAATGCCATTGACTGGAAACTGACCCACAATATCGCCACGCTGAAGCGCGTTAAAAACCAGCCGGGCGTGAATGGTGTGAAAAACATCATTGCCGTCAGTTCTGGTAAAGGCGGAGTCGGGAAATCGTCTACAGCCGTTAACCTGGCGCTGGCGCTGGCAGCCGAAGGGGCGAAAGTCGGTATTCTCGATGCTGACATCTACGGCCCGTCAATTCCGACCATGCTCGGCGCGGAAAATCAGCGTCCGACTTCACCAGACGGCACCCATATGGCGCCGATAATGGCTCACGGTCTGGCAACGAACTCTATTGGTTATCTGGTCACCGATGATAACGCGATGGTCTGGCGTGGCCCCATGGCCAGCAAGGCGCTGATGCAGATGTTGCAGGAAACCTTATGGCCGGATCTCGATTATCTGGTGCTGGATATGCCGCCGGGTACCGGTGACATTCAGCTGACGCTGGCACAGAACATTCCGGTCACCGGCGCGGTAGTGGTCACTACGCCGCAGGACATCGCGCTGATTGACGCCAAAAAAGGCATCGTGATGTTTGAGAAAGTAGAAGTGCCGGTGCTGGGCATCGTTGAAAACATGAGCATGCATATTTGCAGCCAGTGTGGTCACCACGAACCTATCTTCGGTACCGGCGGCGCAGAGAAACTGGCGGAGAAATACCATACCCAGTTGCTGGGTCAGATGCCGCTGCACATCAGCCTGCGTGAAGATCTGGATAAAGGCACACCAACGGTGGTGAATCGTCCGGATAGCGAATTTACCCTGATTTATCGTCGACTGGCGGATTTAACTGCTGCCCAACTTTACTGGCAGGGTGAAGTGATCCCCGGCGAAATTGCCTTCCGCGCGGTATAAGCGATCAGGCGCATAACCCTGGCGGGTTATGCGCCCCTTTCATTAACGGTGATAGAAGATTTCGCCGTCGTAAACTTTACTGATTTTCCCGTCCGTGTCAGAAATCAGCACGTAGTTACCGCCCATGTAGGTCCAGTGCGTTCCCGCGTCTGGCGCGGGCAGGTTACGCTGCTGCCACTGTTTGATGTTGTACTGGTCAGTACGGTACATCTCCGGAACGGCGTCCCCGATGTTAAAGTGGGTGAAATCCGCGACAAACTCTTTCAGTTCATACTTCTGAATGCCCGTACCTGGAGCGGCGAAGGCGGTTCCGGCGGCCATCAGGCCAGCCAGAAGCCATAATTTATATTTACCCATTCTTTCTCCAACGATAACCAGAATGCTCAAGGGTGTAGAGTCTGCCTTTTTCTCTTAAAATTGACAGGCAGATCGACGTTCTTTTGTATCACAGAATGAGTTTTTTCGTAAAAAATGTAACAGCTCGGCCTTAAAAGCCTTCCAGTACCAGTTTACCCATCGTTTTACCGGTCTCAAGCTGGCGATGTGCCTGACGAATATTCTCGGCGCTAATCGCACCTAACTTCTCGCCCAGCGTGGTTTTGATTACGCCGTCATCAATCAGCGAGGCCACGCGGGTCAGTAACTGATGCTGGGCAATCATATCCGGCGTTTCAAACATCGAACGGGTATACATAAATTCCCAGTGCAGCGAGATGCTTTTGGTTTTTAACGGACGCGCATCCAGGGTTTCAGGATCGTCAATTAGAGCCAGTTTCCCCTGTGGGGCGAGCGCTTCAATCAACTGTAAATAGTGCTTATCCGTGTGCGTCAGGCTGGCGACATGCGTCACTGCGGGGATACCGAGGCGGATCAGTTCTTCGGCGATCGGTTTGCTGTGGTCGATAACGTAATGAGCCCCGGCGTCCGCTACCCATTTCTGCGTTTCAGGGCGCGATGCGGTGCCGATCACCGTCATTTTAGTAAGCTTGCGCGCCAGTTGGGTCAGGATGGAACCGACACCGCCCGCAGCACCGACAATCAGCAGTACGTCGCCTTCATTTCCGTTTTCCTGAATGCCTAAACGGTCGAACAACAGTTCCCACGCAGTGATGGAGGTCAACGGCAGGGCGGCAGCAGAAATGTTATCCAGCGAACGTGGCTTGAGCGCGACAATTCGCTCATCGACCAGCTGGAATTCGCTGTTACTGCCGGGACGAGTTAACGCCCCCGCATACCAGACTTCGTCGCCAGTTTTAAACAGAGTGACGGCTTCACCAACGGATTTCACCACACCGACAGCATCCCAGCCCAGCACACGCGGCGTGTCGCCGCTAAACCCGGCACGCACTTTGGTATCGACCGGGTTAACGGAGATGGCTTTCACTTCTACCAGCAAATCATGGCCTGCCGCCACCGGGACGGGCAGGGTAATTTCTTCTAATGCATCAATGTTGCCGTGCGCGCCAGCCGCCTGAGTAATCGCAATTGCCTTCATAACCACCTCTGTGATGTTGGGTAAACAGTAAGAATGATACTATCCAATGATATTTGCCGGAAAAATCCATTCACGGCGACAGGACTTATCGTTGAGGAGTGAAAATGCTCAGGTTGGAAGATTTAACCCTGTTCGTGCGTGCGGCGGCATTGAGCAGTTTCAGCGACGCGGCGCGCGAGGCGGGTCTGCCACCTGCCCAGGTGAGTTCCGCCATTAAACGTCTTGAGACGGCGCTCAATATTCGCCTGTTTGCCCGCTCAACCCGTAGCCTGCGCTTGACGCCAGAGGGTGAAACCTGGCTGCCTTACGCCACCCAAATGCTGGAAACAATGCAGGCCGGGCTCCAGCAGATTCAAACGCCGGATGATGAAATTCGCGGTACGTTGCAAATTGCGGTGCCTTCGGACCTCGGGAGAAACCTGCTACTCGGTATTTTCCGCCAGTTTCGCCTGCGTCATCCGGCGCTTAAGCTGCGCATTCTTTTCTCGGACCAGGTGACGGATGTGTTTAAAGATCCGGTTGATGTCGCATTTCGCTACGGCACCAATGAGGATGCGTCGTACGTTGCGCTGCCCATCGCACCGGATAATCGACGCGTGTTGGTCGCATCGCCAGAGTGGATCGCCAAAAATGGCGAACCGGCAACGCCCGCTGATTTAGAAAAGTGTGATGCGCTGACGTATGTGCTGCGAGGTCGTTTGTTTGATCGCTGGACGCTTACCGCCGGGGGAGAAACTCACGAGGTGCAGGTAAACGGCACAATTATCAGCGATGATGCAGAAGTGATTCGCCGACTGGCAATTGCCGGGGAAGGTATTGCCAATAAGTCCTGGCTCGACGTCAGTGAAGATGTCTTTCAGGGGCGACTGAAATTGCTGCTGCCGGACTACGAGGGCGACGGTGTGCCGCTGAATATGATTTGCCCGCATCGCAAGCAGCTCTCGCCTGCGGTGCGGTTGTTGTATGAGGCGGTGAAGGAACGCTGTGAAGCGCTGGTGCAGCGCAGGGGCTAAACCAACGTCATCAAAAAGAATCCGGCAGCGGTCATCAGGAGCGATCCCACCACGTGAGTCATCACCGAAATCATCGCCCACAGATAGTTGCCGTTTTGCAAAAGGGTGACGATCTCCGCCGAAAAGGTGGAAAAGGTCGTCATCCCACCGCAAAGACCGGTAGTGATCAGTAACTTCCATGCCGGGTCCAGTTGCGGCTGGCGCAAAAAGAACGCCAGCGCCGCGCCAATAATGAAACCACCGACCAGATTAACCACCAATGTTCCCGGCGGCAGGCTGGGGAAAAGGCTGTTGAGCTTCATCGACAGCCACCAACGAATGACACACCCGGTAGAGCCACCAATAATAACGGCCAGTAATGAACGATACATCACGCGCGTAAATCCTTATGCTAAATGTTTGATCAGCACATCCACCGTCAGATGGTTGATGTACTCAAGGGAGTGGGAGGCGAGCACGCCCAGCAGGCGATTGTGATGCCCGGCGATGACCAGATCGATACGGCGATCGCGGATACAGGATTCGACATCCTCAAAGCGACGGGTCGTGACCAGTTCCAGCGTTTGTACCGGTAGCGAAACGGATTCCGCCAGCTCGCTCAACAGGGCTTTGGCCTGAATGACTTCCTGCGAAACCACATCATCCATCAGGCTGTCGGAGACATAATTGAGGGCGCGATAATCGGTGCTGATGTGCGCGATGGTTATCGTCATCGCGTTCTCCTGCGCCATTTTTGCGGCGTGATCAAGCAGGGGAATGCCATCAAGACTGCTGTTGATCAGCACCAGAGCATGGTTGTAAACAGGCATAAAAAAACCTCGTCAGGTTGCGAGGTATGCGCGGGTCTTCGAACGAAAGACAGCCTGACATACCTCCATGTTAAGAGGGTATACCAGGCGTCATCAGCCCCAGCAGGGCGGTTGGGAAAGGTGGAACGCCATCACCTTTGTGAATAATTTTGGACCGATGATGGGGGGAATGCAAATAGTTTGTGCGGCTTGCTTCCGCCCGGCACTTGCCGTAACCTGCTGCGATACACGAATTTGTTGTATTAATGACTCGGGGTGCCCTTCCACAGTGAAGGCTGAGAAAAACCCGTACCACCTGATCTGGATAATGCCAGCGTAGGGAAGTCAGAGACCGTCAGGTCATTGCTTCTGGACGTTCTGGCAGGAGCAAACCATGCAAGCTGAGCCGCTTAGCCCTGCGCAAATCGCGCATTCGTTACATCTTTTTCGTCATCACGCCCCCCTTGTTCACTGTATGACAAACGACGTCGTGCAGACCTTCACCGCCAACGTACTGCTTGCGCTCGGCGCATCCCCCGCGATGGTGATTGATGCGCAGGAAGCTGCGCAATTCTCTGCCATTGCTGATGCGTTATTGATAAACGTTGGCACGTTAACGCAGCCGCGCGCGCAGGCGATGAAAGCCGCTGCGCTGAGTGCGAACGCGGCGGGTAAACCCTGGACTCTCGACCCTGTCGCCGTGGGTGCGTTAACGCTGCGCACGGAATTTTGCCACGATCTGTTGACCTTAAAACCTGCCGCCATTCGGGGGAATGCCTCCGAAATTATGGCGCTGGCAGGAATGAGCGCGGGCGGGCGCGGCGTGGATACCACCGATACCGCCGCTGCTGCGCTACCGGCGGCGCAGGCTCTGGCGCGTCAGATCAATACCGTTGTGGCGGTGACGGGCGAAGTGGATTACATCACCGATGGACAACGCGTTATCGCGATAACGGGCGGCAACCCGTTGATGACCCGCGTAGTGGGGACGGGCTGTGCATTGTCTGCGGTCGTCGCGGCAAGCTGTGCGCTACCGGGCGACAGGCTGGATAACGTTGCCTCTGCCTGCGCCTTGATGAAACTGGCCGGTAGTCGTGCGGCGGTCGATAACGGACCGGGCAGTTTTGTCCCGGCATTTCTTGATGCACTGTATGCACTGAATGGGGAGGCACTGGCATGAAACGGATTAACGCATTAACGATCGCGGGTACCGATCCAAGTGGTGGGGCAGGGATTCAGGCTGATCTGAAAACCTTCTCAGCATTGGGTGCATATGGCTGTTCGGTGATCACCGCGCTGGTGGCGCAAAACACCCATGGTGTGCAGTCCGTCTATCGTATTGAACCGGATTTTGTCGCCGCACAGCTGGATTCCGTGTTTAACGATGTGCGCATCGATACCACCAAAATCGGTATGCTGGCAGAAACTGATATCGTTGAAGCCGTGGCGGAGCGATTACAGCGCCATCGGGTGGAAAATGTGGTGCTGGATACGGTCATGCTGGCCAAAAGCGGCGATGCGCTGTTATCGCCCGCGGCGGTTGAAACCCTGCGTCAACGTCTGCTGCCACAGGTCTCGTTAATTACGCCGAATCTGCCGGAAGCGGCGGCACTGCTGGATGCGCCGCATGCGCGTAATGAGCGTGAAATGCTGGAACAGGGTCGCGCGCTGCTGGCGATGGGGTGTGGCGCAGTGCTTATGAAGGGCGGTCACCTGGATGATGCGGAAAGCCCCGACTGGCTGTTCACCCGCGACGGCGAGCTGCGTTTTACCGCGCCGCGCGTCATGACCAAAAACACCCACGGTACCGGTTGTACATTATCAGCCGCGCTGGCGGCACTGCGCCCACGCCATAGCAACTGGGGCGACACGGTGCAGGAAGCGAAAACCTGGCTTTCAGCCGCGCTGGCCCAGGCCGATACGCTGGAAGTTGGTAGTGGTATTGGCCCGGTGCACCATTTTCACGCCTGGTGGTAATAGCACATTGAAAAGCCCGCATTTGGACGGATAGCAAATGCAAAATTGCCTGATGGCGCTATGCTTATCAGGCCTACAGAGTGTGCACAATGCATTGAATTTGCAATGTTTTGTAGGCCGGATAAGGCGTTTGCGCCGCATCAGGCAAATACCCGCACGACACCACCAAAACGCGCTTGATGAATGCCTGATTAATGGCGCACCAGCGTGGCAAAGTAATACACCAGCGGTATCGCCAGAATCCACAAGCCGAGAGGGATTTCACGCCACTTCCCGGCAATGGTTTTAATCATCACATAGAACAGCAATCCACCCGCGATACCTGTCCCGAAGCTGTTGGCGATAAGCGTAATCATCACCATCATCAGTACCGGTAAGCCGTCAGTGAAATTCGCCAAATCCACCTTGCGCAGGCCGCTAAACATATTCAGGCCAATCAGGATCAACGCCGGGGCAGTGGCTTCTTTGGGGATCATCAGCGCAACGGGGGTGAACAGCAGCATCAGCAAGAACATGATGGCGGCGGCAAGCGCAGTCATGCCGGTTTTACCGCCTGCTTCCGCCGAGGCTGAGGACTCAATCAGCGCCGTCGCGGCCGGAATGCCGACCCAGGGGCCCAGCGCGGCAGCGATGGAGTCAACTATAAACGGGCGGTTGATGTGCGGCATGTTGCCTTCTTCATCCAGCAGTCCCGCTTCACCGCCGACGGCAAGCGTGGTGCCCATGGTTGAGAAAAACTCCGAGGCGAAGAAGACAAACAGATAAGGCAGGAAAGCAATATTCAGCGCGCCAATGATATCCACCTGCGCAAACACCGGTGTTAATGAATGGGGCAGGGCGATAAAGCTGGATGGCAGGTGCGTGACGCCCGCCGGGATACCCACCAGCGTCGCACACAGAATCGCCCACAGGATAGCACCAGGAATACGACGTGCCTGCAGGGCAATCGCCAGAAACAGCCCGCACAGCGCCACCAGCGCACCCGGCGAAAGAAAATCGCCCAGCATCAACGCGTTGTTTTTGGCGCTTGCCAGTACCAACCCGGCATTACGAAAACCGAGCAGGGCAACAAAAATACCGATAGACGCCGTCAACCCCAGTTTGATGGATTGCGGCACCGAGCGGGTAACCACTTCACGCAGGCCAAAACGGGTGAGCAGGAAGAACAGCACGCCGGACCAGCAGGCAATTCCCAGCCCAATCGGCCAGCCAATTCCGGCGTTCCCGGCCAGCGATACTCCGACTAAGACCGAGCCGCCAATCCCCGGGCCAACTATAAACGGCAGATTGGCATAAAACGCCATCAGCAGCGTGCCGACAACAAACACCAAAATGGTGCCAGTGGTCGCCGCGCCTTTGTCCATCCCGCCCGCAGCCAGCAGTCCGGGGATCACCACCAGCAGATAAGCGGCGGCAAGAAACCCCGTGATACCCGCCAGACATTCGGTACGTGCAGAGCTTCCGCGAGCGCGTAGGGCAAAACAACGTTCCAGCCAGCTCTCAGAGGCAGGCGTATTGATTGAGTGGTCGGCCATTTAGTCGGCGCTCCTTTCCTGATGCGAAGAGTGAATAACGGGGTCAACAATCTGACGCGTTGCGCCATCGGTGAGCCCCAAATCCGTCAGATGTGGCCCGGCGTTACAGGCCAGGCAGGTGCCCTCAATGGCCTTAAATACCCGATACGGCGGCTGCCAGTCGGCAATGTCACCGCTACGCTCGCGCAGGTCTCGGAATGCGGCCGCCAGGTCAGGGGCCGGTAGATCGGAGAGCATCCCGGCAATCGGCATCGCCACGTGGGCAACTAACTCGCCATGCTGCACCAGTGCCATCCCGCCGCCGCTGGCAATCAGGGTATTGGCTGCCAGCGCCATTTCTTGCGGGCAGCGTCCCAGTACCACCAGATTATGTGAATCGTGAGAGTAGCTGGTGGCGATAGCCCCCTGAAGTTCGCCCCAGCCTTCCAGCAGGGCGATTTGCGGTTTTGCCTCGTGACGTCCATGGCGATGCTGAACCCAAATCAGGCTGAACCCGGTTGGGAGCACAACGTGGCCCTCGCGGATTTGCACATCAACTTCACCCCATTCGGTAAAACGCGCGCCGCGAATATGTTTCAGCCGCGCGTCGCCATGTTCAACGTCGGCGATGCGCAGGACAAAATCGTCCGCGCTGAGCGGCGCAAGATGCATGGTATCTGGCAATGCGGGGTGACTCGCCGCCGACAGCGGCTCAATCATTGCACCATCGCGGGCAAGCAGTTTCCCGCCGACGTAGACCTGGCGTGGTCGAATCGTTTGCAGGGAATCCAGCACCACCAAATCCGCACGGCGACCAGCGGCAATCAACCCTAAATCATCGCGCTTAAGCCGCAAAGCACCGTTGAACGTCGCGAAACGCAGCGCATCGACGGCGGGTAAACCGTGCTCAATCAACAGATTCAGCAGCGCCACGATACCGCCTTTTTCCAGCAGCATATCCGGGGGCACATCATCGGTGCAGAGCGTAATCTGCGAGGAGAGATGCGGGAGCGTCTTCAGCGCCGCCACGATATCCGGCAGCAGATAAGGATGCGAACCCCGGATTTCCAGCGTGAGACCGGCGCGCAGTTTTTCCAGCGCATCGTCGGCGGAGGTGAGTTCATGATCCGACGTCACGCCCGCTGCGAGGTAAGCCTGTAACCCGGCCCCGTTCAACCCGCGTGCATGGCCTTCAATTAGCTTTCCGCTCTGTAAGCCACAGCTAAGGATCTCCTGCATCCGCGTGCTGCCATTCAGCACGCCATGCATATCCATCACTTCCGCGACACCACGCACTTCCGGCCAGTTGAGCATGGTTTCCATCTCCGCGCCGGCGAAATCGGCACCTGACATCTCCAGCCCCGGTGTGGAAGGGACGCTGGACGGTGCGGCGATCATCACCTGCAAAGGAAGATTGCGGCTGGCATCAATGGCAAAACGCACGCCTTCCACGCCCAGTACGTTTGCCAGCTCATGAGGGTCCCAGAAGACTGCCGTAGTGCCCTGCGCCAGCACGATTTCCGCATAACGAGCGGGAAGAAGATGTGAACTTTCCAGGTGTACATGGGTGTCGATAAAACCCGGTGAGAGGTAAGCGCCTGCCAGCGAGTGCGTCTCGGCGGCGTCGCTTCGGCTACCGCTCGGATGCACGCTGGCAATCATGTCACCGACGATACCCACATCCGCTTCGCGAATTTCGCCGGTGACCATATCCACAATGCGGGTATCGGTAAGCAGGAGATCGAAAGGCGCGTCGCCTTTTGCGGCGTCTATCGCCCGGCGGCGAGGGGAGGCAGTAGTACACATAAATATCGTCCGGTCATTCAATATGGGCGCTACTTTACGAAGTGTGGAAGATGATGGCAAACGTTTGCCTCGCTGAAAAAATTTATCACCTGATAAGAAAAGGTTATTCTGCAACAAACGAACAATGCGAAACCTATCATGACTGAACCCTGGCAACGGCTTCCCGCACTCTCTTTAAAGCAGCTTCAGTATTTTGTTACCCTGGCTCAGTTGCGTCACTTCACTGACACCGCCAGTAAGCTCGCGATAAGTCAGCCGGCATTGAGTAGCGCGCTGCGGCAGATTGAAACGGTGCTGGGCGGTAAGCTGGTGAACCGGACCGCCGCCGCCGTGACGCTGACGGAGTTGGGCGTTGCCATTCTTCCTCATGCCGAGCGGGTGCTCTACGTCGCCCAGCAGGCGTTCAGCGATATGCGGCAAATTGTCGAATCCGGGGGCGACGGCACTTTGCGTATTGGCCTTGTGCCGTCGGTCAGTTCGCTGTTGTTCCCCTCCGTGGCTGAACGGCTGGCGCAAGCTTTTCCCCGGCTGAAGGTGGAGTTTCACGATCTCACTAACGATGCGTTAGCAACGCAGATAGTGAACGGGCAACTGGATTTCGGCATTGGCGCGCTGGACAGTTCTGTCTCTCCGGCATTACAGGTTTTCCCGGTGCTGGAGGACCCTTTTGTCGCTGTATTGCATACCGACGATCCCCTTGCTCAATCGGCACATCTTCCGTGGCAGCAGCTTGCTGGCCGCGATGTGGCCGTCTTTTCCAAAGGCAATATTCAGCGGCTGGTAGGGGCGCTGGACGAGAGTCAGCGTCTCAAGCTACATATTCGCTATCACGTTGATTACATTGAAACCCTGTACGGCCTGGTGCGCTCCCGGCTGGCGGCGGCCATTTTGCCGCAGCTTTATACCGCGCATCTCTGCGATCCACAGCTAAAAGTGTTGCAGCTTCAGCAGCCGGAACTCACGCGCACCGTCGCGTTGTTGCGCAACGCAGCACCGTTGCCGCCGCAGGTCGAACAGGCCTTTATACTATTACAGCAAGCTGTGCGGAATGAATGAACACCATTTCCTCGTCGGGAGTAGTCTTCCGGCGTAGCGCCACCTATACTGGCTCGGGGCCCATTGCAGGGAAAAATAAATGGAACAAGCACATACACGTCTGATTGCGCAAATTACTGAGCGTATTGCTGCGGCAGATAACACGCCGCTGTATCTGAAGTTCGCTGAAACAGTGAAAAATGCCGTACGCAGCGGAATACTCGAACATGGCAATATTCTGCCTGGCGAACGTGACCTGAGCCAGTTAACGGGCGTGTCGCGTATAACGGTGCGCAAAGCGATGCAAACGCTGGAAGATGAAGGCGTGGTCACGCGCGCGCGGGGTTATGGCACGCAAATTAATAATATTTTTGAGTATTCCCTGAAGGAAGCGCGCGGATTTTCGCAACAGGTTGTGCTGCGGGGGAAAAAGCCGGATACCCTGTGGGTGAATAAGCGTATAGTTCCTTGCCCGGAAGAGGTGGCTTCACAGCTGGCCGTTGCGCCGGAAAGTGACGTTTTTTTGCTCAAACGTATTCGGTATGTGGATGAAGAGGCCGTATCTATTGAAGAATCCTGGGTTCCCGCCCAGTTGATTCATGATGTGGATGAGATAGGCGTTTCTCTGTACGACTATTTTCGCAGTCAGCATATCTTTCCACAGCGCACACGCTCAAGAGTCAGCGCGCGGATGCCGGATGCCGAATTTCAGTCGCATATCAAAATGGATGAAAAAATCCCGGTGTTGGTTATCAAACAGGTTGCGCTTGACCAGCAGCAGCAGCCGATTGAGTACAGCATCAGCCACTGCCGCAGTGATTTATATGTTTTTGTGTGCGAGGAGTAGTTCTTCGCGCGTTGGGCTGCAATCGCCGCCCCGGTGACCCACCACCCAGGACGCTACCGCGTTTCCGAGCAACACGGATTCGCCGAGCGTCCAGCCAGAAGCAAGACCCGCCAGCGTGCCGCCCGCGTGGCTGTCGCCCGCGCCGATGGTGTCAACAACCGTCACAGGAAACGGTGCTGCCAGCCCCTGTTCCTCCTGGCTGAAGTACCATGCTCCCTCTTTATCATGTCGCACGATAAGCGGCGTGCCAAACGTCGCAAGCCAAGCGTTACCGAGCTGCCGGGTTTCCGTCGGTAAATTAAAGCGTGTGGCGGCGATTTCGGCTTCCTGGCGATTAAGCGAAATAACCGGCTTGCAGGCCATAGTGCGAGCCATCAGTGCATCCGGGATATCGGCAATGCGTGGGCCAAAATCGATAAATGGCGTGACGTCTCGCAGACTTTCAAGCCAGTTGACAAGCAACTCCCCGCAAGGTGACGCAAGCTGATAACCTGAAAGCGACACCAGGCTTTGTGGAGCGACTGACAACTGCGCCAGCCAGTTGTGAGTCCACTGATTTTCAACGCCGCTGAACGACATAAACGTGCGCTCGCCATCTGGCTCAACCAGCGCCAGACACCAGCCGTTATCGCCCTGAACACCGTCAATGCAACTGACAAGCCCCTCGCGGGCCAGACTATTGCGGATGATCTCAGCCCAGACACCCTGGCCGACGGGCAACGCATTATTTGCCTGCATTCCCAGACGTTTCAGCGCCACCGCAATATTCAGCGCGCAACCGCCAATATTGACCCCTTGCTGATGCAGCTCGATATCGCAGCCGCGCCAGGGAAGGGCATAAGCATCGGCAATCACGTCGATCACCGCCGCGCCGACAACCGTGATCGGCCGTTGGTTGCCTAAGGTGGCTAAACGTGACGCAAATTTCATAATGCCTCCCGTTGCTCGCGATACTGTGCCAGCGCGGTTGCATAGCGGTTAAAGTCGAGTTGGTTGACGTCATCAAGTTGCTGTTTTAGTGATGGGTCAATAGCGGAAATGCCGCCCAGTGCGCCGCAAATCGCGGTTGCCATCGCCCCGATCGTATCCGTATCACCCCCGAGGTTGGCGCATAAAATGGCACAACGGTTAGGGCAGCCCTGTGCCAGTTCAACCATTGCGATGGCGCACGGAACGGATTCAATCGTGCTGGTTCCCGCGCCGACCACCTGGTAAAGCTGCTCGCTGGCGGATTCCGTACCCTTAGCCGTGCGGACAATATTTAAGGCCAGTTCCAGACGCGCGGCGAGGGAGGCGCTAAAGGTGGTCACGCGTTTTTCTTGCGCGTGGCGAGCCACTGAAGGCAGCGAATCGACAATGGTCTGCCAGCTATCGCCGTCGATGGCGCGTGAGACGGCCCAGGCCACCACCACCGCACCGGCGACCGCAAGATCGGACTTATGCGTTGGGCTGGAAGCAAGCGCCACATCATCAATAAACTCATCGAGATTGCCCGTGGGCAGTAAGCAACCCAGCGGCGAAACGCGCATTGCCGCGCCGTTGGTGACGCCGTTGTTTTCCAGTTCGCTAACAGGCTTACCCTCACGAATCGCGTTAAGCGCAATTTTGGAGGTTGGGCCCAGCACGTTTTTATTGAACGCGTCGAAGCCCTCCGCCCAGGCCAGAATATTACGGCCAATAAGATCCGGGTCGATCTTCCCCTGACGCTCAAGAATGGCATCGGCGAGGCACAGCGCCATCGACGTATCATCCGTGAATTCCGCGCGGTTAAAGTAGCAGGCCGCATTGTTCTCGGCGGGTCCCGGCAGGAAACGGTCAATCCAGCCAAAATGCGCCTTCACGCGTGAGCGAGGCCAAAGCTCTGAAGGCATTCCCATCGCATCGCCCAATGCCTGGCCGTACAGCGCGCCAAGAATACGTTCTGTTTTCATTTCACTTCCCCTTGTGTCAGTGCAGTGTCGCGTGGGTCGTTTTGCACCTTAATGGCGGTGATCTCTTTGTCCGACTCGCGAAAGAAAATCATAAACAGCACGGCGATAACGGCGATCATGATGGCGCCGAAGCCCCACATGCCCGCCCAGTTGAAGGTCAACCCATTCACCGGCTCTTTATAAGCAAACATTTTTTCCATCATCACGCCGCCCAGACGGTAGCCGAGCAGGCTACCGAAGCCCTGGCAGCAGAGAGTGATAAGGCCTTGCGCGGCAGTTCGCATGTGTACCGGCGCTTTTTTATCCACATAGATGTAGGCCGTCACGTAATAGAAATCGTAACTTACGCCGTGGAGCAAAATACCGAGGAACAGCAGGGCGTAAGTGAAGTATTGCTCTGCACCGCCGTAGACGAAGAAACCATAGCGAATTGCTGCGGTGATAAGACCAAGCAATAATACCTTTTTAATGCCAAAGCGTTTGGTGAAGAATGGCAACGCCAGCATAAAGAAGATTTCAGAGAACTGTCCCAGCGTCATCCAGCCGGTCGCATTTTGCATACCCACTTCGGTGAGATACCCGTTGGCGAAGATGTAGTAGAACGCCAGCGGCATCGCGAACAGGAATGAACAGAAGAAAAAGACGAGGAAGTTTTTATCGCGCAGCAGGATCAGCGCATCCAGACCCAGCATCACTTTGAGGTCCAGTTTTCCTGTACTTTTCGGTGGGGTATCCGGCAGCATGAAGGCGAAAATCCCCAGCAGCAGCGAGCTCCCCGCGGTGATCAATAGCGGAACGTTGGTCGGTGAAATATCGTTATAGCCCATCATTTGCGGCAGAAAACCGCACACCAGGCCGGAGGCTATCCAGCCAATGGTTCCCATGACGCGAATGCGTGGGAAGTCGCGCTCGACGTCCGGCACGTTGGCAAAGGCAATGCTGTTGGTGAGCGCAATGGTCGGCATATAGGTGAGCGAGTAGGCGAGCAACAGCGGGAAAAACCCGGCAAACGTGGTTTGCTGTGCGGCAAAATACATCAACACCGCGCCAACAAACATCAGTACCGCGAGAACTTTCTGTGCCGAGAAAAAACGGTCCGTCAGCGAGCCGACCAGAATCGGCGAGAGGATCGCCGCAATGGCCGTACAGGCGTAAGACCAGCCAATTTCGCCTGCCGTGAATCCGCTCTTATTCAGCCATAGCCACAGGGGAACAAACCACGCGCCCCAGATAAACCACTCAATGAACATCATGAACGACAGCTTTACTGTAGTTTTCATCTTTAAATCCTTCATGACAGGTAAGGTACGTAGAGACAATACCACCATGTAATACCTTTTAAATACCTTTAAGGTGAAACTTTGACCGGTGTAACACTTTGCCGTCCATGAATCGTGCCAGCAGATTGCGCTTAAAAGTGGCGAGAGAATGGAAAATTCCCGTATCCACGACCAGACTTATTGCTGCCCAAAAATTCCGGGCAGGAAATTCACGCCGACACGACGTTGGCATTACGGGAGCATCGCTATGACTGATATTACGCAATTGCTTGGCAAAGACGCCGACAGCCTTTTACAGCATCGTTGTATGACTATTCCAGCCGATCAACTCTACCTGCCGGGTCACGATTACGTTGACCGGGTGATGATGGATAACAACCGTCCGCCAGCCGTACTGCGAAACATGCAGACGCTTTATAATACCGGACGTCTGGCCGGAACCGGCTACTTATCGATTTTGCCCGTTGACCAGGGCGTGGAGCACTCTGCGGGGGCGTCGTTTGCCGCTAACCCGCTCTATTTTGATCCGAAAAATATCGTTGAGCTGGCGATTGAAGCGGGCTGTAACTGCGTGGCGTCAACCTATGGCGTGCTGGCTTCCGTCTCACGTCGTTACGCGCACCGCATTCCTTTCCTCGTTAAGCTGAATCACAACGAAACCCTGAGCTACCCGAACACCTTTGATCAGACGCTGTATGCCAGCGTCGAGCAGGCATTCAATCTGGGTGCCGTTGCCGTAGGCGCCACCATCTATTTCGGCTCCGAAGAGTCTCGTCGCCAGATTGAAGAGATTTCCGCGGCCTTTGAACGCGCGCACGAATTGGGTATGGTTACCGTTCTGTGGGCCTATCTGCGTAACCCGGCGTTCAAGAAAGATGGCGTGGATTATCACGTTTCCGCAGACCTGACCGGTCAGGCCAATCATCTGGCTGCGACCATCGGCGCGGATATTGTGAAGCAGAAAATGGCCGAGAATAACGGCGGCTATAAGGCGGTGAACTTTGGCTATACGGACGAGCGCGTCTACAGCAAACTCACCAGCGAGAACCCGATTGACCTGGTGCGCTACCAACTGGCGAACTGCTATATGGGCCGTGCCGGGTTGATTAACTCCGGCGGCGCGGCGGGCGGTGAAACCGACCTTTCCGACGCGGTGCGTACGGCGGTTATCAATAAACGCGCGGGCGGAATGGGCCTGATCCTGGGGCGTAAAGCATTCAAGAAATCAATGGCCGATGGCGTGCAGTTGATTAACGCGGTTCAGGATGTCTATCTGGATGGTAAAGTCACCATCGCATAATGACCTTTCCCGGTGAGGTTTGGCCTCGCCGGGTTTATCTTTTCTCGTAACGATCCCCCTCACATTTCCTCCTCCTTTTGTGAAAACAGTCACGTCCTCTCGTGCTTATGCCCAAAAAACAGTCAATCGTTAGCGGGATTTGTCCGAGGCAGGCCTCATATTTTGTGCTTAGATTATCCAGTGAAACGCTTTTTCAATTACTTAAAACCGGCTTGCCGGGAAGTGTAAGTCACAGGGTTGTGGCATCCGCAATGCCCACTATTTTGTTGTACTAAGGACACATAATGAAAATTGAATCTGTAAACGTCACTGTTTTTCAATACCCTACACGTCGAGTTTCCGACAGCGCAGGCCATTCGCACCCGGGTGCGGAAAGCCTGGCAAAAATGGCGATGCTCACGATAACTACTGATGACGGCACTCAGGGTTTTTCGTTTGCCCCGCCGGAAGTGGTACGCCCGTTTGTGGTGAATACCTTTTTCCGCAAGGTGCTGGTCGGGCAGGACCCGTTTAACCGCGAGCGTATCTGGCAGGATTTAGTCCATTGGCAGCGCGGGAGCGCACATCAACTGACCGAGCGCGCGCTGTCGTTTGTCGAGCAGGCGCTGTGGGATTTAATGGGCCGCAAACTCAACATGCCGGTGTATAAACTGCTGGGCGGCTTTCGTGACAAAGTTCCGGCCTACGGCAGCACCATGTGCGGCGACGATCTGAAAGGCGGGCTCTCCACGCCGGAAGAGTACGCAGCGTTTGCCGAAACGCTGGTGGCGCGCGGGTATAAGGCTATCAAACTGCACACCTGGATGCCGCCGGTTTCTTTTGCGCCGAACCCGAAAATGGATATCAAAGCCTGCGCCGCCGTGCGTGAAGCCGTCGGCCCGGACATCGACCTGATGATTGACGGCTACCACTGGTATAGCCGCACCGAAGCGTTATGGATTGGTAAAGAGCTGGAAAAACTCAACTTCGCCTGGTTTGAAGAGCCAATGGAGGAGGACAGCATGTCGTCTTATGCCTGGCTTGCGGAAAATCTCTCTATTCCGGTGATTGGCCCGGAAAGCTTTGGTGGGAAGCACCACAGCCGCGCCGACTGGGTGAAAGCCGGAGCCTGCGACATTCTGCGTGCGGGCGCTAACGGCGTCGGTGGCATCACGCCGACCATGAAAGTTGCGGCGCTGGCGGAATCCTTCGGTATGGATTGCGAAGTGCACGGCAACGGTGCGGCAAGCCTGGCGGTGGTGGGGGCGATTCGCAACTGTCGCTGGTACGAGCGCGGCCTGCTGCATCCATTCCTGAATTACGATGAGCCCGCGGCTTACCTGAACTCGATTGTGGACCCTATGGACGTCGATGGTTTTGTGCATCTGCCGCAGGGGCCGGGTCTCGGGGAAGACATTAATTTTGCGTATATCGAAGCCAATACCGTCAGCCACGACTGACAGATAAAAATACTTCAACCCTACAAACGGTATACACAGATGAAAAAATCTTCCCTTGCGGGCGCGTGTTTACTCGCGCTGTCGCTGATGATGGGGAGCGGGGCGGCGCTGGCGAAAACGCCCCCCGATCAGCTCATCATTGGTATGAATATGAACAACCTGCTGACGCTCGACCCGGCGGCGATGACCGGGAACGAGGTGGTGGGTATTGTCGTTAACCTTTACGACTCGTTGGTGGAGCTCGATGCCAATCAGCTGACCAACGTGAAACCGGCGCTGGCGAAATCCTGGGATATTAGCCCGGACGGCAAAGTCCTGACTTTCCATTTACGCGATAACGTCACTTTCCATTCCGGCAATCCGCTTACGGCTGATGATGTGGTGTGGTCGATGCGCCGTATTCTGCACCTGAACCTTGCGCAAGCGTCGGTGTGGAAATCCTACGGCTTCAGTAAGAAAAATATCGATAACCAGGTGAGCGCGCCCGACCGTTATACGGTGCAAATCACGCTGCCGAAGGCTAACGATCCGCAACTGGTGATTTATTCCCTCGGCGCGCTTGGCAACCTGGGGGTGCTCGACAGCAAAACCGTACAGCAGCATGAAGCCAATAACGATTGGGGCAATCGCTGGCTGACCACCAACGAAGCCGGTTCCGGCCCCTTCATGCTGGAAACCTGGCAGGCGAAAGATGTGCTGCGCATGAAGCGCAACCCGCACTACTGGCGGGAAGAAGCCAAAATGAGCCGGGTGGTGCTGCGCCATTTTCAGGAGTCGCAAACCCTGCGTCTGATGATTGAAAAGGGCGATCTGGACGTCGCCAATAATATGGCCGTGTCCGATATCAATGCTCTGCGTAAAGACCCTGACCTGACGGTAGAGGCCGTGCAGAAAGGCACGGTGTATTACGTGGCGATGAGCATGAAAGAGGCCCATTTTGCCAACCCGAAAGTGCGCGAAGCGGTACGCTATCTGATTGATTATCAGGGGATCAACAAAGCGCTGATGCCGGGATACGGTGTGCTGCACCAGCGTCCTATCAAAGCCGGTATGCCGTCAACGCTGCCTGACCCTGGTTATCAGCTCGATATTCCGCGGGCGAAAAAACTGTTGGCAGAAGCGGGTTATCCTGAAGGTTTTGACACCACGCTGCGCGTGCTGGCCGATCAGCCATTCCTCAATATTGCGATTGCCGTTCAGTCAACGCTGATGCAGGCGGGCATTAACGCCAAAATCATTACCGGCACCGGTAACCAGATTTATGGCGCGATGCGCGAACGCAAATTTGACCTGCTGGTGGGGCGCGGCGGCAGCGGAATGGAGCCGCACCCGCACTCCAGCCTGCGTGCGCTGGTGTACAACCCGGACAACAGCGATGAAGCGCGGTTGACTAACTTTCAGGGCTGGCGCACCGGTTTTTACGACAAGCAACTGAACGAGATGATCGATACGGCGTTGCTTGAACGCGACCCGCAAAAACAGCAGGCCGACTATCAGGCAATCCAGACCCGTTATGACCAGCTCATCCCGGCGCTGCAACCACTGTCGCAGATGGTAGATTCGGTGGTGGTGCGTAATGAAGTCAAAGATTTCCAGTCGCACCCCTCGGCCACCACGTTTTTGCGTGAAGTCTATAAAGTCAGCGAAGGAGATAAAGGATGAGTATGGTCATACTTGCGTCAGGCTCGCGCGCCCGGCGATTCTCTAAGCGATTGATGCAGGTCGCAATTACGCTATTCGGCCTGCTGTTACTCACGTTTTTCATCGGGCGCGTGATGCCCATCGACCCGGTGCTGGCGATTGTCGGACCCGATGCGGATCAAAGCACCTATCAGCAGGTTTATCAGCAACTGGGCTTTGATAAATCACTGGCGGCGCAGTTTGGTATCTATTTCAGCAACCTGCTGCACGGTGATTTAGGCAACGCATTGCTCACCGGCAAACCGGTGCTCGACGATATTATCCGCGTCTTCCCGGCCACCATGGAGCTGGCGACGATGGCGATCATTGTCGGCGCCGGGCTCGGCATTCCACTGGGCGTACTGGCGGCGGCGCGTCGTAACAGCGTTTCCGACTATGTGGTGAGAATTATCAGTCTGGCAGGCTACTCCACGCCTATCTTCTGGGTTGGGATGATGGGGCTGCTGGTGTTTTACGCGTGGCTCGGCTGGGTGGGCGGCGCAGGGCGCGTGGATTTAGGTCTGGACGGCCTCGTGCCGCGTCGTACCGGATTAATGACCGTTGATGCGTTACTGGCGGGCAACGGTACGGTGTTCTGGAATGCGATAAACCATCTGATCCTGCCTGCCGCGCTGCTCGGTTTCCATTCGCTGGCCTACATCAGCCGGATGACCCGCAGCTTTATGCTGGCGCAGTTATCGCAGGAATTTATTATCACCGCCCGCGTGAAGGGGTTGACCGAACGTCAGGTTATCTGGAATCACGCGTTTCGCAACATTCTGGTACAACTGCTGACGGTCGTCGCGCTGGCCTACGGCTCACTGCTGGAAGGCGCCGTGCTGATTGAAACCGTTTTCTCATGGCCGGGTTTTGGCTCCTATCTTACCGGCAGCCTGCTGCTGGGTGATATGAACGCGGTGATGGGCTGCGTGCTGGTGGTCGGGGTTATCTTCGTGATGCTCAACCTGCTTTCCGACATGCTTTATCAACTCTTTGATCCGAGGACAAAATCATGACCGTTTCTCTGGATACGCCGGTACGTGCAGGTGATGGGGAAGGTGCGGCGCGCATCAAACGTGCGCTACAGCGTACGAGCGGCTTTATCGGCAAGATGGCGCGGAACCCGCTGACCGCTATTGGCGGCGGGATTATTTTCCTGCTGCTGGTGGTAGCGATTTTTGCGCCGCTCATCGCGCCGTATAACCCGTTGGTGCAGGACCTCAATAACGCGCTTATCGCGCCCAACGCGCAGCACTGGTTTGGTACCGATGAGTTTGGTCGCGATATTTTCAGCCGTCTGGTGTACGGCTCGCGCATTACGCTTTACATCGTACTGCTGGTGTCGGTTACCGTCGGCCCACTGGGGCTGCTGCTCGGCGTTACCGCAGGTTATTTTGGCGGAAAGGTCGATATGGTGTTGATGCGCGTCACCGACATTTTTATCTCCTTCCCAAGCCTGGTGCTGGCACTGGCGTTTGTCGCCGCGTTAGGGCCAGGGCTTGAACATGTGGTGATCGCAATTACCTTAACCGCCTGGCCGCCGATTGCGCGCCTGGCGCGTGCCGAAACACTCTCGCTACGTCAGGCTGATTTTATTTCGGCAGTCCGTTTGCAGGGCGCATCACCGGTACGCGTGCTGTGGCGACATATTGTGCCGCTGTGCCTGCCGTCGGTGATTATCCGTATCACCATGAATATGGCGGGGATTATCCTGACCGCCGCCGGGCTCGGCTTCCTCGGCCTTGGCGCGCAACCGCCGGAACCGGAGTGGGGGGCGATGATCTCCAGCGGTCGCACTTACATGATGGAGTGCTGGTGGGTGGTGACAATCCCGGGGCTGGCGATTCTGATTAACAGTCTGGCATTCAATTTCTTAGGAGATGGCTTACGTGACATCCTCGATCCTCGCAGCATGTAATACGCCGTTGCTTGATGTGCGCGACCTGCACGTCGAGTTTGTTAACGGCCAGGCGGTGACCCACGCGGTGCGCGGTGTCTCCTTTCAACTGGGACGCGAAAAGCTGGCGATTGTTGGCGAATCAGGTTCGGGTAAATCGACCGTCGGGCGTGCGCTGTTGCATCTGCATCCGAAAAAATCCCGGATTACCTCCTCGCGGATGCAGTTCGGTGATATCGATTTGCAGCATGCCACGGAAGCGCAGATGCGCGGCATTCGTGGTAAGCGAATTTCGATGATCATGCAGGACCCGAAATATTCGCTCAACCCGGTGGTGTGCGTCGGCGATCAGATTGCTGAAGCATGGCTGACGCACCATCCTGGGCGTAAAGCCGAGGCGAAAACTAAAGCGATGGAGATGCTTGAAGTGGTGCGTATTCGCCAGCCGGAGCGCGTTTACGCGCTCTATCCCCATGAAATTTCTGGTGGGCAAGGGCAGCGCGTCATGATCGCCATGATGCTGATAACCGATCCGGAACTGGTGATCGCCGATGAACCGACCTCGGCGCTGGACGTCTCCGTGCGTTTGCAGGTGCTGGGCTTGCTCGACGATCTGGTGAAATCACGCGGGTTAGGGCTGATTTTTATCAGCCACGATATCAACCTGGTGCGCAGTTTTTGCGACCGCGTGCTGGTGATGTACGCCGGGCGGGTGGTGGAATCGATTGCCGCGAAAGATCTCGATAAGGCGCAGCATCCCTACACGCAGGGGTTGATTAACTCGCTGCCGGATATGCATCAGCGCCGCCCGGTACTGCCGGTGCTTCAGCGCCAGGCCAGCTGGCTGATGGAATAAGGAGCGCGTCATGATTGAAGTGAATAACCTGAATCTGGTGTTTGGTGAAGGTGAGAAGCGTAACCAGGTGCTGTATGACGTGAGTTTCCACGTTAAGCCGGGTGAGATTTACGGGCTGGTGGGGGAGTCGGGCTCGGGCAAAACCACGGTGCTGAAGTGCCTTGCCGGGCTGTTTACCCACTGGCAGGGCGCGCTGGCGATTAACGGCCAGCCGCTGGATCACAGCATCAGCCGGACGCGCTGTCGCCAGGTGCAAATGGTGTTTCAGGACCCCTACGGTTCGTTGCATCCGCGCCATACCATTGGCGATATTCTGGAGGAGCCGCTGCAAATCCACGGCATCGCCGATCGCGACCGACGAATCAACACGCTGCTGGATCGCGTGGGGTTAAACCGCGCCTTTCGCGAGCGCTACCCGCATCAGCTCTCCGGCGGGCAGCGTCAACGCGTGGCGATTGCCCGCGCGTTGATTCTGGAGCCGCAGGTGTTGCTGCTTGATGAGCCGACGTCGGCGCTGGATGTGTCGGTGCAGGCGGAGATTTTAAACCTGCTGGCGGAGTTGCAGCAGGAGTCGGGGTTGACGTATCTGATGGTGACGCATGACCTCGGCGTCATCGCCCACTTATGCCAGAAAGTGGCGGTGATGCAGTACGGTAAAATCCTCGAAACGCTCACCGTTGACGATTTGGTTGCCGGGAAAGCGCAAACGGATTATACGCGGATGCTGGTCAACGCCAGCCAGCAGTACACCCGCGAGATGGCGCGGGAAGTGGCAGCGTATTGAGCCATGCCGGGGGCGCTGCGCTTGCCCGGCCTGTGGGGGAGTCGTTGTAGGCCGGATAAGGCGAAGCCGCCATCCGGCACTGGTGCGGACTTTGCCGGGGGGAGTCGTTGTAGTTGTAGGCCGGATAAGGCGCAGCCGCATCCGGCATTATTGCAGGCTAGCGCAATAGCTGACAATCTGGCGGCAGGCGCGCGCGGAGCGCATCCGATAAAATATCGATGCGAAACGTCTGCCCGCTAAGCGGCTCACCGTCAAGGTTAAAGGTCATCGAATGCGGCGAGGTGATTTCTATCCAGTCAGAGCGCCCGCGCACCAGATGCGGGTTCTCTTCCTGCTGTGTAATGGTGGTGAAAATGGCAGGCAGCAGTTCTTCCCCGGTAATCACCAGTAAATCCAGCAGCCCATCATTAATCAGTGCGTCAGGGCAGAGCGGCTGTCCACCGCCGGCCTGACGCCCGTTACCAATGCCAATCACCAGCGCATCGCCCTGCCAGTGGAAATTCTCACCGCGAATTTCACAGCGGTCAGGTTTCAGCGTGTCCATCCGCATTAACCCGTGAATCAAATACGATACCCCACCCAACGCCGCTTTCAGTTTTTCCGGCGTTTCGGTGGTAATGCGCGTGCCAAATCCCCCCGTTGCCATATTAATAAAGCAGGTTTTATCGTTCACGCGCGCAGTATCAATCGGCACATCGCGTCCGGAAATCGCCAGACGCAGAGCTTTCTCCAGATCCATCGGAATACCGACGCTGGTGGCGAAATCATTAGCGGTGCCGAGGGGCAGAATCCCCAACGCCGGAGCATTGGTGTTTTTCAGCTCAATCAACGCGGTGGCGATTTCATTAATGGTGCCGTCGCCGCCGCCGGAAATTACCGTGGCGACGCCAAGTTGCAGCGCTTCCTGGATATAGCGCGGCGCATCGCCTTTTTCCCAGGTGACGCGAACATGAAGTTCAGCGCCTTCTTTACGAAGGGTATCAACCGCCTGACGCAGCTGCGGATTGTCCGCGCTCTTGCCGTTGAGGATCAATAAGCTGGCGGGAAAGTTGGTCATCCTTTTTCCTCGTTATTCAACGTAATAAAAGTATATGGCAGAAAAAGTATAGCCGGATAAGAAGGAGCTGATTTTCAGAAAAGGAAGGGGACAGATAAAAAATTAGCCTGCGTAAGGGAGATTACGCAGGCCAAGGAGGTGGTTCCTGGTACAGCTAGCATTTATGGGTTATGTTTTTCAGCGAAGCGATAATACCCGGAATAAACAATTAGGTATGTGATCCAATTCTAAGATTCTTCTCGCTTGCGAAATTACCCACTATGAACTACTTGCTGTGCGGGTTACGCGTCGATTCGCCGTTGAAATTACGCATCAGCAGCGCGTAATCCAAAGCGATATCTTCCGGTACCGGCAGCCAGACAATATGACCGTCGCCCGGTGCGACGGGTTTATCGGCACCTTTGGCGTCGACCATCTGCTCCAGCGTAAAGTTTACGTTACCCTGGGGGGTCATCAGTTCCAGGCTATCGCCGACGGCAAATTTATTCTTCACAGCCACTTCCGCCAGCGCGCCTTTGCGCTGACCGGTAAATTCGCCGACAAACTGCTGGCGTTCAGACACAGAGAAACCGTATTCGTAATTCTGGTAGTCATCATGCGTATGGCGACGCAGGAAGCCTTCGGTGTAACCGCGATGGGCCAAACCTTCCAGGGTTTCCAGCAGGCTGGTATCGAACGGTTTGCCTGCGGCGGCATCATCAATTGCCTTGCGGTACACCTGCGCCGTGCGCGCGCAGTAGTAGAAGGATTTAGTACGGCCTTCGATTTTCAGCGAGTGCACGCCCATTTGCGTCAAACGTTCGACGTGGGCAATGGCGCGCAGATCTTTTGAGTTCATGATGTAAGTGCCGTGTTCGTCTTCGAAGGCGGTCATGTACTCGCCCGGACGCTGCGCTTCCTCAATCATAAACACTTTGTCGGTTGGCTCGCCGATGCCCAGCGTCGGTTCAACGTTTTGCACCGGAATCGGCTCGTATTTGTGGACGATATTACCGACCACATCTTCTTTGCCTTCCTGAACGTTGTATTCCCAACGGCAGGCGTTGGTGCAGGTACCCTGGTTCGGGTCGCGCTTGTTAATATAGCCAGAAAGCAGGCAACGGCCAGAGTAGGCCATGCACAGCGCGCCATGAACGAAGATCTCAATCTCCATTTCTGGCACCTGTTGGCGAATTTCTTCAATCTCTTCCAGCGACAGTTCGCGGGAAAGAATCACGCGGGAGAGCCCCATCTGCTGCCAGAATTTCACCGTCGCCCAGTTCACGGCGTTCGCCTGTACGGAGAGGTGAATCTGCATATCCGGGAAATGCTCACGCACCAGCATGATAAGACCCGGATCGGACATAATCAGCGCATCCGGCCCCATATCCACCACCGGCTTCAGGTCACGAATAAAAGTTTTCAGCTTGGCGTTATGCGGCGCGATATTCACCACCACATAGAATTTTTTACCGAGCGCATGGGCTTCGTTAATGCCGAGCTGCAAATTTTCGTGATTGAATTCGTTATTGCGAACGCGCAGGGAGTAACGCGGTTGGCCCGCATAAACTGCATCCGCGCCATAAGCGAAAGCGTAACGCATATTTTTCAGCGTTCCCGCCGGGGAAAGGAGTTCCGGTTTAAACATGATTTTCTCGTTCTGATGACAGGTCAGATCCGCGTCACGGTGTGCGCGGCAGGGAGGGTTCCCATACTTTTAGGGCGGGCATTGTAGCGCTGCGGGGAGCAGGAGTAAACCTTCCCCCTGTTGCCGGATGGCGGCGACGCCTTATCCGGCCTACAGGTGAGTGGCCCCGGAGCTGATAAGCACAGCGCCATCAGGCATTATGCGAGGATTACGCCATCCGGCACGCATCCGCTTCCCAGCGATATCCTACGCCATACACCGCGCGGATAAACGACTGTTCGGCGTCGAGCGCTTCCAGCTTGCGGCGCAGGTTTTTGATATGGCTATCGATGGTGCGGTCAGTCACTACGCGATAGTCGTCGTAAAGGTGGTTAAGCAGCTGTTCGCGCGAGAAGACTTTTCCCGGCTCCTGCGACAGGGTTTTCAGCAGGCGGAATTCTGCGGGGGTTAAGTCCAGCAGACGATCGCGCCAGGAGGCCTGAAAACGGTTTTCATCGACAATCAGCGGGCTTTGCGCATCCAGCGCCTGAATATCCCGACGCGGTTTGCAGCGGCGCAGGATGGTTTTCACGCGCGCGACCACTTCACGCGGGCTGTAAGGTTTGCAGATGTAATCATCCGCGCCAATTTCCAGCCCCAGCAGGCGATCAATTTCTTCGATTTTGGCGGTGACCATCACAATAGGCACTTCTGAGAAGCGGCGGATTTCGCGGCACAGCGTCAGGCCATCGGTACCCGGCAGCATGAGATCCAGCAGGATTAGGTCCGGCGGCGTATCGTGCACAAAAGGCAGAACCTGATCACCGTGGCTGATAAGCGTTGGCGCGTAGTTGGCCGCCAACAGATAATCAATCAGCAACTGCCCGAGCTTGGGTTCGTCCTCGACAATCAAAATGCGCGGGGTGTTTTCATCTATCGGTAACTCAGTCATAACTCTCTCGATGTGTCGCGATCCAGCGGTAATTCTACTTTAATGCTTACCCCGCCAAAAGGCGAATGGGCGGCATCAAGCCTGCCGCCGTGGGCGGTAACAATATTCACGCAAATCGCCAGCCCGAGGCCGGAGCCGCCGCTGGCGCGGTTGCGCGATCCTTCCGTTCGGTAAAAACGCTCGCACAGCATGGCGAGCTGTTCATCGCTGACGCCCGGCCCGCTGTCTGCGAACTCAACCGTCACGTTTTGCAGCGTTTTCCTGGCGCGAATATGCACGTCGCCGCCGCTGTCGGTGTAACGCAGGCTGTTTTCCAGCACGTTATTGAACAACTGCATCAGGCGGTCGCGATCGCCGAAGACCATCGCGCTTTCGGGCAATGAAAGATGCAGCGTTAAGCCGCGGCTGGCTAAACGTTCGCGGAAAGCGCCCGCGGCAATTTCCAGCAAGGAAACGAGGTCCACCGGCGCTTTTTGATACGCCAGCGCGCCTTCGTCAGACATCGAAAGCTGATGCAGATCGTTCACCAGTTTGGTCAGCGTGGCGACTTCCGCCTGTAAAGAGGCGACCGATTCCGGGGTGAACTTACGCACGCCATCCTGAATGGCTTCCAGCTCACCGCGCAGTACCGCCAGCGGGGTGCGCAGTTCGTGGGAGATATCGGCCATAAAATCGCGGCGCATCTGCTGATTGCGATCGAGCGTGCTGGCGAGCTGGTTGAAGTCCTGCGCCAGCCTGCCGAGTTCATCGCTGCCGCGCGCGTCAACGCGCGTTGAGAAATCACCCGCCGCCAGTTTATGCGTGCCTTCCACCAGCCGTTTCACCGGAGCCAGCAAACCGCGCGCCAGCGGGAAGGTCGCCAGCGCGGCGAGTAGCGTTGAAAGCGCGACTATCAGCCAACTGGTGCGGCGCTGTTGTTCATCGAAATTAATATCCGTATTACGCGTCAGCCGCTCTACGGGTGAGGCGATAACCGCGCCGACGGCCAGCCCATCGACGACGATCGCGCGGCGTGTGCCGTCCGGCGGAACGGGCTCGCGTGGGCCAACCAAAACGCGTTCGCGCTGATCGACAACCCAAAACTGCGTTCGCCAGCCGTGCGGCGGCATGGAAGGCCCCGGCGGTCCTGGCGGGCCCGGTGGGCGATGTTCATCATTATTATCATGCTCGAATGAGCGCAAAATCTGGAAGATGAAGCGATCGTTATTACGCAGAAAACGCCAGTTACCGTGCTGCGCATACTGCTCTGCCAGCGCGTCGCTCAGCAGTTCAAGGCGCTGCTCGTTGCCGTGCTTAATGTAATCAATAAACCCGCGCTCAAAACTGATGCGCACCGCCCAGTGCATCGTGATAAGCAACACGATACAGGTGGCGAAGATGGCGAGGAAAAGTTTTCCGGTGATCCCCGGACGCCATAATTTCACTGTTCACTCCTTTTTCGTCGGGCGATAACCACGTTTTTGGTGACATCGTCAGGTACGCGGGCAAAAATCAGGGCGGGCAGGGCGATAATCAGCGCCATGCACAGATAGGTGTACATAAAGACCTGATGCGTGGCGCCACTGTCGGCGGCAACGTGCTGCTGGCCGAACATCCCCAGCAGTAAGCCCGCCACGGTGACGCCAATACTCATCGAGAGCTGCATGATCATCGACAGCAGGCTATTGCCGCTGCTGGCGTGTTCATCGGGCAAATCTTTCAGCGTCAGCGTGTTCATCGACGAAAAGCGGCTGGAGTTAACCATCCCCTGAATAAACAGCACCAGCGGCAGTGCGTAATACCAGCCTGCCAGCGCCGTGGCCATAAACACGAGGCTAACCAGCGCGAGGCCAATCGTGGTGGTGACCAGTACATGGCGATAGCCAAAACGGTTAACCACCTGCACCACAATACGTTTCATCCCCATGCTGCCGAGCACCATCGGGATCATCATCAGCCCGGCGTGGAACGGCGAAAATCCAAGGCCGATCTGCAAAAAGACCGGCGTCATAAAGGGCAGCATTCCGCTACCGATGCGTCCGGCGAAACTGCCCGCCAGGCCAAGGGAAAACGTTGGTGTGCGGAAAAGCTTCAGGCTAAACAGTGCGTTGTCGTTACCTTTGGCGTGCCAGAGATAAAACAGAATCGAGGCGACGCCGGCGGCGACCAGAATCCCCAGCGTCAGGCTTGAGATGCCGAGCCCTTTCTGACCATCAAGCGCCAGCGTCAGCACCGCCATGCCCAGCGCCAGCACAATGAAACCGCTCAGATCAAAACGGCGAGTTTGCAGCGTGTAGTTTGGCATCAGCATCAGGGTGGCGATGCCGCCGATAATGCCGACTGGAATGTTGATCAGGAAGATCCAGTGCCAGGAGGCGTATTCCACCAGCATGCCGCCGAGCGCCGGACCCAGCAGCGGTCCAACCTGGCCGGGCAGAGTGACGAAGGTCATCGCCGCCATATACTGCGAGCGTGGCACGATTTTCATCACCGTCAGTCGCCCGACGGGTACCATCATCGCGCCGCCCACGCCCTGCAATACGCGCGCCATCACCAGCTCATTGAGCGTGCTCGCCAGTGAGCAAAATAGCGACCCGGCGGTGAACAGGACAATGGCGGTGAAGAAGATATTGCGCACGCCCACTCTGTCCGCCAGCCAGCCGGAGGCGGGAAGCATCACCGCGACGGTCAGCACGTAAGAGACCACCACCATATGCATATGCAGTGGGCTCTCGCCCAGGCTTGCCGCCATAGAGGGGAGGGCGGTATTGACGATAGTGGTGTCCAGCGACTGCATAAAGAAGCCGAACGCCACTATCCACAGTTGCCAGCGCACGCTGGCGGGGAGTTCTGTCATTTTACTCGGTTACCGATTGTCGGGATTGACGCGAAAAACGCAGGCGCAGACGATCGAAGAACAGATAAACCACCGGGGTGGTGTACAGCGTCAGCAACTGGCTGACGGCTAAACCGCCGACAATGGTTATCCCCAGCGGCTGGCGCAGTTCCGAGCCGTCGCCGCTGGAAATCACCAGCGGTAAGGCGCCAAACAGCGCCGCCAGCGTGGTCATCATAATCGGGCGAAAACGCAGCAGGCAGGCCTGGAAAATCGCTTCTTCAGGCGACAGATTGCCGTTTCGCTGCGCCTCCAGCGCAAAATCGACCATCATAATGGCGTTTTTCTTCACGATGCCAATTAGTAGCATAATCCCGATAAGCGCGATTAGGCTGAAGGGGGCATTGAAGAGTTCCAGCGCCAGCAGCGCGCCGACGCCCGCCGAGGGCAGCGTGGAGAGGATAGTCAGCGGGTGAACGTAGCTCTCGTACAGCATCCCCAGCACAATGTAGACGGTGGCGATGGCGGCGATAATCAAAATTATCTGCGAGTTCATGGTCTCCTGGAACACCTGTGCGGTACCGGCGAACGATCCGCGCACCGTAGACGGCACGCCAAGCTGAGTCATAGCGCGGTCAATTGCATCGCTCGCTTCCGACAGTGATTTCCCGGTTGGCAGGTTAAACGACACCGTCGACGCCGCCGATAATCCCTGATGGTTCACCGAGAGCGGTGCATTAGCGGGCTGCCATTTGGCGAAGTAAGAAAGCGGAATCGCTTTGCCTTCGTTGTTAATGACGAACATTTTATCCAGCGCGCTGACGTCCTGGGTGTAGACCGGATCGACTTCCATCACTACTTTGTACTGGTTAAGCGGTTGATAGATGGTTGAAATCTGCCGCTGACCAAAGGCATTGTTCAACAGACTGTTGGCTGCCTGAACGCTGATACCGAGACGCGACATGGTTTCCCGGTCATAAACCAGATCCATCTCGGCGCCGTTATCTTCCTGATCCGAGTTCACGTCCGCCAGTTCCGGCAGTGCCGCCAGCGCTTTACGAATTTTCGGTTCCCACTCGCGCAGGGCGCTCAGGTCGTCAGACAACAGGGTGTACTGATAGCTGGCGTTAGACTGACGTCCGCCGACGCGAATGTCCTGCACCGCCATCAGAAACAGGTTAGCACCTGGCTCTTTCGCCAGCTTCTTACGCAGGCGGTCGATCACCTGTTGTGCTGAATCATGCCGTTCACCGCGCGATTTCAGGGTGATAAACATCATTCCGCTGTTCACGCGCGAGCCGCCGGTAAAGCCGGTGACGTTATCCACCGCCGGATCTTCACGGATAATTTTCATGAAGTCCTGTAATTTTCCGCGCATCGCCTGGAAAGAGATGCTCTGGTCAGCCTGAATGCCGCCCATCAGCACGCCGGTATCCTGCTCCGGGAAGAAGGTTTTTGGGATGGCGATATAGAGCCAGACATTCAGCGCAACGGTTGCGAGGAAAACCAGACCAACCATTCGCGAGTGTTTCAGCACCCAGTGCAGGGATTTACCGTAACCCTGTTGCAGGCCAACCAGCAAACGTCCCAGTCCCTTATTACGGGTTGGCGTATGGGCAGGCTGGCGCTTGAGCATCCAGCCGCACATCATCGGCGTTAAGGTCAACGATACCGCCAGCGAAATACCAATTGCCACCGACAACGTCACCGCAAACTCGCGCAACAGGCGGCCCGGAAGCCCGTCCATCAGCAACAGCGGCAGGAAAACGGCCACCAGCGACACGCTCATCGACAGCACCGTAAACCCGACTTCCCGGCTCCCCTGAAGGGCGGCCTGCATCGGTTTCATCCCGGCTTCGATATGGCGCGAAATGTTTTCCAGCACCACAATGGCGTCATCCACCACGAATCCGGTGGCGATAGTGAGCGCCATCAGCGACAGGTTATTCAGGCTAAAGCCGCACAGATACATGGCGGCAAAGGTGCCTATCAATGAGACGGGAACGGCGACGGCGGGGATCAGTGTCGCGCGACCGGATCGCAGGAACAGGAATACCACCAGGATCACCAGCGCCACGGAAATCACCAGCGTTTGTTCAACTTCTTCCAGCGAGGCGCGAATCGTTGGCGAGCGATCCTGCGCAATTTGCAGGTCAATCGCCGCCGGAATGGTCTGCTGAAGTTCCGGCAGTTCGGCGCGGATGGCGTCCACCGTTTCGATAATGTTGGCTTCCGGCAGTTTGCGGATCATCAACAAAATCGCGGGTTTGGCATTGGTCATCCCGGCGTTACGTACGTCCTGCACGGAGTCAGTCACCGTGGCGACATCGCTTAGACGCACCGCCGCACCGTTGTTGTAATGGATGATTAATGGTTGGTATTCCGCCGCCGTCTTCAGTTCGTCGTTGGTCTGAATCTGCCAGCGATGAGCGTTATCTTCCAGCGCCCCCTGTGGTTTACGCACGTTGGCATTGCTGATGGCGGTGCGCACATCATCCAGCGACACGCCCTGATTAAACAGCGCCTGTGGGTTAAGCCCCACGCGCACAGCAGGCAGTGAACTGCCGCCGACATCGACATCGCCAACGCCGTCGATCTGCGCGATGCTTTGCGCCAGTTGCGTCGAGGCGAAATCATACAGCTCACCCTGGGAGTAAGTATCCGAGGTCAGCGTCAGGATCATGATCGGCGCATCGGACGGGTTGGCTTTACGATAGGTTGGACGGCTGGGCATGCCGCTTGGCAACAGGCTTTGTGCAGCATTGATTGCGGCCTGCACATCGCGCGCGGCGCCGTTGATATCGCGATCAAAATTAAACTGCAAAATGATGCGCGTACTGCCGAGCGAGCTGCTGGAGGTCATTTCGCTAACCCCGGCAATGCGCCCGAGCGAACGCTCCAGCGGCGTGGCGACCGACGACGCCATGGTTTCAGGCGACGCGCCAGGCAGCGAAGCACTGACCATAATGACCGGGAAATCAACCTGCGGCAGCGGGGCCACCGGCAGCAGTCGGAAGCCCAGCACGCCACAGAGGGTGATGGCGATAGAGATTAAAATCGTCGCCACCGGGCGGTAAATGAAGAGAGCGAAAAACTTCATTTACGCCTCCTCCTCATGTCGCGGGAAGCGTTTTTTCAGATGCAGCGCCAGACGGTCAAACAGCAGATAAATGACCGGCGTGGTGAACAGCGTCAGCACCTGGCTGACCAGCAGGCCGCCAACCATACCAATCCCTAACGGGCGACGCAGTTCCGCGCCGACCCCGGTGCTCAGCATCAGCGGCAGCGCGCCGAGCAGCGCAGCAAGTGTGGTCATCAGAATCGGACGAAAACGCAGGAGACACGCCTGATATATCGCTTCATGCGGCGGCATGCCCTGTTCACGCTCTGCCGCCAGCGCGAAGTCGATCATCATGATGGCGTTTTTCTTCACGATCCCGATGAGCAAAATAATGCCGATAATAGCGATCACATCCAGCTCGCTGCCGGCAATCATCAGCGCCAGCAACGCCCCTACGCCTGCGGTTGGCAGGGTAGAGAGGATGGTAATCGGGTGAATAAAGCTTTCATACAGTACACCGAGCACGATATACATCGCCACCACTGCCGCGACCACCAGCCAGACCGTGCTGCTGAGCGCCGACTGGAAGGCCAGCGAACTGCCCTGGAATTCGGTACGAATATCCGTCGGGAAGCTGAGCGTCTTTTCTGCGTTCATAATCGCATCGACCGCATCGCCCAATGAATAGTCGCCCGCCACGTTGAACGAAATGGTGGTCACCGGGAACTGATCCAGATGATTGATGGAGAGCGGGGCAAAACGTTGCTCAACTTTAGCGATGGCCGTTAAGGGCACCACACCGCCGTCGCTGCTGGTCAGGCGCACGTTATCCAGCGCCGCGAGCCCCGGCGTCGCTTGTGTGTCATGTTCCAGTACTACGCGGTACTGATTGGCCTGGGTATAAATAGTGGAAATAAGGCGCTGGCCGAAGGCGTTATATAGCGCGTTATCCACGTCCGCCATGGAAATACCCAAACGGCTGGCACTATCGCGATCCACGTTAACGTAAGCCACCAGTCCCTGATCCTGCCAGTCACTGCTGACGTCAGAAAGCTGCGGCAGGGTTTGCAGTTGCTCGACCAACTGCGGTACCCACAGACTCAGGGCATCGAGAGAGTTCGCCTGAAGCGTGAACTGGTATTGCGTGCGGCTCACGGTGGTATCGATAGTGAGATCCTGCGTCGGTTGCAGGTAGAGTGAGATACCCGGTACGCGGTCGACATTCTGTTGCAGGCGCTTAATCACGTTCTGCACGCGGTCATCACGCTCATCCAGCGGCTTGAGGTTGATTTGCAAACGGGCGCTGTTCAGCGCCGGGTTGGTGCCGTCCACACCGACGTATGACGTCAGGCTTTCGACAGCCGGGTCCTTCAGAATGATGTCGGAAACCTGCTGCTGGCGCTGCACCATGTTGGCGAAAGACGCCGATTGTGGCGCCTGCAGCGTGCCCTGAATAATGCCGTTATCCTGAATCGGGAAGAAGCCTTTCGGAATCACCACCCACAGGATAATCGATAACGCCAGGGTACCCAGCGCCACGCTGAGCGTCAGCCATGGATGCTTGAGGACGCGGGCCAGCATATGCCCGTAACCGGCAATCACGCGGTCGAAGAAACGTTCGCTGGCGCGGGAAAAGCGGTTCTGTTTACGCAGGGATTCATGGCTGAGCATGCGCGCACACATCATCGGTGTCAGGGTCAGCGACACAATGGCGGAAATGAGTATCGCCACCGCCAGCGTCACCGCAAATTCGCGGAACAGGCGACCGACAATATCGCCCATAAACAGCAGTGGGATCAGCACCGCAATCAGCGAGAAGGTGAGGGAGATAATGGTGAAACCGATTTCGCCCGCGCCTTTCAGCGCGGCGGTCAGCGGTTTTTCGCCTTTCTCGATATAGCGCGAGATATTCTCAATCACCACAATGGCGTCATCGACCACGAAACCGGTGGCGATGGTGAGCGCCATCAGCGTCAGGTTGTTGATGGAAAAATCAAGGAACACCATCACCGCAAAGGTACCAATCAACGACAGCGGAACCGCTACGCCGGGAATGATGGTCGCCGGAACGTTACGCAGGAACAGGTAGATGATCATCACCACCAGCGCAATGGCGAGCATCAGTTCGAACTGCGTATCGGTGACCGAGGCGCGAATATTGGTGGTGCGATCGGACAACACCTCAACGTTTACTGATTTCGGCAGGCTTTCAGTGAGCTGCGGCAGCATCTGACGAATGCTGTCGGCGGTAGAGATAATGTTGGCGCCCGGCTGACGCTGGACGTTCATCACAATCGCGTGTTGGTTGTTAGCCCACGCGCCAAGCCAGGTGTTTTCCGCACCCTGCTCAATGGTGGCGACATCGCCCAGACGCACCGGGGAGCCATTCTGATAAGCGATAATCAGCTTGCGATACTCTTCCGCTGACTGCATCTGGTCGTTCGCGGATAACGTCACGGCGCGGGTCGGGCCGTCGAGGCTCCCTTTGGCCGAGTTAACGTTCGCGCTGGTGATCGCGGTGCGCACTGTTTCACTGGTTAATCCTAACGCGGCAATGGCCTGTGCATTCAGTTTGACCCGCACGGCAGGGCGCTGACCGCCCGCCAGCGTCACCAGCCCGACGCCGGAAACCTGAGATATTTTCTGTGCCACGCGCGTTTCGACCATATCTTCCACCTGCGTCATCGGCATGGCGGAAGAGGTGACGGCGAGCGTCATGATTGGCGGGTCTGCCGGGTTCACTTTGCTGTAAACCGGCGGGTTAGGCAAATCGTCCGGCAGCAGGTTAGTGGCGGCGTTAATCGCGGCCTGCACTTCCTGCTCGGCCACGTCCAGCGGTAACGTTAACTGGAATTGAAGAGTCACCACTGACGCCCCGCCGGAACTCTGGGAGGACATCTGTTTCAGGCCGGACATCTGGCCGAACTGGCGCTCCAGCGGTGCGGTGACGGCAGACGTCATGACGTCCGGACTGGCGCCAGGGTAAAGGGTGACCACCTGAATGGTGGGGTAATCTACTTCTGGCAACGCCGAAACGGGCAGGAAGCGATAGCCGATGATCCCGGCAATCAGGATCGCCACCATCAGCAGGGTGGTGGCGACCGGGCGCATGATAAACAGGCGGGATGGGCCGCCCGTGTTGCTCGGCGGTAAAACGTGCATCAGGAGCGTGCTCCTTTATGGCCCGCGGCGGTCGCGGGTTCTGCCGTTTTGCTATCGCTGGTGGCGCTATGTGCTTCCACCACTTCCACTTTCGCGCCTTCGGTCAGTCGGTCGATACCGTCCGTTACCACGCGATCGCCTGCCGAGAGCCCGGCGCTGATCACCACTTTCTGGCTGTCCTGAATACCTGGAACCACGGTATGTTTGCTGACTTTATTCTCACTGTTCAGCACCCAGACAAAGTGACCGTCATTGCCCATTTGCAGGGCCGCAGCCGGAATCACCACCGCATCCTGTTGAGTATCCACCAGCATCCGCGCGTTAACGAACTGATTCGGGAAGAGGGCATCATCCTGGTTGTTGAAACGCGCCTTCAGCTTGATGGTGCCGGTGGTGGCGTCAATCTGGTTATCCAGGCTCAGCAGTACACCATCGCTCAGTTTCTGTTTGTTGGTGCGATCCCACGCTTCGACGGTCAGCGGTTTACCGGATTTCTGCGCATTCACCACGGTGGCAATGTCATTTTCCGGTAGGGTGAACACCAGGTCGATCGGGTGTGTCTGGGTGAGCACGACAATACCGGTGGTATCGCCGCTGGAAATCTGGTTGCCGATATCAACCTGCTTCAGACCTACGCGCCCGTCCACTGGCGCGGTGATACGGCTCCAGTCGAGCTGAAGCTGTGCGCTGGCAACGGCGGCTTCATCGGCCTTGATAGTCCCCTGCGTTTCGCTGACCAGCGACTGTTGGGTATCGAGCTCCTGGCGTGAAACCAGATTGGTTTTCACCAGTTGTTGATAGCGGGCAAGATCGCGACGGGCGTTAGCCAGTGTCGCTTTGTCTTTCGCCAGTTGTCCCTGCGCCTGAGCGAGGGCAACTTTGAACTGGCTCGGATCGATCTCCGCGAGCAGATCGCCTGCTTTTACCTGCTGTCCTTCCTGAAAGTGCAGCGCTATCAACTGACCGTCTACGCGGCTGCGCACCGTCACGGTGTTGGCGGCGGTGATGGTGCCTAATCCACTCAGATAGCGCGGTACCGCTTCGCTGGTTGCTGTCGCGGCCTGAACCGGCGCAAGCGTTGCGCCGAAGCGGCCACCATGACGTCCACTGCCTGCCGGGCGCTCTCCCTGAGCGGCAGCTGCCGGGCCTGCGGATTCTGGTGTGCGATTCATCAGCCAGTAGCCTGTCACTGCGCCGGCCACAATCAGCAATGCCAGCACAACCAGCCAGCGGGATTTGTTACTGCCTTTCATTTTAATGAGTTTCTCGTCCTGAACCATTTCGCGGAATGATACTAGTTTAGTGATCGGATGGTCGGAAAAAATGGAGGAAATATGAAACACAGGGACGAATCGTCCGAATCACGGCCGCTTTGCGAGGCCGCTCGGGGAATTGACACGCAGGAAGCACAGCAGAAGGAGGCTGCGTTAGAGTGCATCCTGAATCGCTGCATTGCAGAAAAAGTGTTCAGCAGGGGGCTGAAAAGGGAAAGCCCCTCCCGAAGAAGGGGCCTTAAAAAGGAAAGGGTTATGATGAAACTGGTCATCATACTGGTGATTCTCTTAGTGATTAGCTTACCGGCTTACTAAGACACCAGGGGGAGGGGGAAACCTCTCCCTAACCCTCACTCCTTAATTTAGGGTTGCATCAACGGGAAGTCAATCGTGCACGGCAGACTTTGCGGCGCAGATAGCAGTTGGCGCGTCTTACCAGAAAGGAGGCGGCAGCAATGCAGAAAAGGTGTTCAGCAGGGGGCTGAAAAGGGAAAGCCCCTCCCGAAGAAGGGGCCTTAAAAAGGAAAGGGTTATGATGAAACTGGTCATCATACTGGTGATGCTCTTAGTGATTAGCTTCCACGCTTACTAAGACACCAGGGGGAGGGGGAAACCTCTCCCTAACCCTCACTCCTTAATTTAGGATTGCATCCAGTGGAAGTCAATGCCTGTGCGAGCCACTTTGCGACATGGCGAGCAGTTAACTAAACACCACCTGCGCCCAGCGGGCCAAACCAGCAGTGACCGAGCCAAAATCATCGCCACCGGCAATCGGAATTCCAGGCAGTTGCTCCGCCAGCGCTTTTTTGATCAGCGGAGAACGGGCACTGCCGCCGGTCAGATAGATGATATCCGGCTTTTCTGCGCTTGCGTTTAACGCCAGATGTACCTGCTCCATAATGCGCGTCAGCGGTTGGTCCAGCGCTGTCTCCAGCCCTTGCTGAGTGATAGCGGTGGCGAGTTCATCGCTGATAAACGGCAAGGTCGTTGCCACTTCCGGGCGATCGGAGAGCGCGATTTTGCTTTCTTCGGCGCTGCGCACCAGGCGGTAGCTCAGACGCTGCTGCCACACTTTGTAGAGCAGGGCGACTTTCTCTGCATCGCGGGCGTCGCGTGCCAGGTCGCGCAGCATGCGGCCATTGGCGCTGCTGTAGAAATCGGTCTGCGCTGGAACATCGTTAATCGCCACCGCATTCCACCAGGGCAGAATCGGCAGGGCGATGCCTTTTTCAGTTTCGCCGCCCATACCAAGTAATGGCATCAGGCTTTTGAAGGCCAGCGCGATGTCGAGGTCGTTCCCGCCGACGCGGCAACCGCTGTGGCCGAGCAGGCTTTGTTCGCGATCAAGCTTCTCACGCCATTGTGGGCCCATCAGCAAAACGGAGCAGTCAGTGGTACCGCCGCCGATGTCGACAACCAGCACGCGCTGCTCTTTATCCAGCGTAGCTTCGAAATCGAGCCCTGCGGCAACGGGTTCATACTGGAATACCACATCGCGAAAACCAGCACGTTTCGCCGCGCGTTCGAGAATACCCTGCGCCTGCACGTTAGCGTCGTCCCCGCCGAGCCCCTGGAAGTTAATGGGGCGACCAATGACCGCCTGATCAATGCTTTCAGGTAGTTGACCCTGCGCTTGCTGGCGAATATGCAGCATCATCGCGCACACGAGGTCTTCGAATACGGCTACCTGCTGCGGCTTCAGCCCGCTGGCGCCGAGGAATGATTTTGGCGATTTGACGAAGTAGACCTCTTCCGGGTCATCGATGTACTGGCGCAAAGATGCCAGTCCGAACTGCACGCTGTTGCTCAATACGTCGATATCTTCGTCGCGATTATAGTTGACCGCCCGGCGCAGCAAGGCCTGGGTCTCATCGCCCGTGGCGGGTACCTGATGATGGCGGTAGAGCCATTCGCTGACCGCTTCGCGGGTGGGGGCACAGAGCATCGAAGGCAGCAGCGAACTGCCGTTTTCCAGGGTCAACAGATGAGGTTTTCCCTCCTGCATCACCGCCACTGAACAGTTTGCCGTACCGTAGTCAAAACCAATAAACACCTTTAAATCCCCATGCCGGTGAAGAAGGGGGGCGACTTTACTTGCATTTTTTCCTGACGACAAGTCGGAATATGAAAGCAAGGAACAAAAGCCGGTTTGCCGCTATGCTGTAGGCGCAAACCGGGGAGAAAATATGTTCGAATTAACGTGGCAGGCACCTTACGACTGGCCGTGGATGTGGGGTTTTTTACAGGCGCGTGCGGTGGCAGGCATCGAGCGTTTTGAGGAAGGGCGATACACGCGCAGTTTTGAATACAACGGGCATTGCGGCGTCATCACTATGACGCCGGATGAAACGCGGCAGGTGCTTTGCGTCACGCTTTCAGAAGGCTTATTACCGGTAGCGCAGCCTTGCCTGACGCGAATCTCTCACTTGCTGGATCTTAAATGTGAGCCTCAGACAATTAATGATACGCTTGGCACGCTGGCGAGCGCGCGACCAGGGTTACGCTTACCGGGCGCGATGGATGCGTTCGAGCAAGGCGTCAGGGCGATACTCGGCCAACTGGTGAGCGTATCAATGGCGGCAAAATTAACCGGCAAAGTGGTCGCCGCGGTGGGTGACCCCTTGCCCGATTTTACCGACTTTTACCTTTTCCCACGTCCGGAACAGTTGATGAATGCCGATCCCCAGCGGCTTAAGGCGCTGGGTATGCCGCTCAAGCGGGCGGAATCGCTTATCTATCTGGCAAGGGCGGCGTTAACCGGCGAGCTGCCGCTCAACGCCCCCGAGGATATTGAGCAGGGAATGAAAGCACTGCAAAGCTTCCCCGGGATTGGTCGCTGGACGGCGAACTATTTTGCCCTGCGCGGCTGGCAGGCCAGCGATGTATTTTTGCCGGATGATTATTTGATCAAGCAGCGTTTCCCCGGCATGACGCCCGCGCAGATCCGCCTCTATGCCGAGCGCTGGCATCCCTGGCGCTCTTATGCGCTGCTGCATATCTGGTATACGGAAGACTGGGCCCCCTAAAGGCTTACTCTTTTTGTGATAATCGGTTTTGGACGCGCGGCATGGCATCCGGGTGCGTGCCGTAAATCGTCACCCGTCCGCGGCCATTGTTTTTCGAGGCATAGCAGGCGATATCCGCTTGCGATAACAGATCGGTCAGAGAGGTATTATTCCTGTCGATAAAGGTGATCCCCACGCTGGCACCAATATGGTGCTCGCGGCCTTCCCAGGTAAAGTGGTAGTTATTCACGCCGTCGACAATGCGCTGCGCAATATCGTGCGCGTCCTCTTCTTTACACTCCGGCAGCAGCAGGCCGAACTCATCACCGCCAAGGCGGGCAAGAATATCGCCTTTTCGCACAAGGCTGAGCATCAGGGCTGAAATCTCGCGCAGCAGGGCATCACCGGCGGCATGTCCCGCGTTATCGTTCACAGACTTAAAGCGGTCAAGGTCAATAAACACCAGCGCATGACGTTCCTGCGCGTTATCAATGTTGAGCAGATGGCGCTTAAGGTGGCTTTCAAAACTAGCCCGGTTCGCCAGATGGGTCAGCACATCATGTGAAGCGCTGTAGCTGAGCTGACGCAGCATCTCGCGTGATTCGGTGACATCCTGAATCACCAGCACTGAACCGATGTTTTCGCCATTCAGGGTACTCAGGGGGGTAATGCTGTACTGAATATCGAAGCTACCGCCGTGTCGGCTATGCAGGACTAAATCGTCGTCAATGTCGCTGCGGTAGAGATCGCCCGTATGGAAATTCCCCATCAATGGGCCATGATCGCCGACGCTGATATGCAGGACGGAAAGCAGCGGTTTGTTTAGCGCTTCCTGCTGAGTCCAGCCGCTCATTTTCTCCGCCACCGGGTTCATAAAGGTGATATTCATGTTGCTATCGGTACACACGACGGCTTCGCCGATGGAGTCGAGCGTGATATGTAACCGCTCTTTCTCCTGGAACAGCGCTTCGTTCAGCTCTTTCACTTCGGTCATATCAATATTAATGCCGAGCAGGCGTTCTACTTCGCCCTGTTTATTCAGCACGCGGTTCGCCAGCGATCGAATATGACGAACTTTACCCTTCAGCTTAACGCGAAATTCCAGCATCAGCGGCGCGCTGGATTTGAGCGAGTTCAACACTTTGCGGGTCGCGTTTTCGCGATCTTCTTCAACCAGGCAGGATTCCCAAACCTGCCAGGTGGGTTTCACATGTGAAGGGACTCCGTAGAGTTCAAACATCCGCTTATCCCAGCTGATTTTGTTCGGCTTGAGATCCCATTCCCAGATACCCACGCCGCCCGCTTCATTGGCAAGCGTAATGCGCTCCATCAGGCGCTGATTGACCTGCTCGGTTTTTTTCAGTTCGTTAATGTCTTCAATCTGGGCGATAAAATAGAGTGGCGTGCTATCCGGGTTGCGCACTAATGACACGGCGAGCAGCGCCCAGACCACTTCGCCCTGACGGGTGTAATAGCGCTTCTCCATGGTGTAGGTGTTGATGTCGCCGCGCACCAGACTGTCGCGTTGACTCAGGTCGGAGTCTAAATCCTCCGGTAAGGTGAGTTCCTGAAAGGTCAGTTTGCGTAGCTCATCCGGGCTGTATCCCAGAAACTGGCACAGGGATTTATTCACCTGTAGCCACTGGCCTTCCGTTCCCACCAGCGCCATGCCAATGGCTGAATGTTCCATCGCATTGCGGAAACGTTCTTCACTTTCAACAATATGCTTACTTTCGGCGCGAAAGGCGTACATCACCATGGTCATGACGTTCGCCGGAAGCAGAATCATCACAAACGGCATCCACGACGCATTGGTAACGGTATAGACGACGGAAACGTGCTGAGAGAGCGTGGAATCCGACATAATCAGCGACACCAGCATCACCGTGCACAAAAAAACCATAAACGCTTCCATACGCGGTAAGCGCACGGCGCTCCACATCAGAAATACGATGATGCAGGTATAGGGCCAGGGCATATAAATCATCGACAGTGCGCTAAGGGCGAGGGTCACAGCCAGCGTCAGCAGCGTTTCCAGCAGCAGGCGCGGGTTGCGGTGACGCAGCAGGTAATGCGGCTTAAACAGCAGCCCTAATGGCACCAGCGCCAGTGCGCCAATGGCTTCGGAAAGCGTCCAGACAATAAACGACTGCAGCGGGTTATCACCCGGCACGAGCAGATACACCATCAGCCCGCCGACCAGCGGCGGAATCAGCGCGCTGCCAATGGCAAGGCGGATCCAGTCATGAAGATTTTGCAGCGGGTTATAGTGGGGTAAGAGTTTACGCAGCAGCAGACCACCCACGACGGCTTCGGCGACATTAATCCCGGAGTAAATGAGGTTTAGCTCGTGCAGCGGAAAGAGCACCAACGATGCCGCCACATTACCCAGCGTACAGGCAATGGCAATGGCGGGCCATAAGCGGCGGCTGTGGCGATAAAACGCCACCATCATGACCGACGTCGGGAACCAGAGCGGTGCCAGAAGCGCGCCAAGTTGCGTCAGCTCAAGTGAAAAAAGGGTGAAAATAAACGTCACCAGACCCAGACTGGCCAGACGTAGCACAGGGTGAGTGGGAACAACGAATACTGGCCGGGATACTTTTTTCATTACCATTTTCGCGAAGAGTGCCGCAGGGTGGTTTCAGATTTATCTGATAGTGGATGTTGCCATGCTAGTACAAAGCATTAAGAATTTATATGGGGGTAGCACATAAATAGATAGCACTGAGACCCTGCTTGCGCAACCTGACGGAACGGAAAACGTACGCTTTCGCCCCTGACGCGTACGTGGCAGAGGAACTTTTCGCAGTCGACCCGCGCAATCCCGCGCATACGACTGGTATCGCGGTCGCGAAATCCCTATAATTGCCGCGTTTGACGCTCTGGCGTCGTCCTTCCTTATCATCCAGGTTAATCAGGTCGCAAAAATTTATGACTGATAAGTCTCATCAGTGCGTCATCATAGGCATCGCCGGCGCATCGGCTTCGGGTAAAAGTCTTATCGCCAGCACGCTGTATCGCGAATTGCGTGAACAGGTTGGTGATGAACATATTGGCGTTATTCCCGAAGACAGCTACTACAAAGACCAAAGTCATTTGTCGATGGAAGAGCGTGTTAAGACCAACTATGACCATCCAAACGCGATGGATCACAGCCTTTTATTGCAGCATCTGCAAATGCTCAAACGCGGCGAACCTATCGAATTACCGGTCTACAGCTATGTAGAACATACCCGCACCGCCGAGACGGTTCACGTCGAACCGAAAAAAGTCATTATTCTTGAAGGTATTCTGTTACTGACGGAAGCGCGGCTGCGTGAAGAGATGAGCTTCTCAATTTTCGTTGATACCCCGCTGGATATCTGCCTGATGCGCCGCATTAAGCGCGACGTTAACGAGCGCGGCCGTTCGATGGACTCAGTGATGGCGCAGTATCAGAAAACCGTTCGCCCGATGTTCCTGCAGTTTATCGACCCCTCCAAACAGTATGCCGATATCATCGTGCCGCGCGGCGGGAAAAACCGCATTGCAATTGATATTCTGAAAGCGAAAATTAGTCAGTTTTTTGAATAACTCACGCGAATTGTGTAACGTGCAGTAATCGCCCCCGCGCATCTCATCATGGGGGCTGGTTGTACCAAAGGAGAATGGCATGCGTCTGTGTGACCGAGATATTGAAGCCTGGCTGGATGAAGGCCGACTGGCAATTAACCCGCGTCCTCCCGTCGAGCGTATTAATGGCGCGACGGTTGATGTGCGCCTGGGCAATAAATTTCGTACCTTCAGCGGTCATACTGCCGCCTATATTGATTTAAGCGGCCCGAAAGCGGAAGTGAGCGCGGCGCTCGATCGCGTGATGAGCGAAGAGATCGTTCTCGCAGAAGGTGATGCATTTTATTTGCACCCGGGTGAACTGGCGCTGGCGGTGACGCTGGAATCTGTCACGCTGCCTGCGGATTTAGTCGGCTGGCTTGACGGGCGTTCCTCCCTTGCGCGTCTTGGGCTAATGGTTCACGTGACCGCACACCGTATCGATCCGGGCTGGTCCGGTTGTATCGTTCTTGAATTCTATAACTCCGGAAAATTGCCGCTGGCGCTGCGTCCGGGGATGCTGATTGGCGCGCTGAGCTTTGAGCCGCTTTCTGGCCCGGCTGCACGCCCTTACAACCGTCGTGAAGACGCGAAGTACCGTGACCAGCAGGGTGCGGTCGCCAGTCGTATCGATAAAGACTGAGTTAAAGCTGGTCTGGTGAGGATGCCATGAGACGTATTTTAACGACGCTGATGATTTTGCTGGTGGTGCTCATCGCCGGCCTCTCGGCGTTAGTTCTGTTGGTCAACCCGAACGACTTCCGCAGCTATATGGTGCGGCAGGTCGAAGCACGCAGTGGCTATCAGCTTCAACTGGATGGCCCGCTGCGTTGGCACGTCTGGCCGCAGCTCAGCATTTTGTCCGGTAGAATGCGTCTCACCGCACCGGGGGCAACGGAGCCGCTGGTTCGCGCCGATAACATGCGTCTGGATGTGGCGCTGCTGCCGCTGCTTTCGCATCAATTACAGGTTAAGCAGGTGATGCTCAAGGGCGGGGTGATCCAGTTAACGCCGCAGAGTGAAGCCGCACCGGTTGAACATGCTCCCGTTGTGCCGAAAGAAAACACCTTGCCGCTGGTGCCGGAAGATCGCGGCTGGTCCTTTGATATCTCTCGTCTCAAAGTGGCCGATAGCGTGCTGGTATTCCAGCATGCTGATGATGAACAGGTTACAGTACGTGACATCCGTCTGGAGATGGAGCAGGACGAACATCACGTGGCAACACTCGATTTTTCTGGGCGCATCAATCGTGATCAACGTGATTTAGCACTGGCGCTGACCGCACGTATCCAGGCCGGCGATTATCCACATCGTCTGGACGCGCAGCTCTCGCAAATCACCTGGCAACTTCAGGGCGCTGATTTGCCTTCGCAGGGCATCAGCGGTGCAGGTAGCGTGAATGCGCGCTGGCAGGAAGAGCAGAAAACCCTGAGCTTCAGCGACATCAATTTTACAGCTAACGACAGCTCACTGCGCGGCTCTGGCAGCGTGGTCTTGAGCGACCATCCGGTATGGACGCTCGATTTGCAGTCTGACAAGCTCAATCTCGATAACCTGTTAACCCGTAGCGCAGCCATGACCGACGCCAACGGTGTCCAGCAGGCGCAGAGTGCGCCAAAACAGGCGCGTCCGGTTATTGCCGACAGCGACAGCGTTCCGCAATACAGCGGCCTGAAAAGCTTTGATGGCGCGATTTCGCTGGTCGCAAAACAGCTGACCTGGCGCGGAATGAACTTCACCAATGTGGCGCATCAGGCGACCAACACGCGTGGTCTGCTGGATATTACCCGGCTTGAAGGCACGCTGGACGGTGGAAAACTCTCTCTGCCTGGCCAACTGGATGCCCGGAAATTAACGCCTGCGGCGGAATTCCATCCGCAGCTTGAGAATGTCCAGATTGGCAGCCTGCTGAAAGCCTTTAATTATCCTATTGACCTGACGGGGCGCTTAACGCTGGACGGTGAGTTTGCCGGTACGGCCATTGACGCTGAGAGCTTCCGTCGCAACTGGGAAGGGAAAGCGGATATTTCGCTGAAAGACGTGCGCGCGGAAGGCCTGAACTTCCAGCAACTGGTACAGCAGGCGGTTGAGCGCAGCGCCGATGTTAAAGCGCAGGAAAGCTACGACAGCGCCACGCGGCTTGATAACCTGACGACGGCGTTCAGCCTGGATCACGGCAAACTGACCCTGAGCGATATGCAGGGCGAGTCGCCGCTGCTGGCGGTTAATGGTAAAGGTGTGCTGGATCTGGTCAAAGAAGAGGGCGACATGCAGTTTAACGTCCGCGTAGTTGACGGCTGGCAGGGCCAAAGCTCGCTGGTTCAGATCCTCAAAGAGACGGCCATTCCGCTACGTGTTTACGGCAAGTGGCAGGCGCTGAATTACAGCCTTCAGGTGGATCAGGCGCTGCGTAAGCATCTGCAAAGCGAAGCGCGCCGCCGCCTGAGCGACTGGGCGGACAAAAATAAGGACAGGCAGTCAGGAAAGGATGTGAAGCAGTTTTTAGAGAGTCATTAAGACATACACCCCTCACCCCGCCCTCTCCCACAGGGAGAGGGAGAAAACCCGCGCAGAACATGTAGATTAGCACACTCTGTCCCCTCTCCCTGTGGGAGAGGGTTAGGGTGAGGGGGGAGTTCTACCACCGCTCCAGCCTTTGTCTCAGCAATTCATTTTCCCGCGCCAGCCGCGCATTCTCATCCAGCAGCGTCAACGCCACGGCGATCCCCGGCCAGTCGAGTTCCAGCTCATGACGCAGGCGCACGGCGCGATGTACCACCACCGCTGCATGGTCATCAAACAGCCACTCCTGTGCTTGCGAAACGCGCGGTTCAATCATCCCCAGCCCGACAATTTCATCCAGCTCTTCGGATGACACTCCCGTGCGCAGACAAAATTCAGTGACGGTTAAGGTTACGGTAACGGTCGTCATTATGCTTTCCCCCATGTTTTACGCGGGTCGAAGCTGGCCTGACTCTCAGCCAGTTGTTGCCACAGCGTGCGCATTTTCTCATCCGGTTTCGGCGGCATTACAATTTTAATCACCGCAAACAGATCGCCGGTGACGGTTTTACTGACCAGCCCTTTGCCCTTAATGCGTAGCCGTTGTCCGGCCTGACTGCCGGGTGGAATGGTCAGCAGAATGCTCTCTTTTAGCGTAGGTACTTCAACTTTGGTACCCAGCGCAGCTTCCCATGGCGCCAGCGGGAGTACGATCTCCAGATTATGGCCGACGATATCAAACAGCGGATGCGGCGCAATGTGAATAATCATCCACAGGTCGCCGTTTGGCCCGCCATTTTCGCCCGGCGTGCCCTGGCCTTTGAGGCGAATACGTTGCCCGTCGCTGACCCCCGCAGGGATTTTCACATTCAGCGTTTTCGGCAGTTCCTGCTCAACCATGCCGAAGACGTTATACACCGGCACTTTATAGCTGATAGTACGCTGCTGCTCGGCCAGCGTCTCTTCGAGGAACACCGCCACTTCAATTTCCAGATCCTGGCCGCGCGACGCGCGCTGGCGGCGGGCGTGATGCGCCTGCTGACCAAACATCGAAGAGAAAATATCGTCAAAATCCTGTTGATTGTAGCTCTGCTCGTGGCCCTGCTGATGGCGGCCAAACTGCGGATCGTTACGATGCGCCCAGAGCTCGTCATATTCGGCGCGCTTCTGCTCGTCTTTCAACACTTCCCAGGCTTCGGCGAGATCTTTAAAGCGGGCTTCGGCATCGTTTTCTTTACTGACATCGGGGTGATATTTGCGCGCCAGACGGCGGTAGGCGGTCTTGATGGTCTTCAGATCGTCCGTTGGTTTAACCCCCAGAATCGCATAATAATCCTTTAATTCCATAATGTTATCTCATTAATGAATGCGGTGGTCATGGCCCACCTGAAAAAGGGCTCGTGTATAAGCGTAGGGCAAATGTGCGCGGTAGGGCAGAAGAAATGTGCGGGAAAATTGATAGAAGACAAGAAGGTAAAAGGGCTGATTAATAATCAGCCCTTATGTGCATTACACCTCGTAGTTCAGTTCATCCTCTTCCTGCGGCGGTGGGATAATCTGGACCTTTTGCACGCGGTGGCTTTCAACCTGCAACGTTTTCAGCGTGAAGGGGCCAATTTGCACCTCTTCTCCCGCTGTCGGTACGCGTTGCAAATGTTCCATCAGCAGCCCGGCAATGGTGTGATACTCACGTTTGTCGTCCAGCGGCAGTGGAATGTACTGCACCAGATCTTCCAGTGGCATATGCCCGTTCGCCGTCCAGGTACCGTCCGGATTGCGCTGAATATCGTGGCGGGCGTCAATCTCTTCCACTTCGTTCGGCAGGTTGCCGGCGATGGTCTCCATGACGTCACTGAGCGTCACAATACCTTCCACCGAACCAAATTCATCGACTACGAAAGCGAAGTGGGTACGGGCGTTACGGAACTGTTCCAGTGCGGAGAGCAGCGGCAGCGTTTCCGGGAAGACCAGCGGCTGGCGGATAAGCGCGCGCAGGTCCAGCGGCTCATTGCGCAGGGACTGTTGCAGCAGATCAATCACGTGTACCACGCCTAACAGCTCTTCTTCATCATCGCCGCCGGTGATAACCAGACGCGTGTGCTGGTTTTTCTCCAGCAGCGCGCGGATTTCGCTTTCCGGGGCGCTGAGATCGATATGCTCAATATCGTGGCGCGAGGTCATAATACTGCTGACGGTACGTTGGTTGAGGTTGAGCACGCGCTCAATCATCATCCGTTCCTGCGGCTCGAAGATAGGATCGTCCCGATGGTCGGCAATCATGGATGCGCTATCGGCATCCAGCTCGGCGTCCTCTTTTCGCCCACTCAGCAGGCGCATCACCGTTTCGGTCGTGCGCTGGCGCATCGTCAGGTTTGCTGTCAGGAAGCGACGACGGTTGAAGATGGCCAACTGGTTCAGCGCCTCAATCATCACCGAGAAGCCAATCGCCGCGTACAGATAGCCTTTCGGAATGGCAAAGCCAAAGCCTTCTGCGACCAGGCTGAAACCAATCATGAGCAGGAAGCTGAGACAAAGAATAACGATAGTCGGGTGGCTGTTCACAAAGCGCGTGAGAGCTTTACTGGCGAGCAGCATCAGGCTGATGGCAATAATCACCGCCGCCATCATGACCGCCAGATGGTCAACCATTCCGACCGCCGTTATCACCGAGTCGAGCGAGAAGACCGCGTCCAGCACCACAATTTGGGCGACGACGCCCCAGAAACGCGCGCCGCGCCGCTGGGTGGGGTTATCGCTGTCTTTACCTTCCAGCCGTTCATTGAGTTCGACGGTGGCTTTAAAGAGAAGGAAGAGGCCGCCGAAGAGCATAATGAGGTCACGCGCGCTGAAGCTTAAATCGCGGAACACAAAAAGCGGTTTAGTGAGCGTAACCAGCCAGGAAATCGAGGCCAGCAGCACCAGACGCATCAGCATTGCCAGAATCAGGCCGGTGACGCGTGCGCGGTCGCGCTGCGCCGGAGGCAGTTTTTCTGCCAGGATGGCGATAAACACCAGGTTATCAATCCCGAGAACGAGCTCGATGACCACAAGCGTGATAAGACCCGCCCAGATTGAGGGATCGGCAATCCATTCCATACGTTGTTTAATACCTTAAGTCATATGACATTTGTCACACTTCGATCATGGATAAAGCCGGGGCAAATTGCAATGTTTCCCTGAGATTTGTCTGACGAAAAATGCCTGGTCGTGGGTAATTAAACCTTATGTTTTCTCTTGTTTATTATAGCGAGTGCCAATACTTGCTGAAATAACATACCGACATTTATGATAATTCTTTTATGTCAATATAAATAAAATCCTAAAAAAACGTTTTTGTGGCGCTTAATATTATTCTTAAAAACTATTTTTAAGCCGTCGTTACCTTGCCTGCTGTTTGCATTGCTGTAACAATTCTTCCGGCATTGAATGTTAAAAGGCATGGGAACGTATCCGGCAGATATTTATGCGCCGAAAAGTTTAATGCCAGGAATAATCTTTATTCAATGTCGAAAATGTAGACTTATTTCTAACATTCTGAATTTTAGGTGATTTGGTAGCTTAAAGCCAAGGGCGGTAGCGTGCCTGAAGGCGAGATAATCAGCCTCGATTATTCTGTCAATAGCCTGCGGATGAATACAATCTTTTTTAGGATATATGCCATTTATATTCACGCACGATTAAATGCATTCTGAATGCTCAGGTAATAGAGATGTTCGGGTTTATTTAATTCGCACAGGATAATTTCTCTGCCAAAGTGATAAATAATCAATGATGAAATCCAAACTAAAATTGATGCCATTATTGGTGTCGGTAACCTTTATGAGTGGTTGCACTGTCTTTCCTGGCAGCAATATGTCTACCTACGGGAAAGATGTCATTAAACAGCAAGACGCTGATTTTGACATCGACAAGATGGTGAATGTTTATCCGCTGACCCCGCGACTGATTGAACAATTGCGCCCACGACCCAATGTCGCACAGCCAAATACCTCGCTGGATCAGGAGTTAAGCAATTATCAGTATCGCGTGGGGCCGGGTGACGTGCTGAACGTCACCGTCTGGGATCACCCGGAACTCACCACCCCGGCAGGCCAGTACCGCAGCTCCAGCGACACCGGGAACTGGGTGCAGCCTGACGGCACCATTTTTTACCCTTACATCGGTAAAGTTGAGGTGAAAGGCAAAACCCTCTCGGAAATCCGCCAGGTTGTCAGCCAACGCCTGGCCGCTTACATCACCGACCCACAAGTTGATGTGAACGTCGCCGCGTTCCGCTCGCAGAAAGCGTATGTGTCCGGGCAGGTAAATAAATCGGGGCAGCAGGCGATTACTAACGTGCCGCTGACCGTTCTGGATGCCATTAACGCCGCAGGCGGCCTGACCGACATGGCCGACTGGCGCAACGTGGTGCTGACGCATAACGGGCGTGAAGAGCGCATCTCCATTCAGGCGCTGATGCAGAACGGCGACCTGAAACAGAACCGACTGCTGTATCCGGGCGACATATTGTTTGTGCCACGCAACGATGACCTGAAAGTGTTCGTGATGGGTGAAGTGAAGAAACAGAGCACCCTCAAAATGGACTTCAGCGGCATGACGCTGACCGAAGCGCTGGGCCAGGCGGAAGGGTTGGATCTCACCTCCTCGAACGCCAGCGGTATCTTCGTGATCCGCCCAACCAAAGAGGGCAACAACGGCAAGATGGCGAACGTTTATCAGTTGGATATGTCCGATGCCACCTCGCTGGTGATGGCGACCAACTTCGTGCTGCAGCCGTATGACGTCGTGTACGTGACGACCGCGCCAGTGACGCGCTGGAACCGTCTGATCAACCAACTGTTGCCGACCATCAGTGGCGTTCGCTACATGACGGACACGGCAAAAGATGTCCATACGTGGTAAGCCGACATGTTTAACAAAATTCTGGTGGTATGTGTGGGGAACATTTGCCGTTCCCCAACGGGGGAGCGTCTGCTGAAAAGCCATTTGCCGTCGGTAACCATTGCGTCCGCAGGTTTGGGCGCACTGGTGGGGAAGGGGGCAGATGCCAGCGCGGTGAGCGTGGCAGCAGACCATCAACTTTCGCTTGACGGGCATTGCGCTCGCCAAATTTCCGGCGCGATGTGCCGGGAGTATGACCTGATTCTGGCAATGGAACGCCGCCACATCTCGAAACTGCATGACATCGCGCCGGAAATGCGCGGCAAGGTAATGCTGTTTGGGCACTGGGATGATGAACGCGACATTCCCGATCCCTATCGCAAAAGCCGTGAAGCCTTTGAAGCGGTATATCAGTTACTCGACCGGTCTGCTCAACAGTGGGCGCAGGCACTGAAAGCTCAGCAGGGATAACAATGACAGAAAAAGTAAAACAGATAGCCCCGCAGACCACGGGCAGTGATGAAATTGATATTGGTCGCCTGGTGGGCACGGTCATCGAAGCAAAATGGTGGGTGCTGGGTATTACCGGCGTGTTCACGCTGGTCGGCATTATCTACACCCTTTTTGCCACGCCGATTTACAGCGCCGATGCGCTGGTGCGCATTGAACAAAATCAGGGCAGCGCGCTGGTGCAGGATATCAGCAGCGCTCTGAGCAATAAGCCGCCCGCGTCTGACGCGGAGATCAGAATGATCACCTCGCGTCTGGTGCTGGGCAAAACTGTTGACGACCTTGACCTCGATATTTCGGTTGAGAAAAACACCTTCCCGCTGATTGGCGCAGGGTGGGATCGCTTGATGGGGCGCAAAAATGAAACGGTTAAAGTCAGCACTTTTAATCGCCCGCAGTCGATGGCGGCAAGCACCTTTACGCTGGAAGTGCTGAGCCCGACGCGCTATCAACTGAGCAATGATGATGGCTTCAGCGCCCAGGGCGAAGTAGGCAAACCGCTGGAGAAAGGCGGCGTGTCACTGTTGGTGACGGCAATTGCCGCCCATGAAGGCGCATCGTTTACCCTGACGCGATTCTCCACGCTCGGCATGATTAATTCGCTGCAAAACAGCCTGAGCGTCACGGAAGATGGTAAAGATTCCGGCGTGCTGACCCTCAGCATTACCGGCGAAGATAAAGAGCAGATCCGCAAGATCCTCGATAGCATTGCGCGTAATTACCTCGAACAGAACGTGGCGCGCAAATCCGAAGAAGCGGCGAAAAGCCTCGCCTTCCTCGATAAACAGCTGCCGGTGGTGCGCCATAATCTGGATGTTGCGGAAAACAACCTTAATGCCTATCGCCAGCAGAAAGACTCCGTCGACCTGCCGCTGGAAGCGAAATCCGTGCTGGACTCGATGGTTAACATTGACGCACAGCTCAATGAACTGACCTTTAAAGAAGCGGAAATCTCTAAGCTCTACACCCGCATTCACCCTGCGTATCGCACGTTGCTGGAAAAACGTCGGGCGCTGGAAGAAGAGAAAGCACGCCTGTCGAAACGGGTGACCGCGATGCCGAAAACCCAGCAGGAAATTGTGCGTTTAACGCGTGATGTGGAATCCGGGCAACAGGTGTATATGCAGCTGCTGAATAAACAGCAGGAGCTGAAAATCACCGAAGCCAGTACCGTGGGTGATGTGCGTATTGTCGACCCGGCGATTGCACAACCGGGCGTCGTGAAGCCGAAGAAAGCGCTGATTATTCTCGGCAGTCTGATCCTCGGCCTGATGCTCTCTATCGTTGGCGTGCTGCTGCGCTCGCTGTTTAACCGTGGTATCGAAAGCCCGCAGGTGCTGGAAGAGCATGGTATTAATGTTTATGCCAGCATTCCGCTGTCGGAGTGGCAGAAAGCACGTGACAGCGTGAAAACGGTGAAAGGCGTTAAACGCTATAAACAGAGCCAGTTGCTGGCGGTCGGTAACCCAACGGATCTGGCGATTGAAGCGGTGCGCAGCCTGCGAACCAGCCTGCACTTTGCGATGATGCAGGCGGGTAACAAGGTGCTGATGATGACCGGCGTCAGCCCGTCTATTGGTAAAACCTTTGTCTGCGCCAACCTCGCGGCGGTGATAAGCCAGACCGGCAAGCGCGTGCTGATGATCGACTGTGATATGCGTAAAGGCTATACCCACGAACTGCTGGGGACCAGCAACGATAACGGTCTGTCAGAAGTGCTGGTCGGGAAAGCCGATATTGCGTCCTGCGCGAAACGCACTTCGATTAACAACTTCGATCTGGTACCGCGCGGTCAGGTACCGCCTAATCCGTCGGAGTTGCTGATGAGCGAGCGATTCGGCGAACTGATGAGCTGGGCCAGCGCCAACTATGATCTGATCCTTATCGATACGCCGCCAATCCTGGCGGTCACCGATGCCGCCATTGTCGGTCGCCACGCGGGCACCACGCTGATGGTAGCGCGCTACGCGGTCAATACCCTGAAAGAAGTGGAAACCAGCCTTAGCCGCTTCGAGCAAAACGGCATTGAAGTGAAAGGGGTGATCCTGAACTCCATCTTCCGTCGCGCGACGGGCTATCAGGATTACGGCTACTACGAATACGAATATAAATCTGATTCTAAATAAGGTGTGTTTGCCCTCACCCTAACCCTCTCCCACAGGGAGAGGGGATCGTACGGTGCTGGTTTTCTCCCTCTCCCTGAGGGAGAGGGCCGGGGTGAGGGGGAAAATGCCATGACTTTGCTTCTCCGGGGGATCCTCATGACCACAGAAAATCCATTGATCTCTATCTATATGCCGACCTGGAATCGCCAGCAGTTGGCTATCCGCGCCATCAAATCGGTGCTGCGCCAGGATTACCCGAACTGGGAGATGATCATCGTCGATGATTGCTCCGAATCATACGAACAGCTTCAGCAATTTGTCACCGACCTGAATGATCCTCGCGTGTACTACATCCATAACGACGTTAATTCCGGCGCGTGTGCGGTGCGTAACCAGGCGATTATGCAGGCGAAAGGCCAGTTTATTACCGGTATTGATGATGACGATGAATGGACGCCAAACCGTTTGTCGGTGTTTCTCGAACAAAAGCACCAGCTGGTGACCCACGCGTTTCTTTATGCCAACGACTATCTTTGCCAGGGCGAAGTCTACTCACAGCCGGCGAGCCTGCCGTTGTATCCGAAATCGCCGTTTTCCCGCACGTTATTCTATAAACGCAACATTGTTGGCAACCAGGTGTTTAGTTCGGCGTGGCGTTTCAAAGAGTGCCTGTTCGATACGCAACTGAAAGCGGCGCAGGATTACGACATCTTCCTGCGCATGGTGGTGGCCTACGGCGAGCCGTGGAAAATCGAAGAAGCGACGCAGATCCTGCACATCAACCACGGTGAGATGCAAATCACCAATTCGCCGAAAAAGTTTTCCGGTTACTTCCATTTTTACCGCAAACACAAAGACAAATTTGACCGGGCGAGCAAGAAATACCAGCTCTTCACCCTGTATCAGATCCGCAATAAACGCATGAACTGGCGCACGCTATTAACGCTGTTTTCAGTGCGCAACGGCAAACGCCTCGCCGACGGGCTGCGGGGGAAATAATCATGCTGGAAGATTTACGCGCCAATAGCTGGAGCCTGCGCCCATGCTGCATGGTGATGGCCTATCGCATCGCCCATTTTTGCTCTGTGTGGCGCAAGAAAAATGTGCTCAATAATCTGTGGGCCGCGCCAATGTTGTTGCTCTATCGCTTCGTGACCGAGTGTCTGTTTGGCTACGAAATTCAGGCCGCCGCGACGATTGGTCGTCGCTTCACTATTCACCACGGTTATGCCGTAGTCATCAACAAGAACGTGGTGGCGGGCGATGATTTTACCATCCGTCACGGTGTCACCATCGGTAATCGCGGCCCCAACAGCCTGGCGTGTCCGGTTCTCGGCAACGGCGTTGAACTCGGGGCCAACGTGGTGATTATCGGCGATATCACGATTGGTAATCAGGTCACCATCGGCGCAGGCAGCGTGGTGCTGGATAACATCCCCGACCATGCGTTGGTGGTGGGTGAGAAAGCGCGGGTGAAGGTACTGAAATGAATATTATGCAATTTAACGTTCGCCTGGCAGAGGGCGGCGCGGCAGGCGTAGCGCTGGATCTCCATCAGCGCGCGCTACAGCAGGGAATGAACTCGCAGTTTATCTACGGCTATGGCAAAGGCGGTAAAAGAAGCGAAAGCCATGACCGTTATCCGAATGTGATTAAGCATACGGCGCGTGCCACTTCGATAGCGAACCTGGCGCTGTTTCGTCTGTTTAACCGCGACCTGTTCGGTAATCTGAACGGGCTGTATCGCACAGTGACGCGCACAAGCGGCCCGGTAGTGTTGCATTTTCATGTGCTGCACAGTTACTGGCTCAATCTGGCGGAGGTCGTGAAATTCTGCCAGCGGGTGAAAGCGCATAAACCTGACGTCACTTTCGTCTGGACGCTGCACGATCACTGGAGCGTCACGGGTCGCTGCGCGTTTCTTGACGGCTGTGAAGGCTGGAAGAGCAACTGCACGCAGTGTCCGACCCTCAGTAACTACCCGCCGGTGAAGGTCGATCGTGCCCATCTGCAGGTCGATGAAAAACGCGCGCTGTTTCGCCAGATGTTGGCGCTGGGCTGCAACTTTATTTCGCCCAGTCATCACGTGGCCGATGCCTTCAACAGCCTTTACGGCGCAGGCCGCTGTCTGGTGATTAACAACGGAATTGATGTGGCCACGGAAACCATTCTGGCCGACCTTCAGCCCAAAGTGGCAAATGCGCAGCGGCCAAAAATCGCCGTGGTAGCGCATGACTTGCGTTACGACGGAAAAACCAATCAGCAACTGGTGCAGGCGCTGATTGCCCTCGGCGATAAAGTGGAAGTACATACCTTCGGTAAATTCTCCCCGTTCAACGCGGATAACGTGGTGAATCATGGTTTCCTGACCGATAAACGCCAGCTGATGGGCAAACTCAACGGTATGGATGCGCTGCTGTTCAGTTCTCGCGTCGATAATTATCCGCTGATTCTGTGCGAAGCGCTGTCGATTGGCGTGCCGGTTATTGCGACTCACAGCGATGCCGCACAGGAAGTGTTGAGTAAATCGGGTGGGCGTACGGTCGATGACAGCGACGTTCTGCGTCTTGCGCAGCTATCGAAAGTGGATATCGCTCAGGCTATTTTTGGGACCACGCTTGCGCAGTTTAGCGCCCGGAGCCGTCAGGCCTACAGCGGCCAACAGATGCTGGAGGAGTATGTCTCGTTCTATCAGAATCTGTAGCTATCTGCTGCTACCGTTAATCTACTTGCTGGTTAACGTTAAAATCGCCCAGCTTGGTGAGAGCTTTCCGATAACTATCGTTACTTTTCTGCCGCTGCTGCTTTTACTCTACGTTGATCTGATTAACCTGAAAAAACTGATGATTGCACTCGGCGCGGGGGCAGGGCTGACGCTGTTTAACTATCTGTTCGGCCAGTCTTACGATGCCAGCAAGTACGTCACCTCGACGATGCTGTTTGTCTACATTGTGATTATTGTCGGCATGGTATGGAGTATTCGCTTTAAGGTTATCTCGCCGCATAACCACCGCAAAATTTTGCGTGGCTTTTATATGGTGATTGGCGTCATCGTCATGCTGGCAGCCGTCGAGATGCTGCAAATTATTGTCTCCGGAGGCAGTAGCCTGATGGAGACAATTTCGAAATATCTTATATACAGTAACAGCTATGTTCTGAATTTTATCAAGTTCGGCGGTAAGCGTACCACCGCACTTTATTTCGAGCCGGCATTCTTCGCTCTGGCGTTAATCTCAATTTGGCTCTGTATCAAACAGTTCGGTATCAAAACCCCTAAAGCAGATGCTATGATTCTGGCAGGGATTATTCTTTCAGGATCATTTTCCGGGGTAATGACGTTTATCCTGTTTTATTTATTGGAGTGGGCTTTCCAGTATCTGAACAAAGAGGCTATTAAGAAAAAACTGCCGTTAGCGATTATTTCTTTGGCCGTATTTTTGGTCGGCCTGGTGTTTGCCTTTCCGTATATATCGGAACGCCTGGGGGATTTGGGGACGGAAGGCTCGTCATCCTATTACCGCATTGTTGGTCCGCTGGTAATGGTCGGTTATTCACTGACCCATATTGATGGGATTGTGCGTTTCGGATCTCTTTACGAATATGTGGCATCATTCGGAATCTTTAACGGTGCGGATGTCGGAAAAACAATAGACAATGGTTTGTATCTGCTCATTATTTATTTTTCGTGGTTCGCAGTGATATTAACGGCATGGTACATGATTAATGTCGGAAAGATGACAATTAACGCTTTTGGGAATAATCGCAATTTCCGCGTGCAGTTGTTTCTTTTTACGCCGATATCGCTGTTTTTTACCGGTTCGATATTTAGCCCGGAATATGCATTTTTAATTGTCTGTCCCTTTATTTTGCGTAAAGCGCTCAATATGGCAGACAACGGATAAGGTGGAAAAAACAATGCTGCTGAGTGTTATTACCGTCGCGTTTCGTAACCATGACGGCATCGTCAAAACCTGGCGTTCACTGGCGCATCTGGCGAACGATCCGAGCATTCAGTTTGAGTGGATTGTGGTGGACGGCGGGTCGGCAGACGGCACGGCGGAGTTTCTCGAAAAACGCAACGGGCAGTACAACTTACGTTATGTCAGCGAGCCGGATAACGGCCTGTACGATGCAATGAATAAAGGCATCGCGATGGCCAAAGGCAAGTTTGCCCTGTTCCTGAATTCCGGCGATGTGTTTCATCAGGACGTCTCACAATTTGTGCGTCAGCTGCGTAATAAAAAAGATGATGCAATGTATCTGGGTGATGCGATGCTCGATTTTGGTGATGGCACGCTGTTAACCCGTCGGGCAAAAAGCGGCTGGTATATTTATCACAGCCTGCCCGCCAGTCATCAGGCTATCTTCTTCCCCTGCGTGGGGTTGAAACAAAATCCGTATGATATGCAATATCGTGTTTCATCTGATTATGCACTGGCCGCCAAAATGTATAAAGCAGGCTATGCCTTTAAAAGAATTAAAGGCCTGGTGTCAGAATTTTCCATGGGCGGCGTATCAACTACCAATAATTTACAGTTGTGTCAGGATGCAAAAAATGTACAGCGTGAAATATTACGTATGCCAAAGCTTCTGACAGAATTGTCTTATTTATTACGCCTGCGTACTACCGGCAAAACAAAAGCCTTATATAACAAATCCTGAATATAAGGAAAAACTATGCAAGATTTATCGGGATTCTCTGTTCCGACGGGTTTTCGCGGAGCGGGCGGCATTAAAGTGCAATTATGGTGGGCGGTACAATCCACTTTGTTTGCCTGGTCACCGCAAATACTCTACCGCTGGCGCGCATTTTTGTTACGTCTGTTTGGCGCGAAAATAGGAAAAAACGTAGTGATTCGCCCGTCGGTGAAAATTACTTATCCGTGGAAATTAACCCTCGGTGATTATGCCTGGGTAGGCGACGACGCCGTGTTATATACGCTGGGCGATATTACCATCGGCGCAAATTCGGTGGTTTCACAGAAGTGTTATTTATGTACCGGAAGTCATGACTTTCAGAGTCAACATTTTGATATTACCGCCACACCGATTGTGATTGGCGAGAAATGCTGGCTGGCGACGGATGTGTTTGTCGCTCCCGGCATTGAAATTGGCGACGGCACCGTCGTTGGTGCGCGAAGCAGCGTTTTTAAATCGCTTCCGGCAAACGTGATTTGCCGTGGCAACCCCGCAGTGGTGATACGCGAACGCGTTGAAACTGATTAATTTCTGATAAGTACAGAGGATAAAAACATGTCAAAAGTCGCTCTCATCACCGGCGTAACCGGTCAGGATGGTTCTTACCTGGCAGAGCTTCTGCTGGAAAAAGGCTACGAAGTGCATGGCATTAAGCGCCGCGCTTCCTCTTTTAACACGGAACGCGTTGACCATATCTACCAGGATCCGCACACCAGCAACCCGAAATTCCATCTGCATTACGGCGACCTGACCGACAGCTCCAACCTGACCCGTATCCTGCAGGAAGTGCAGCCGGACGAAGTGTACAACCTGGGCGCGATGAGTCACGTAGCCGTTTCGTTTGAATCTCCGGAATACACCGCCGATGTGGATGCCATGGGCACCCTGCGTCTGCTGGAAGCCATTCGCTTCCTCGGCCTGGAAAAGAAAACCCGTTTCTATCAGGCGTCCACCTCTGAGTTGTATGGCCTGGTACAGGAAATTCCACAGAAAGAGACCACGCCGTTCTATCCGCGCTCTCCGTATGCGGTCGCGAAACTGTACGCCTACTGGATCACCGTCAACTACCGTGAATCCTACGGCATGTATGCCTGCAACGGCATTCTGTTCAACCATGAATCCCCGCGTCGTGGCGAAACCTTCGTCACCCGCAAAATTACCCGCGCGATTGCCAATATCGCTCAGGGCCTGGAGTCCTGCCTGTACCTCGGCAACATGGATTCCCTGCGTGACTGGGGCCACGCAAAGGACTACGTGAAAATGCAGTGGATGATGCTGCAACAGGACAAACCGGAAGATTTCGTGATCGCCACCGGCGTGCAGTATTCCGTGCGTCAGTTCGTCGAAATGGCCGCGGCACAGTTGGGTATCAAACTGCGCTTTGAAGGCACCGGCGTGGAAGAGAAGGGTATCGTGGTTTCCGTAACCGGCCATGATGCGCCAGGCGTGAAACCGGGCGATATCATCATCGCCGTTGACCCGCGCTATTTCCGCCCTGCGGAAGTGGAAACCCTGCTGGGCGACCCGACCAAAGCGCATGAAGTACTGGGCTGGAAACCGGAAACCACTCTTCAGGAAATGGTTTCAGAAATGGTGGCCAAAGATCTTGAAGCGGCGAAGAAACACTCTCTGCTGAAATCCCACGGCTACGATGTGGCGATCGCGCTGGAGTCCTGAGAATGACCAGACAACGTATTTTTGTGGCGGGCCACCGGGGAATGGTCGGTTCGGCCATTGTCCGCCAGCTTGAGCAGCGAGAAAACGTGGATCTGATTCTGCGTACTCGCGATGAGCTCAACCTGCTCGACAGCCAGGCTGTGAATGAATTCTTTGCCACCGAGCAGATTGACCAGGTCTATCTGGCGGCGGCAAAAGTGGGCGGTATTGTGGCGAACAATACCTATCCCGCCGATTTCATCTACGAAAACATGATGATTGAAAGCAACATTATTCACGCCGCACATGTGCATAACGTGAATAAGCTGCTGTTCCTTGGCTCATCCTGCATCTATCCGAAGCTGGCGAAGCAGCCAATGGCTGAAAGTGAGCTGCTGCAGGGCACGCTGGAAGAGACCAACGAGCCGTACGCCATCGCCAAAATTGCCGGGATCAAGCTGTGTGAATCCTATAACCGCCAGCACGGTCGCGACTATCGCTCGGTGATGCCGACTAACTTGTATGGGCCGAACGATAACTTCCACCCGAGCAATTCGCACGTCATTCCCGCGCTGCTGCGCCGCTTCCATGAAGCCGCCCAGCAGAATGCGTCTGATGTGGTGGTGTGGGGCAGCGGCACGCCAATGCGCGAGTTCCTCCACGTGGACGACATGGCGGCTGCCAGCATCCACGTGATGGAGCTGGACCGCGACGTGTGGCAGGAGAACACCCAGCCGATGCTGTCGCACATCAACGTTGGCACCGGTATCGACTGCACTATTCGCGAGCTGGCGCAGACGCTGGCGAAAGTGGTGGGCTTCAAGGGCCGCGTGGTTTTCGATGCGTCGAAACCGGACGGCACGCCGCGCAAGCTGCTCGACGTTTCCCGCCTGCATCAACTGGGCTGGTATCACGAAATCACCCTGGAAGCTGGTCTGGCCAGCACCTACCAGTGGTTTCTGCAAAACCAGCAGCGTTTTCGGGGGTAACCGATGTTTCTGAGCACGCAGGATTTTGCCACCGTAGTGCGTTCGACGCCGCTTATCTCAATCGATTTGATTGTGGAGAACGCACAGGGCGAATATCTGCTTGGCAAACGCACCAACCGCCCGGCGCAGGGGTTCTGGTTTGTTCCTGGCGGTCGCGTGCAGAAAGATGAAACGCTCGCCGACGCCTTCGCCCGCTTAACGCAGGCGGAGCTGGGCCTGAGCCTGCCGATATCGGCAGGCCAGTTCTACGGCGTCTGGCAGCATTTTTATGATGACAACTTCTCCGAAGCGGATTTCTCGACCCACTACATTGTGCTGGGCTTCCGCCTGCGCGTTGAAGCAAGCGACCTGACGCTCCCGGATGAGCAGCACAACGATTACCGTTGGCTGACGGCATCGGCGTTGCTGGCAACGGACAATGTGCATGCCAACAGCCGCGCCTACTTCCTCGAAGAGAAGCGGGCCGAGGTACCAGGGCTATACGCAAAATCATTCGAGTTGCATCAAGGCGGCAAGCGAGTGAATCCCCGGGAGCGTACATAAGTACGTGACTGGGGTGAATGAGCGCAGACAACGCAGAGGCAACTTGAAGGATGAAGCGTATGAAAATACTGGTCTATGGCATTAACTATTCACCGGAATTGACTGGTATCGGCAAATACACCGGCGAAATGGTCGAGTGGATGGCGAGCCAGGGGCACGACGTCCGGGTGATCACCGCGCCGCCATACTACCCGCAGTGGCAGGTGGGCGAACACTACTCCGCCTGGCGCTATCGCCGGGAAGAGGGCGCCGCCACTGTCTGGCGCTGCCCGCTGTATGTCCCTAAACAGCCCTCCACGTTGAAGCGCCTGATTCATCTGGCCAGCTTTGCCGTCAGCAGCTTTTTCCCGCTGCTGGCCCAGCGTCGCTGGAAGCCGGATCGCATCATTGGCGTGGTGCCTACGCTCTTTTGCACGCCGGGGATGCGTTTGCTGGCAAAACTCTCTGGCGCACGAACCTTACTGCATATTCAGGATTACGAAGTCGATGCGATGCTTGGCCTGGGGATGGCGGGTAAGGGTAAACCGGGCAAAGTGGCAAAGCTCGCCAGTGCCTTTGAGCGCAGCGGCCTGCATAACGTGGATAACGTCTCGACCATCTCGCGCTCAATGATGAATAAAGCCTGCGAGAAGGGCGTGCCGGAAGAGAAGGTGATTTTCTTCCCGAACTGGTCGGAAGTGGAACGCTTCCGCGAGGTAAACAGTACACACGTGGCGGTGTTGCGTGAGCAGCTTGGCCTGCCAGCCGACCGCAAACTGATTCTTTACTCCGGCAATATCGGCGAGAAGCAGGGGCTGGAAAGCGTGATTGAAGCCGCTGCCTTGCTGCGTGACAAACCGTGGCTGTTTGTGATTGTCGGCCAGGGCGGCGGGAAAGCGCGGCTGGAAAAACTGGCGCTGGAACGAGGTCTGGATAATGTCCGCTTCTTCCCGCTGCAATCTTACGACGCATTGCCCGCGCTGCTCTCGATGGCCGACTGCCATCTGGTGATTCAAAAACGCGGCGCGGCGGATGCGGTACTGCCATCCAAACTGACCAATATTCTGGCGGTGGGCGGTAATGCGGTGATTACCGCTGAAGCTGAAACCGAGCTGGGGCAGTTGTGCCTGACTGAGCCGGGGATCGCCGTGTGCGTCGAGCCGGAATCGGTTCCAGCGTTAATGGATGGTATTGAACAGGCACTATTGATGCCGAAACGCAATGCGCAGGCGCTGGCCTACGCGGAACGCACGCTCGAAAAAGAGAACGTGCTGAGCCAATTTATAGCTGATATTCGGGGTTAAACAATGAGTCAATCAACACTTTTTCCGGTAGTGATGGCCGGTGGCTCCGGCAGCCGTTTGTGGCCGCTGTCCCGAGTGCTTTATCCGAAACAGTTCCTGTGCCTGAAAGGCGAGCTGACCATGTTGCAGGCGACCATTAACCGCCTGCACGGCGTGGAGTGTGAAAGTCCGGTGGTTATCTGCAATGAGCAGCACCGCTTTATCGTGGCTGAGCAATTGCGCCAGATGAATAAACTGACCGAGAACATTATTCTCGAACCTGCTGGTCGCAATACCGCACCGGCCATTGCCCTTGCCGCGCTGGCGGCAGTGCGTCGGGATACCGGCTGCGATCCGTTGATGCTGGTGCTGGCAGCCGACCACGTAATTCAGAATGAAGACGCGTTCCGGGAAGCGGTGCGCAATGCGACGCCGTATGCAGAGAGCGGAAAGCTGGTCACGTTTGGTATCGTGCCCGATCTGCCGGAAACTGGCTACGGTTACATTCGCCGCGGTGATATCAGCCCGGGTGAAAAAGACGCGGTGGCCTTCGATGTTGCCCAGTTTGTCGAAAAGCCGGATCTTGATACCGCCCAGGCGTATGTCTCCAGCGGCGAATATTACTGGAACAGCGGCATGTTCCTTTTCCGCGCCGGGCGCTTCCTTGAAGAGCTGAAAAAATACCGCCCGGATATTCTCGAGGCGTGCGAAAAGGCGATGAACGTCACTGACCCGGATCTCGATTTTATCCGTGTTGATGAAGCGGCGTTTCTGGCCTGTCCGGAAGAGTCTGTCGATTATGCGGTGATGGAACAGACCGCCGATGCGGTTGTGGTGCCGATGGATGCGGGCTGGAGCGACGTGGGTTCCTGGTCCTCACTGTGGGAAATCAGCAACCACACGCCGGAAGGCAACGTGCATCACGGCGACGTGATCAGCCACAAAACCGAAAACAGCTATGTATACGCCGAATCCGGCCTGGTGACGACCGTAGGTGTAAAGGATTTGGTGGTAGTGCAAACCAAAGACGCGGTTCTGATCGCCGATCGCAGCGCGGTGCAGGATGTCAAAAAAGTCGTCGAGCAGATTAAAGCCGATGGTCGTCATGAGCATCATATTCACCGCGAAGTGTATCGCCCGTGGGGAAAATATGACTCGATTGACTCCGGCGATCGCTATCAGGTGAAGCGGATCACCGTGAAACCGGGCGAGGGGCTTTCACTGCAAATGCATCACCACCGGGCAGAACACTGGATTGTGGTGGCGGGCACCGCCAAAGTCACCATCAACGATGAGATCAAGCTGCTGGGTGAAAATGAATCCATCTATATTCCGCTCGGCGCGACGCACAGCCTTGAGAATCCCGGGAAGATCCCGCTCGATTTAATTGAAGTCCGCTCCGGTTCGTATCTGGAAGAGGACGATGTGGTGCGCTTCGCGGATCGCTACGGGCGCGTGTAGCGCGTTTTGTTAGCCGGATAAGCGCAGCACCATCCGGCAATTCACGACACTGAAAATAATGACCCTCACCGGTCAGGGCCAACTGTTGCCTGAAGAAAGGTAAAAACATGAAAACGTTAACCTGTTTTAAAGCCTATGACATTCGCGGCAAATTAGGCGAAGAGCTAAATGAAGATATTGCGTGGCGTATTGGCCGCGCCTACGGCGAGTTTCTGAAACCCAAAACTATTGTACTGGGCGGCGATGTGCGTCTGACCAGCGAAGCGCTGAAACTGGCGCTGGCGCGCGGTCTGCGCGATGCCGGCGTCGATGTGCTCGATATCGGCCTTTCCGGCACTGAAGAGATCTACTTTGCGACCTTCCATCTTGGCATTGACGGCGGTATCGAAGTCACCGCCAGCCATAATCCGATGGATTACAACGGCATGAAGCTGGTGCGTGAAGGCGCGCGCCCAATCAGCGGTGATACCGGGCTGCGCGATGTGCAGCGACTGGCGGAAGCCAACGACTTCCCGCCGGTGGATGAAAGTCAACGCGGCAGCTATCAGAAAATTGATCTGCGCGATGCGTATATCGATCACCTGTTGCAGTACATCAACGTCAAAAACCTGACGCCCCTCAAGCTGGTGGTGAATTCCGGCAATGGCGCGGCAGGCCCGGTAATTGATGCCCTGGAAGCGCGCTTTAAAGCACTGAACGTGCCGGTGACGCTGATTAAAGTGCACAACACCCCGGATGGCAATTTCCCCAACGGTATTCCTAACCCGCTGTTACCTGAATGCCGCGATGACACCCGCAACGCGATAATTGAACACGGCGCGGATATGGGTATCGCCTTTGACGGCGATTTCGACCGCTGCTTCCTGTTCGATGAGACCGGGCAGTTTATCGAGGGTTACTACATTGTCGGTCTGCTGGCGGAAGCGTTCCTTGAGAAAAATCCGGGCGCAAAAATTATCCACGACCCGCGTCTCTCCTGGAACACGGTAGATGTGGTAACGGCGGCAGGCGGCACGCCGGTGATGTCGAAAACCGGGCACGCCTTTATCAAAGAACGCATGCGTAAAGACGACGCCATCTACGGCGGCGAAATGAGCGCCCATCACTACTTCCGTGATTTTGCCTACTGCGACAGCGGGATGATCCCGTGGCTGCTGGTAAGCGAACTGCTGTGCCTGAAAGGAAAAACGCTGGGCGAACTGGTGCGTGACCGCATGGCGGCGTTCCCGGCGAGTGGGGAGATTAACAGCAAACTGGCGGAACCTGCTACGGCGATTGCCCGCGTTGAACAGCATTTTGCTGACGAGGCGCTGGAAATTGACCGCACCGACGGCATCAGCCTCGCGTTTGCGGACTGGCGCTTCAACCTGCGTTCGTCGAACACCGAACCGGTGGTGCGTTTGAACGTGGAATCGCGCGGCGACACTACGCTGATGCAGGCGCGAACGCAGGATATTCTGGCGCTGCTTAAGCAGTAAGGGCCCCCTCACCCCGGCCCTCTCCCTGAGGGAGAGGGTGAAAACCCGCGCAGATGTTTACGTATGGGCACGATCTGTCCCCTCTCCCTCAGGGAGAGGGGTAGGGTGAGGGTGACGGCATATGAAAAAGGAACAACGATGACGACTCTAAAAAAGCGCGAGCGAGCCAAAACGAATGCATCGTTAATCTCAATGGTGCAGCGTTTTTCGGATATCACCATTATGCTCGGCGGGCTGTGGGTAGTGTGCAAAGCCGCGGCGCTGCCGTTTTTATATCTCCATCTGCTGATGGCACTGGTGACGTTGGTGGTGTTCCAGATGATCGGTGGGATCACCGATTTCTATCGTTCGTGGCGCGGCGTGCGCATTACCACCGAACTGCTGCTGTTGTTGCAGAACTGGACCCTGAGCCTGGTGTTCAGTGCCGGGCTGCTGGCGTTTGATGATGATTTCAGCACCAACATCAGCGTCTGGCTGAGTTGGTATTTACTGACCACCTGCGGCATGTTGGCCAGCCGGGCGTTTATTCGCTATGGCGCGGGCGTGCTGCGTAATCACGGCTATAACAAACGCTACGTCGCGGTGGCGGGCGATCTCCCGCAGGGGCAGGCGCTGCTGGAGAGCTTCCGTAATCAGCCGTGGCTGGGTTATGAAGTGGTGGGGACCTATCATGACGCCAAACCTGGCGGCGTCAGCGCCGATTGGGCGGGCAATATTCAACAACTGCTGGATGACGCGCGCGCGGGCAAAATTCACAACGTCTATATCGCGATGTCGATGCAGGAAGAGGGCCTGATCAAAAAACTGATGCGCGAACTGGCGGACACCACCTGCTCGGTGCTGATCATCCCCGATGTCTTTACCTTCAACATTCTTCACTCACGAATTGAAGAGGTGAACGGCGTACCGGTCGTGCCGCTGTACGACACGCCGCTGTCGGGCGTGAACCGCATCATTAAACGGCTGGAAGATATTATGCTGGCCAGCATGATCCTGCTGCTGATCTCACCTGCGCTGTGCTGCATTGCCCTGGCGGTGAAACTCACTTCCGCCGGGCCGGTCATTTTCCGTCAGACCCGTTACGGCATGGACGGTAAGCCTATCAAAGTATGGAAATTCCGCTCGATGAAAGTGATGGAAAACGACGCGGTGGTCACTCAGGCGACACAGAACGATCCGCGCGTCACGCCCGTTGGCAACTTCCTGCGCCGCACCTCGCTCGATGAACTACCGCAGTTTATCAATGTGTTGACCGGCGGCATGTCGATTGTCGGCCCACGTCCTCATGCGGTGGCGCATAACGAACAGTATCGTCAGTTGATTGAAGGTTACATGCTGCGCCACAAAGTGAAGCCTGGCATTACCGGTTGGGCGCAAATCAATGGCTGGCGCGGTGAAACGGACACGCTGGAAAAAATGGAAAAACGTGTCGAGTTCGACCTGGAATACATTCGCGAGTGGAGCCTGTGGTTCGATATCAAAATTGTTTTCCTGACGGTGTTTAAAGGCTTCGTCAGTAAAACGGCGTATTGAGGAACGGGTATGAGCCTGAGAGAAAAAACCATCAGCGGCGCGAAGTGGTCGGCAATGGCGACCGTGATCATCATCGGCCTGGGGCTGGTGCAGATGACGGTGCTGGCGCGCATCATCGATAACCACCAGTTCGGTCTGTTGACCGTTTCGCTGGTGATTATCGCCCTGGCGGATACGCTGTCTGATTTCGGTATCGCGAACTCGATCATTCAGCGCAAAGAGATAAGCCAACTCGAACTGACCACTCTGTACTGGCTGAACGTCGGGCTGGGCGTGGTGGTGTGCGTGGCAATGTTTGCCCTGAGCGGGGCGATTGCCAGCGTGCTGCATAACCCGGATTTACAGCCGCTGATTCAGACCTTATCGCTGGCATTTATTGTGATCCCCCATGGGCAGCAGTTCCGCGCGCTGATGCAAAAAGAGCTGGAATTTAACAAGATTGGCCTGATTGAAACCAGTTCGGTTCTGGCAGGCTTTACGTTTACCGTGGTGTCGGCGCATTTCTGGCCGCTGGCGATGACCGCAATTCTGGGATATCTGGTGAACAGCGCGGTGCGCACGCTGCTGTTTGGCTATTTTGGCCGCAAAATCTATCGCCCCGGGTTGCATTTTTCGCTGGCGAGCGTGTCGTCTAACCTGCGTTTCGGGGCCTGGCTGACGGCGGATAGCGTCATCAACTACGTGAATACTAACCTCTCGACGCTGGTGCTGGCGCGTATTCTGGGGGCGAGCGTCGCGGGAGGCTATAACCTGGCCTATAACGTGGCGGTGGTACCGCCCATGAAGCTGAACCCGATTATCACCCGCGTGCTGTTCCCGGCGTTTGCCAAAATCCAGGACGACACAGCCAAACTGCGCGTCAACTTCTACAAGCTGCTTTCCGTGGTCGGCATTATCAACTTCCCGGCGCTGCTCGGGCTGATGGTGGTGAGCAACCACGTTGTGCCGCTGGTTTTTGGTGAGAAATGGGTGAGCATCATTCCGGTGCTGCAACTGTTGTGTGTGGTCGGGCTGTTACGTTCGGTCGGTAATCCGATTGGTTCGCTGCTGATGGCGAAAGCGCGCGTCGATATCAGTTTTAAATTCAATGTTTTTAAAACCTGCTTGTTTATCCCGGCGATTATCGTCGGCGGCCAGTTAGGCGGGGCGATTGGCGTCACCCTGGGCTTCCTGCTGGTGCAAATTATCAACACCATTCTGAGCTATTTCGTTCTGATTAAACCCATTCTGGGCTCCAGCTACCGTGAATACATTCTCAGCCTGTGGCTGCCGTTCTATCTCTCTTTGCCCACGCTCGTGGTGAGCTATGGGCTGGGGTGGGTACTGAATGGTCAACTGTCACTGGCGCTACTGCTGGCGGTGCAAATCGCCGCGGGTGTTCTGGCCTTTGGGGCGATGATCGTGCTCTCCCGTCACCCGCTGGTGGTGGAGATGAAGCGTCAGCTGTGCCGTAACGAGAAGATGAAAACACTGCTTCGCGCAGGCTAATTTTTTGAGGTCATTATGAAATTATTGATTCTTGGCAATCACACCTGCGGCAACCGTGGCGATAGCGCCATTCTGCGCGGGCTTTTAGATGCCATCAATACGCTGTCGCCTGAGGCTGAAGTGGATGTGATGAGCCGCTATCCGGTGAGTTCTTCCTGGTTATTAAATCGCCCGGTGATGGGCGACCCGCTCTATTTGCAGATGAAGGCACACAACAATGCGCCGGGCATGGTCGGGCGGGTTAAGAAAGTGCTGCGCCGTCGCTATCAGCACCAGGTGCTGCTCTCACGCGTCACCGACAGCGGAAAACTGCGTAATATCGCGATTGCCCAGGGCTTTACCGATTTTGTGCGCCTGCTGTCAGGCTATGATGCGATTATTCAGGTCGGTGGATCGTTCTTTGTCGACCTGTATGGTGTGACGCAGTTTGAGCACGCGCTGTGCACCTTTATGGCGAAAAAACCGATTTATATGGTCGGCCATAGTGTTGGCCCATTCCAGTCCCCCGCGTTTAACCAGATGGCAAACTATGTGTTCGGTCACTGCGACGCGCTGTTCCTGCGTGAATCCGTGAGTCTTGACCTGATGAAACGCAGCGACATTGACACCTCGAAAGTGGAGAAGGGCGTCGATACCGCCTGGCTGGTGGATCACCACGATGAGACGTTTGACGCGAGCTACGCCGTCCAACACTGGCTGAACGTGGCACAGCAGCAGAAAACCGTCGCGATTACGCTGCGCGAACTGGCGCCGTTTGATAAGCGCCTCGGCACCACGCAGGAAGCCTACGAAAAAGCGTTTGCGGGTGTAGTCAACCGTATTATCGCCAGCGGCTGGCAGGTGATGGCGCTCTCTACCTGTACGGGTATCGACAGCTACAACAAAGACGATCGTATGGTGGCGCTGAACCTACGCAAACACATCCAGGACCCGTCGCGCTATCACGTGGTGATGGACGAACTCAACGACCTGGAAATGGGCAAACTGCTGGGCGCCTGTGACCTGACGGTGGGTACGCGCCTGCATTCAGCGATTATCTCCATGAACTTCGGCACACCGGCAATTGCCATTAACTACGAACACAAATCGGCGGGTATTATGCAGCAACTGGGGGTGCCCGAGATGGCGGTGGATATTCGCCATCTGCTGAACGGCGACCTGGAAGCTATGGCGGCAGACACATTAGGCCAACTCTCCACACTGGTGCCACGCCTGAATGACGCCGTGGCGCGTGAACGTGCTGCGGGACTGGCGATGGTCGAGTCGGTATTAACGCGTATCGGGGAGGAGAAATGAAGGTTGGTTTCTTCTTACTGAAATTCCCGCTGTCGTCTGAAACGTTTGTGCTCAACCAGATTGTGGCCTTTATCGAGATGGGCCATGAGGTCGAAATTATTGCCCTGCAAAAGGGCGATATGGCCAACACCCACGCCGCATACACCCAATATAACCTCGCAGCGAAAACCCGCTGGTTACAGGATGAACCGGTAACTACAGGCGCCAAGTTTCGCCATCGTGCAGTAAGCACGTTGCGTGGTTTGCATCGCCTGGCAACGTGGCAGGCGCTAAACATGAAGCGTTACGGTCATGAAGCGCGCAACCTGATCCTCTCGGCCATTTGCGGCAATAACGCCCAACCGTTTAGTGCCGATGTGTTTATTGCCCACTTCGGCCCGGCGGGCGTCACCGCGGCGAAACTGCGCGAACTGGGCGTGATCCGCGGCAAAATCGCCACCGTTTTTCACGGGATTGATATCTCCAGCCGCGATGTACTCAGTCACTATACGCCCGAATATCAGCAACTGTTTCGGCGGGGCGACCTGATGCTACCGATCAGTGATTTGTGGGCGAAGCGGCTACAGGGCATGGGTTGCCCGAGCACCAAAATCGCTGTCTCGCGGATGGGCGTCAACATGGAGCGCTTCGCCTTGCGTCCCACTAAAGCACCGGGTGACACGCTACAGATTATCTCTGTCGCCCGCCTGACGGAGAAAAAAGGTCTGCATGTGGCAATTGAAGCCTGCCGCCAGTTGAAAGAGCGCGGGGTCGCCTTTCATTACCGGATCCTCGGTATTGGCCCGTGGGAACGCCGCCTGCGGACGCTTATCGAACAGTATCAACTGGAAGGGTACGTCGAGATGCCGGGTTTTAAGCCCAGCCACGAGGTAAAAGCGATGCTCGATGAGGCGGATGTCTTTCTGCTGCCGTCAATCACCGGCGCGGATGGCGATATGGAGGGGATTCCCGTGGCACTGATGGAAGCGATGGCGGTGGGCATTCCGGTGCTCTCGACCGAGCACAGTGGTATTCCGGAACTGATAGACGCCAACGCCTCCGGTTGGCTGGTGGCGGAGAATGACGCCCCGGCACTGGCGGGCAAACTCAGCGAACTGCGCCATCTTGATGAACAGACGCTGCGCCCGGTGCTGCAACGCGCGCGAAAAAAAGTCGAAACCGATTTCAATCAGCAGGTGATTAACCGCCAGCTTGCGAGCCTGCTGCAAACCCTTTGCTATTGAGGTTGCATGGATAAAAAATACTCCCGACGTCGCTTCCTGTCGGTAAGCGCTACGCTCGCCGCTGTTCCTCTGCTACACAGCCCAGCCGCTCGGGCGCTGGGGCGTAATGATGCAGTCGATATCCGCAACTATCTGGTCGGTAATGACTGGATCCGCGCATTTCGTCAGGCATTTAACGACGCCGATATTATCGACGTCCCCAGGGGCGTGATTTGCGACAATATCAACACCGGCATCATCATGCCACCGGGTAAAACGCTGCAGGTTAACGGCAGCCTTAAAGGCAATGGTCGCGGGCGTTTTGCACTGCAGAATGGGTGTAAAGTGGTGGGGGAGGGGAGTCTCAATAATATCACCCTCGATGTACGTGGTTCTGACTGTACCATCGAAGGGCTGGCGATGAGCGGCTTTGGCCCGGTGACGCAAATCTACATCGGCGGCAAGCAACAAAGAACGATGCGCAATCTCGCCATCACGCGGGTAAATGTCAGCCAGGCTAACTACGGTATTTTACGCCAGGGATTTCATAATCAACTCGACGGCGTAAAAATTACCCACTGTAAATTTAGCCATCTTCAGGGCGATGCCATTGAATGGAACGTCGCGATTAACGACAAGAATATCCTCATCTCCGATCATGTGATTGACCATATTGATTGCACCAATGGCAAGACCAACTGGGGCATCGGTATTGGGCTTGCGGGCAGTACCTACGACAACGACTACCCGGAACATCAGGCGGTGAAAAACTTTGTCGTCGCCAATATCACCGGCAGCCATTGCCGACAGCTGGTTCACGTCGAAAATGGTAAACACTTTATTATCCGTAATATTAAGGCACGAAATATCACCCCCGAATACAGTAAGAAAGCCGGAATTGATAACGCAACGGTAGCAATATATGGGTGTGATAATTTCGTTATCGATGGCGTGGATATGGTGAATAGCGCGGGTATGTTAATTGGCTACGGCGTTATCAAAGGGAAATATCTGTCGATACCGCAGAATTTCAGGGTAAATAATGTGCGGATGGATAATCGCCAATTACCGCAAAAGCTGCGGGGAATACAGATTTCATCGGGTAACGCGCCATCTTTTGTGGCGCTGACCAATCTTGATCTGAACCACGCGTCGCTGGAGATCCACAACAAGCCGCAACACATCTTTATGCGTAATATCAAGGTGATGCAACCTGCAACGCGCGGGCCCGCGCTACAGCTTCACTTTGACTTACGTAAGGATGTACGCGGGAAGTTCATGGCAAAACAGGAGACGCTGCTCTCAATGTCAAATATTCATGCGGTCAATGAAAATGGCCAGCGGTCTGTGGATATTGACCGTATCGATCAGCATGTTGTCAATGTTGATGCGCTGAATTTCACCCTGCCTGAACGCTGAATTTTTAGCCGAACCCACCACTTCAGACGCATTCTCGGATTGTATCCAGAGATTTAGCGGTATTTACCCGATACTATGAGAAAACATAGTGGATCAAACATGTTTAATAGCTATAATTCATCAACCGTATATAGGTGGACACGATAATGGTTAATTTGAAAGCAGTCATTCCGGTAGCCGGGCTGGGCATGCATATGCTCCCTGCCACCAAGGCCATTCCTAAAGAGATGCTACCGATCGTTGACAAGCCGATGATCCAATACATCGTCGACGAAGTTGTTGCTGCAGGGATCAAAGAAATCGTCCTGGTCACCCACGCCTCTAAAAATGCCGTGGAAAACCACTTCGACACCTCCTACGAACTGGAAGCTCTTCTGGAGCAACGCGTTAAGCGTCAGCTGCTGGCGGAAGTTCAGTCCATTTGCCCACCGGGCGTAACCATCATGAACGTGCGTCAGGCACAGCCGCTGGGTCTGGGCCACTCCATTCTTTGCGCGCGTCCGATCGTTGGCGATAACCCGTTTGTGGTTGTTCTGCCCGATATCATTCTTGATGGCGCATCCGCCGACCCACTGCGTTATAACCTTGCTGCTATGGTGGCGCGTTTCAACGAAACGGGCCGTAGCCAGGTGCTGGCGAAACGTATGCCGGGCGATCTCTCTGAGTATTCTGTTATTCAGACTAAAGAACCGCTGACCGTAGAAGGTAAGGTGAGCCGTATCGTCGAGTTCATTGAAAAACCGGACCAACCGCAAACGCTGGATTCCGACCTGATGGCAGTAGGGCGCTATGTGCTTTCCGCTGACATCTGGGCAGAACTGGAAAAAACCGCGCCGGGAGCCTGGGGTCGTATTCAGCTGACGGATGCTATTGCCGAGCTGGCGAAGAAGCAGTCCGTTGACGCGATGCTGATGAGCGGCGACAGCTACGACTGTGGTAAGAAAATGGGTTACATGCAGGCGTTTGTCCAGTATGGGCTGCGCAATCTGAAGGAAGGCGCTAAATTCCGTAAAGGGATTGAGAAACTTCTTTCAGAATAAGTCATTACGCAATAACACGGATTGTTGGTGATGTAACAGAACGGCAGATGATTGTGGTTGAGAAACATCTCATTTCACAACAGCTGCCGTTTTTGCTTTTAAAAACAACAACTAAAATTAGTGATTGCGCGGTGACTTTTGACAAAAATTGCCGGATTTTTCCTTGTCTTACACAGGGATTGCGCCCAAAATAGTGGGCTGAATTGGTGGGTGAGATTCATCGCAAACGCGAAGGTTTGCGATGGGTGGCCTGCGACATACTGAATTTTGTGCAGTGCACTGGTAGCTGTTGAGCCAGGGGCGGTAGCATACCTATAGTGAGATAACTATGAAGAGAATTATTACTTTCGGTACATTTGACGTCTTTCATGTTGGTCATGTTAATATTCTGGAAAGAGCTGCTGAATATGGCAATCATTTGATTGTAGGTGTGAGTTCCGATAATTTGAATTATGCTAAAAAGGGGAGGTTTCCCATCTACAGTCAACAAGAAAGATGTCGAATTATAAGCGCCTTAAAATTTGTTGATGAAGTGTTTTTGGAAGAGTCTCTTGAGCTTAAAAAAAATTACATTTTAGAGTTTCGTGCTGATGTACTTATTATGGGGGATGACTGGAAAGGACGTTTTGATTGGGTGAAGGACGTCTGCGAAGTTATTTATTTACCAAGAACACCTTCAATATCAACTACTGAGATTATTGAAGTGGTAAAACAGTTAAAATAAATATTGATAATTAACATGATTTTAGATTGAAAAAATGGCAGTCTTTTAGCTTGGGTTTTTTTCTTGAAGGTTAAATATGAATCATATTTTAAGATTTGCTATTTCACTATTTTCTCTACCAATTGTCTTCATTCTTAGACCATTTATAACTAAAAATAAGTATCTTTTCTACTCTCCTCTTGGGCTCAAAGGGAATGTCAAATATTTATATGATTATTATAAGGAAAAAGGTGAGTGTTGCGAGTTTATCGATATAAGTCAGATTACATTGAAACAGCAAATTAAGCTTGTTTTTAATTTTGCAAAAACACGAGCTGTTTTTTTGACCCATGGTTTAGGAAGATTACCCTTAGCATGTTTTCTGGTACCAAGAGTCCAATTGTGGCATGGTTTCCCACTCAAAAACATTCTCCTAAATAGCCCTTATGATTTAAATAAATTTAGTTTTATTGGTTTCAATAACGTTTATAAGCTGCTTTATAGGTTAAGGATTTATTTTAGCTACACATATTTGGTTACATCTGACTCACTAATGGGAAGGCGATTAGCTAATAGCTTCAGATATAATGATAATAAAGTTTTGTTTTTTGGTGTGCCCTCACAGGAAGTTGCGGAATCAATAATCAAAAAGAATAAAGATAAACTTCTAAAAATCCTATATCTTCCAACTTGGCGAGATGGTACGGATGATATTAAAGATATATTGTTAAAAATGAAAACTGCTTTTGAATATAAGTTTTCAACAGACAATGAAATTAATTTAATTATTAAGTTACATCCATATGAATTGAAACGAATTGACGTCAAAAAGTTTGAAAGCACTAATGTCAAATTTATTAATTCAGATATTTGTGACATGGTGGATTTTTATTCTGAGTTTGATTGCTTAATTACGGATTATTCCAGTGCTTGTTTTGAGTTTGCACCGGTTTCTAAAAGTGTAATTTTCTATACTCCGGATATAGATAGATACATGAATAACCGGGGGTTTGATGAACATATGAATATGATGATAAGAAAATTAGGTGTTCGTGATGTTGATGATTTACTAGCCGCTCTATTACAATTAAAAAATAATGATAAATTTTTCGCGTTAGATTATACCAAGTATGTTGGAAGTAGTAAGGGATGTATGGAATCCATTTATGCAAAATTTAAATAATTCATTAGTTTCGATTATTATGCCTATATATAATGGAGAGGCCTATATTCATGATGCTATATCATCAGTTAAAAAACAAAGTTATGATAATTGGGAGTTAATAATTATTGATGATCATTCAAATGACGCAAGTTTACAAATAGCGCAAAAATATGCAGAGCAAGATGAAAGGATCAAAGTATTTCAAACAGAGATGCTTTGTAGTGGGGCTGCAAAAGCAAGAAATTTGGGAGTTCAATATTGTACTGGTCGATATATAGCATTTCTAGATTGTGATGACTATTGGTCTGCTAATAAAATTCAGTTGCAAATAGCATTGATGAAAGAACATAATGCTAATTTTTGTTATGGGTCTTATGCTATATTTTCTGGTGATGTAAACAACCTCATTGGCGAATTTCGGCCACAATCTCTAATAAGTTACAGCAAATTGCTTAGGGGATGTGATATTGGTTGCTTGACCGTAATGTATGATTCATATGCCTTGGGGAAACATTTTTTCCCTATGGTTGATAAAGAAGATTATGCTCTTTGGTTAAAAATACTTAAGTCTGAGCATGCCAGAGTAGTGCTCTGTGAAAGTATTATTGCTTTTTATCGAGTGTCTTCAGAATCACTCTCGTCTAATAAATGGAGGGAGTTAGTACGGCAATATAATGTTTATCGCAGGGTTGAAGGTATTGGAGTGCTCAAGTCTCTATTTTATTTATCCTGTTATACGTGCTATGGATTGAAAAAACATTACATAAATTATAGAGGTAAATAAATTGATAATGCGTGATGATAAATTCATCCATAGAACTTTTTTTATAGTTTTTTTCTTTTCTATATTTTGTTCTTTTAATTTTTTGCCATTTATTAGTGCCGAAGTGCAGCCTGTAATTGGTGTGTTCATTATAGCATACGGTACTATTCAAATACTTTTAAATTTAAAGTTATCAAGCTCCTCCTTTAGTATAGTAATATTCCTGTTTTTTCTGGCACCTTCATTTGTTATAGGGATTTTAACAAAAGCTTCAAACGGGATTACAATATTTTTCTATCTGATTGGTCCGGCTGTTTTTTGTTACTTTTATAAATATTTTGGATTTTTACAAAAAAAACATTTAGTTATAATATTGACTATTTTTTTTATTGTTTCAATTATTCAGGCTATTTCTCCTGATTCTATTAATGGTATTATTAATCCTATATTTGAAAAAATAATTAAACGAGGGCGTCTGGGTTTTTATGGCGGTGGGCGAGGTGTAGGTGTTCTATATTCTGAACCAGCGCATGCTGCAAAGTACATATTTTTATTATCAGCACTGCTGATAACGATGATTATTTCCCCTAAGTTATTTCTTGATATAAATACTCATTACAACAGAAAGAATATATTTCTAGTTTTCATGCTTGTTGTATGTGTTTTTTTAAATAAAAGCGCATCGCTTTATGCTACTTATTTAATACTATTGTTTTTTTATTTGTTTTTTTATTTTCTGAGTGCAAATGTCAATCGGTTGTTATCATTTTTTATTATTGCGCCAATGTTATTATTTGCAGTTTATGTTTTTATTTTGTTTGGGGGATATAATTTCCTACCTGAACGTTTGTCCGGGATTATGAACTCATTCCTTGAAGTTAGGAAGGATTTTAGTTTAAATGATTTACAATATTTTGGAAGTATCAGAATAATATCTGTTATAGCGGGATATGCTGGAGCATTTATCGAGCCTTTAGGGGTCGGTTTAGGCAATGGCGGGGATGAGATATTTCAAATTATGGAGAAAGTGGGTTTTAATACTAATGCAATTTCCTTCTTGACGAGCCAGGATGTTGAGTTCCTTAAGCCTAATGCATATGGAGCTCAAATTTCACTTGATGCAGGTGTTCTGGGTTTTGTTATAGTAATGAGTTTTACTATTTATTTGCTTTCAAAAATTAATACAGCAACTAAAACACATTGTTTTTTTAGTTCGCTATTAGCTTTGTCAATTTTTCAGATATTGTTTTTCAGTACCACTACTGTTACGGCTCCCTGGATGACCTTGGCTTTAAGCTTATTTGCATTAAAAAGGTTAAAGAGATGAATTTGATCTTAAATAATTGGTACTTATATGTCATTCCCTTTTTATATGGCATGATGCTGCTCATTGAGTTCATATCACAATATAGTCGAGTGGCTGGATATTTTATTGATAAAAATGCAATAGCCTATTCTTTGCAGAATACTACTTTTACTTTAACACGTTTCTTCTCTGTATTGCTGATGCCTCTAATTGGTCTGATGGTTGATAGTGGTTATACACCTTCTATCTTCATAGTATGTGTGCTCTTATCTTTCTACTTTGCGGCTATCTTAGGTGGTGGAGTATATTTCTTACGTAAACCAATTTGCAACTTTTATATAAGGTTCATTATAAACTATGTCAATGGTAGAGGAATCTTTCATTCGTTTTTCAGGTCTATTTCCAATAGTAAAGTGGAAGGAATAAAAGTTGATATTTCAGATATAGATAACTTTAAAATTGATTATAAATATTTCTTTATTGCATGTTTTGTTTATTCTATTCATGCTATAGGGATCTTCATGACTTTTTATTTTGCTCTAATATCGCCTAGTCATAAAATAATGATTACGCAAATGTCTGGTGTTATAAATGCCTTTGCAACTTTATTATTAACTTTTAAAATTGATCCTGCGCTTTCGGTAGCCATTGAGAGGCGTTATAATTTTATTTCTGCTTTTATGTCAATATTTTATGCTCGAATTTTTGTATTCTCAGTTATTGCGCCGTCTATATTTTTATTACTCTATAAGGCAACTGTTTAAACAATGACAATGAAATTTTCAATTATAATCCCTCTTTATAATAAAGAGAAATATATTGCAAGTGCAATATGGTCCATCTTGGATCAGACATATCAAGATTTTGAAATAATAGTGGTTGATGATGGTTCTACAGATAAAAGCGTTTGTGTTGTTGAAAACATAAATGATACGCGTATAAAAGTAATAAAACAAAAAAACTGTGGCGTTTCGTGTGCAAGAAATACTGGAATTAATAATGCTGTTGGCGACTATTTACTTTTTCTCGATGGGGATGACATTTATTTGCCAAATGCGTTAGAGCATTTCTCATTTTTAATTGAAAAATTTCCTGATAATGGTTATTACTGCTCTAACTATTATAGGGTTCGCGACGGGCATAAAACACCAGCAATAGATGTATCAAGGATTTTGGGTAAAAAATTCGAATATGGTGTTGTGGATAATTTTTTCTATATAGCCGCATATCATCCTGGATCTTTTCCATGCCATGCCTCAACTTTCTGTATTGAAAGGAAATCACTATTAATCAGTGAGTTGACTTTTCCGAATGGGGTTACTCATACAGAGGATGTTTATTTCTGCTCATTATTAGCGATGAAGTTTAGACCGGTATTCTCTCGGGAATGCATACATGAATATAATCTTAACACTGAGGCTAATTCCAGAAATACCAGGCCCACAAATGAAAGATTTATCATTGAAGAACTAAGGAAATATGTTGATACTATTCCTTGGTTAAAACATTTCTTAGCTAAAAACATTATTCACTTGCTTTATAATTGCCTTGAGTTTGGGGACCAAGTTAATTTTTATAAGCATAAAAAAGAACCTATGTTTTCATATAGCTATATGCTCTCCTCCTATAAAATTCATTTTTTAGTATTAAAATTTTTACCTTTTAAACTCCTCCGAAAATTGTACCTTATTAAATTAGGAAGGAAAAATTAAAGCTTGTCATTTCCATTTTATTAGTTAATACCTTTCGAATATAACGTGCTAAGGTATAAATTGTAGTGAAACCTCATACAGGAGTACATAATGTCTAAGCAACAGATCGGCGTAGTCGGTATGGCAGTGATGGGGCGCAACCTGGCGCTCAATATCGAAAGCCGTGGTTATACCGTCTCCATCTTCAACCGCTCCCGTGAAAAAACTGAAGAAGTTGTTGCCGAAAATCCAGGCAAAAAACTGGTTCCTTATTACACGGTACAGGAATTCGTCGAATCTCTTGAAACCCCACGTCGTATCCTGTTGATGGTGAAAGCAGGCGCGGGCACCGATGCTGCAATTGATTCCCTGAAACCGTATCTTGATAAAGGCGACATCATCATTGATGGTGGCAACACCTTCTTCCAGGACACCATTCGTCGTAACCGTGAACTCTCTGCTGAAGGTTTCAACTTCATCGGTACCGGTGTTTCCGGTGGTGAAGAGGGCGCTCTGAAAGGCCCATCCATCATGCCTGGTGGTCAGAAAGAAGCCTATGAGCTGGTTGCTCCAATCCTGACCAAGATTGCTGCGGTTGCTGAAGATGGCGAACCGTGCGTGACCTACATTGGTGCAGATGGCGCGGGTCACTATGTGAAAATGGTTCACAACGGTATCGAATACGGTGATATGCAGCTGATTGCAGAAGCGTACTCTCTGCTGAAAGGTGGCCTGAACCTGTCTAATGATGAGCTGGCGAAAACCTTCACCGAGTGGAACGAAGGCGAACTGAGCAGCTACCTGATCGACATCACTAAAGATATCTTCACCAAGAAAGATGAAGACGGTAACTATCTGGTTGATGTGATTCTGGACGAAGCCGCTAACAAAGGTACCGGTAAATGGACCAGCCAGAGCTCCCTGGATCTTGGCGAGCCGCTGTCCCTGATCACCGAGTCCGTATTCGCGCGTTATATCTCCTCTCTGAAAGATCAGCGTGTTGCAGCGTCTAAAGTGCTTTCTGGCCCGAAAGCAGAACTGGCTGGCGACAAAGCGGCTTTCGTTGAGAAAGTTCGCCGCGCGCTGTATCTCGGTAAAATCGTTTCTTACGCGCAGGGCTTCTCTCAGCTGCGTGCAGCGTCTGACGAATACAACTGGGATCTGAACTACGGCGAAATCGCGAAGATCTTCCGTGCTGGCTGCATCATTCGCGCACAGTTCCTGCAGAAGATCACGGATGCCTACGCTGAAAATGCCGGTATCGCTAACCTGCTGCTGGCTCCGTACTTCAAAAATATCGCTGATGAGTATCAGCAGGCGTTGCGTGACGTGGTTGCCTACGCTGTACAGAACGGTATTCCGGTGCCGACCTTCGGCGCTGCTGTTGCCTATTATGACAGCTACCGCTCTGCAGTACTGCCGGCTAACCTGATTCAGGCTCAGCGTGACTACTTCGGTGCGCATACTTATAAACGTACTGATAAAGAAGGTGTATTCCATACCGAATGGTTGGATTAATCCTAAATAAATAATAAAAACCCGGCATTGCCGGGTTTTTTTTGCGCGAAATTCTTATTGCTTTATGACCCTGTCTTAAGAGTAACTTAATATTGACCGTTTATTCTCTCTGAAGAAAGTCCGAATTGTTTGTAATTCTATTGCAGTGAATACGCTTACGAGTTAAAAAATTTTAAACGTATTGATGTGATATCACATTATAAATAATTAAGTTTATTCTGAGAGAGTAAAATGAAAGTTACCATCTCTGGTACAGGCTATGTCGGCCTCTCGAACGGCCTGTTGATTGCGCAACACCACGACGTTGTAGCGTTGGACATCATTCCTTCACGTGTGGATATGCTCAATGAGCGTGTCTCGCCTATTGTGGATAAGGAGATCCAACAGTATCTGCGTTCAGGGGAGCTGCGTTTTACCGCAACCACTGATAAATACCTTGCTTATCAGAATGCTGATTACGTCATTATCGCGACGCCAACGGATTACGATCCTAAAACTAATTATTTTAATACGTCCAGCGTTGAGTCAGTTATTCAGGATGTCATTGAGATTAATCCGCAGGCCGTCATGATTATTAAATCAACGGTGCCGGTTGGTTTTACGGATTCGGTGAAGAAAAAATATGCCACCGATAATATTATTTTCTCGCCAGAGTTTTTGCGTGAAGGTAAAGCGTTGTACGACAACCTTCACCCCTCGCGGATCGTGATTGGCGAGCGTTCAGAGCGTGCAGAACGTTTTGCTCGTATGCTCCAGCAGGGGGCGATTAAGCAGGACATCCCGACGTTGTTTACCGATTCGACGGAAGCAGAGGCGATTAAACTTTTTGCCAACACCTATCTGGCAATGCGCGTTGCTTACTTTAATGAGCTGGATAGCTATGCGGAAACCCTGGGCCTTAATTCCTGCCAAATCATCGAAGGTGTCTGTCTGGACCCGCGTATCGGTGATCACTACAACAATCCCTCCTTTGGATATGGCGGCTACTGCCTGCCGAAGGATACCAAGCAACTGCTGGCGAACTACCAGTCGGTGCCTAACAACATCATCTCCGCGATTGTTGACGCAAACCGCACGCGTAAAGATTTTATCGCTGACGCGATTCTGGCGCGTAAACCGAAAGTTGTCGGTATCTACCGTCTGATTATGAAAAGCGGCTCTGATAACTTCCGCGCCTCCTCCGTACAGGGCATCATGAAACGCCTGAAAGCGAAGGGGATAACGGTGATAGTGTACGAACCGGTGATGAAAGAGGATGAATTCTTCAGCTCACGCGTGGTTCGCGATCTGGAGGCGTTCAAACAAGAAGCCGATGTTATCGTCTCTAACCGTATGGCAGAAGAGTTAACGGACGTAGCAGAAAAAATTTACACCCGCGATCTTTTTGGCAACGACTAATTCAAATCATTGACAAGCTGAATGCCTTGCCCGATGGGCGTTCAGTCTTTTTTCTTATTCTTTTCAGGTTTCTCTGTTTTTGGTGAAAATCCTATAGAAATTCGGAATGGTCCAGGTAAACTGATGCCCTCATGGGTATTTCTGTTCGGATGTCACTAAGGTTTATATGATTCAAGATAACAATAATGGGCGCAACGGGTATGAGCGTGAGTCGGAGCAGATCGACCTGATCGATTTGTTGATGCAACTCTGGCGTGGCAAGTTGACCATCGTCGTGTGCGTCATTGTCGCCATTGCCCTTGCTGTCGCCTACATCTTTTTAGCGAAAGAGAAATGGACCTCGACCGCCACTATCACGCGTCCGGACGCGGCGCAGATCGCGACCTACCATAACGCTATCAATACTCTCGATTCATCGATTACATTGTCTGATGTTCAAAACCAGGTCATTAACCGTTTTAATTCTGCATTTATCGCTTTGACTGAAGCGTTGGACAATCAGGAAGAACCTGAGAAGTTGACTATTGAGCCGTCTGTTAAGGGCCAGTCATTGCCCCTTACTGTGTCTTACGTCAGTGACTCAGCCCAGTCCGCTCAGCGCGGTGTAGCCGAGTACATCCAGAAAATCGACGAACAAATCGCTGATGAGCTGGAACTTGACCTTAATGACACCATCAAATTGCGTGTGATGAACATTAAGGACGACCTGGAAAACCAGGAAACCGTCGCTCAGGAACAAAAAGATCTGCGTATAAAGCAGATTACCGAATCCCTGAAATATGCGCAGAAAAGTAACGTCACCAAACCGCAGCTTCAGCAAACGCAAGATGTTACCCAGGAAACCATGTTCCTGTTAGGTACCGAAGCGCTGGGCGCAATGGTAGCCAACGAAGCCAGCCGACCGCTGACCTTTGGTGGTGGCTACTACGGTTTGAAGAAAAACCTGCTCGATATCGAGAAACTGAAAGTCGACCCGAAAACCATTCACGTCTATCGTTACGTGATGAAGCCGACGCTGCCAATCCGTCGCGACAGCCCGAAACGTGGCCTGACGCTGGTGCTTGCGGTGCTGCTGGGTGGGATGATTGGTGCCGGTGTTGTACTGGGCCGCAATGCGCTGCGTAACTACAAACCGAAAGCGTAACGCTTATATCAGATAACAAAAAACCGGGCTCGCCCGGTTTTTTTACGTCTGATGAAACCTTACTGATGACGCTTTCGCAGGTTCTCAATCACCGTCGTTAAATCGAGATCCTGATCCTGCAACAGCACCAGCAGGTGATACATTAAATCCGAGGCTTCGTTCGTCAGCTCAAAGCGGTCTTTCACCGTTGCCGCCAGCGCGGTTTCTACGCCTTCTTCACCCACTTTTTGCGCGATGCGCTTGGTGCCGCTGGCATACAGGCGCGCGGTGTAGGAGCTTTCCGGGTCAGCGGTTTTACGCTCGGCCAGCAGTTGTTCCAGTTGATACAGGAACAACCACTGGTGGCTGGCGTCGCCGAAGCAGCTGGAAGTGCCTTTGTGGCAGGTTGGGCCAATTGGGTTGACCAGCACCAGCAGCGTGTCGTTGTCGCAGTCGGGCGTGATGCTCACCACGTTAAGGAAATGGCCGGAGGTTTCGCCTTTGGTCCACAAACGTTCTTTGGTACGCGAATAAAACGTCACTTTGCCGGACGTTTGCGTTTGCGCCAGCGCCTCTTTATTCATATAGCCCAGCATTAAGACTTCGCCGGAAACCGCGTGTTGTACGATGGCGGGCATCAGTCCGTCGGTTTTTTCCCAGTCCAGTTGTTCAGTTAACATACCCGTATCTCCACGCCCTGTGCGGCCAGGTACGCTTTTAATTCACCAATATTAATAATTTGCTTGTGGAATACCGAGGCGGCCAGCGCACCATCGACATCCGCATCGCGGAAGGCTTCGAGGAAGTGTTCCATTGTGCCCGCGCCGCCCGAGGCAATCAGGGGAACGTGGCAGACTTCACGCACTTTTTTCAGTTGCGCCAGGTCGTAGCCGTTACGCACGCCATCCTGGTTCATCATGTTGAGGACGATTTCCCCCGCGCCGCGTTTTTGTACTTCCTGCACCCAGTCGAGGGTTTCCCATTGGGTGACGCGGGTGCGGCTTTCGTCGCCGGTGTATTGATTGACGTGATATTTGCCGCTGTCGGCGTCAAACCAGGTGTCGATCCCGACCACGATGCACTGCACGCCAAAGCGATCCGCCAGGCGGGTGATCAGCTCCGGGTCGGCCAGCGCCGGGGAGTTGATGGAAATTTTGTCCGCGCCGAATGAGAGGATCTTCGCCGCGTCGTCGATGGATTTGATGCCACCGGCGACGCAGAAGGGGATATCAATCACTTCCGCGACGCGGGAAACCCAGCTTTTATCGACAACGCGACCATCGCTGGAGGCGGTGATATCGTAAAATACTAATTCGTCTGCACCTTCGTCGGCATAGCGTTTTGCCAGCGGGACGATGTCGCCGATAATTTCGTGATTACGGAACTGCACGCCTTTGACAACCTGACCATCGCGTACGTCCAGACAGGGGATTATCCGTTTTGCCAGCATTGGATGGCCTCCGTTACGGTGAATTTATCTTCCAGCAGTGCGCGTCCGACAATCACGCCGCGCACGCCGGTGCCGCGCAGGGCGGCGATATCAGCCAGCGAACCAATGCCGCCGGAAGACTGAAACGCCACTTGCGGGTAGCGAGCGCAAACTTCTTCATACAACGAGACGTTAGAGCCCGCCAGTGTGCCGTCACGCGAAATATCGGTGCACAGTACGTGTTGCAGACCAACCGGCAGATAAGTTTCGACCAGTTCTTCCAGCGTGACGCCGGAGTTTTCCTGCCAGCCGCTCACCGCGACTTGCTTCGTGCCTTGCTCATCGATGCGAACGTCCAGCGCCAGCACCAGGTGCTCCGCGCCAAAGCGGGTAAACCAGCCTTTAACGATTTCTGGCGATTTTACCGCCGTCGAACCAACAACCACGCGCTCAACGCCTGCATTAAGTAGAGCGGCAACATCGTCTTCGGTACGCACGCCGCCGCCAACCTGTACCGGTACGTTCACGCCCGCAACCAGTTGTTTCAGCAGCGGAATCTGGCGCAGCGCCGGGTCTTTCGCGCCGGTTAAATCGACCAGGTGCAGCACTTGTGCGCCCTGAGCGGCGTAATCCTGTAAACGCGGCAGTGGGTCATTACCGTAATCGCGCTGTTGGGCGTAGTCGCCCTGATGTAAACGCACCACCGTGCCATTAATTAAATCTAAAGCTGGAATGATCATTACATCTCCAGGAAGTTTTTCAGCAGTTGCGCCCCGGCGGCACCGGAACGTTCCGGGTGGAACTGCACACCGTAAAAGTTATCTTTCTGCACCGCCGCGGTGAACGGTTCGCCGTAGTTACACTGTGCGATGGTGTACGGGTTCACCGGCATGGCGTAGCTGTGAACGAAATAGAAGTACGCGCCATCTTCGATACCCCGGAACAGACGGTCGCCCGCTTTCGGGTAGACGCGGTTCCATCCCATGTGCGGCAGCGGCAGGCCGAAGTCGGTCATTTTCGGCACATCCTGGTCAATAATGCCCAGCAGGTCGACGCCGTTACTTTCTGCGCTGCGACTGCCGAGGATTTGCATCCCGAGGCAAATACCCAGCACCGGTTGGGTACAGGCTTTAATCAGTTCGACCAGTTCACGCTCGCGAATCTGGTCCATCGCTGCCTGCGCGGTCCCCACGCCTGGCAGAAACAGTTTGTCGGCGCGCAGTACCACGTCCGGGTCGCGGCTCACCAGCGGATCATAGCCGTGGCGGCTGATGGCGGACTTCACCGAGTTCAGGTTGGCGCAGCCGGTATCGAGGATAACGACGTTCATCACAGCACTCCTTTTGAGGAGGGAAGGGTATCGCCTTCCACGCGAATCGCCTGGCGCAGCGTGCGACCAAAGACTTTGAACAGGCTTTCCACGCGGTGGTGATCGTTTTTGCCTTTGGTTTTCAGATGCAGTGTGACGCCCATGGTGTAGGAGAGCGAGCGGAAGAAGTGCTCGATCATCTCGGTGCTCAGGTCGCCCACACGCTGGTAGTTGTACTCGGCTTTATACTCGAGGTGCGGACGCCCGGAGATATCCAGTGCGCAGCGTGCCAGGCATTCGTCCATCGGCAGGACAAAGCCGAAACGATTGATGCCGCGTTTGTCGCCCAGCGCCATCTTTAACGCTTCGCCCAGCGCCAGCCCGGTGTCTTCCACCGTGTGGTGATCGTCGATATACAAATCGCCCTGTACGGCAATCTCCATGCGAAAGCCGCCGTGGGTGGCGATTTGGTCCAGCATGTGGTCAAAAAAACCGACGCCGGTGCTGATTTTGCTGCCGCCTTCACGGTCGAGCCAGACTTTAACGTCGATCTGTGTTTCTTTGGTTTTACGCTCAACGTGCGCGTAGCGGTCGCGGCGAGTGAGTTGCGCGCCAATCGTCGCCCAGTTCAGCGTTTCGCGGTTATAACGCAGGCCGATGATATCCATGTTTTCTGCCAACTGGATATCGGTGGCGCGGTCGCCAATCACGTAGCTGTTGGCTTTGTCCATCACACCATCGGCCAGCCAGGCGGTAACCAACTTCGTTTTCGGCTTGCGGCAGTCGCAGTCATCCGCCGGGAAGTGCGGACAAATCAGCACGTCTTCGAAGTTAACGCCCTGCGAGGTGAAAATCTGCATCATCAGATTATGCGGGCCGTCAAAATCCGCCTGCGGATAACTGTCGGTGCCCAGCCCGTCCTGATTGGTGACCATCACCAGCTTATAGCCCGCTTTTTGCAGGGTCAGCAGCGTCGGAATAACGTCCGGTTCAAATTCCAGTTTCTCGAAACGGTCAACCTGGAAATCGCTCGGCGGCTCTGCAATGAGGGTGCCGTCGCGGTCAATAAAGAGAAACTTCTGGGTCATACATTCTCCGCATTCAAAGCGTCAATAACGCGCTGGCTCTCTTCGCGGGTGCCGATGGTGATACGCAAACAGCCGCTTAAAGAAGGTTGTTTATTCTGGTCTCGTAAGATAATGCCCTGATCCCACAAAGATTTAAACACTGCGCTGGAAGCTTTAATGCGCACAAGAATGTAATTGGTTTCAGAGTCGAAGACCTGTTCCACGCACGGGATGCCGTCAAGGTTCGCCACCAGATACTGACGCTCTGCCAGAATTTGCGCCACGCGTTCGCGCATCGCGGTGATGCCCTGCGGCGCCAGCGCCTGCGCGGCAATATCAGCAACCGGTGTGGAGAGCGGATAAGGGGCAATCACTTTCAACAGAAGGGCGATAACCTCTTCGTTCGCCAGGGTAAAACCACAACGAAGGCCGGCGAGGGCAAAGGCTTTGGAGAGCGTGCGCAGGATCACCAGATTCGGGTATTCGTTCAACCAGCCTGCCAGCGTCGCCTGCGGGCAAAACTCAATATAGGCTTCGTCGGCAACTACCAGCGCTTTACCGCGCGTCATCTCCAGCAGCGTGCGGAAATCCTGCGGGTTTATCAGCTGCCCGGTTGGGTTATTCGGGCTGCAAACGTAAACCACTTTCACGCCGTCGAGCTTACTGGCGATACCCGGGAGATCGAGCTGCCAGTTCTCCAGCGTCGGTACGGTGCGGCACTCTACGCCGATGGTTTCCGCGCTCACGCTGTACATGCCGTAGGTCGGCGGGCAGTAGAGAATCGCGTCTTTCCCTGGCTCACAAAACGTGCGCACCAGCAGTTCGATGCCTTCATCTGCGCCACGGCTGACCAGCACTTGTTCCGGCTTTACACCTGCATAGGCGGCGTAATTTTCAATCACCGCTTTTGGCTGACATTCCGGGTAGCGGTTCAGCGTTTGCGCGGTGAGCTGAAACTCCACCGGCGTCGGGAACTCGTTGGCATTGAGCCAGACATCGCCTTTGCCGCCCAGGCGGCGAGCGGACTGGTAGGGCGTCAGATTACGCACATTCTCGCGGGCTAATTCTTCAATGCTCATGCTTGCTCCTTCAGGGCATTTACGCGCAGGGTGACGGCATTTTTGTGGGCGGTCAGCAGTTCGGCTGCGGCCAGCGTTTCAATGGTGGCGGCGAGAGACGCAAAACCGTCGCGAGAGAGTTCCTGCACGGTCATGCGTTTCTGGAAATCCGCCAGTCCCAGGCTGGAGCAGGTTGCGGTGTAACCGTAGGTCGGCAGCACGTGGTTGGTGCCGGAGGCGTAATCCCCCGCTGATTCCGGTGACCAGTCGCCAAGGAAAACCGAACCCGCGCTGGTGATTTGATCGACCAGTTCACGCGCGTTGCGGGTCTGAATGATGAGGTGCTCCGGGCCGTAGGCGTTGGAAATTTCCACACACTGAGCGATGTCGCGAGCGACAATCAAACGGCTGGCGGAAAGCGCCTGACGCGCGGTGTCGGCACGCGAGAGATCCGCAAGCTGGCGTTCCACGGCTTCCGCCACGCCACGCGCGATGTTGGCATCTGGCGTCAGCAGGATCACCTGTGAATCCGGGCCGTGTTCCGCCTGTGAAAGGAGATCGGCGGCGATAAAGTCCGGCGTCGCGCCGCTGTCGGCAATCACCAGCACTTCAGACGGGCCCGCAGGCATGTCGATGGCGGCACCGTCCAGACGCTGGCTGACCTGGCGTTTGGCTTCGGTCACGAAAGCGTTGCCCGGCCCAAAAATTTTATCCACCTTCGGAACTGACTCGGTACCAAGCGCCAGCGCGGCAATGGCCTGCGCACCGCCGACTTTAAACACCTCTTTCACGCCGCATAGCTGTGCAGCATAAAGAATTTCATCAGCAATGGGCGGGGGGGAACAGAGCACCACTTTCTGGCAACCGGCGATACGCGCGGGTGTCGCCAGCATTAATACGGTGGAGAAAAGCGGCGCGGAGCCGCCCGGAATATAGAGGCCCACCGAGGCGATAGGGCGCGTGACCTGCTGGCAGCGCACGCCCGGCTGAGTTTCGATATCCACGCCCGGCAGAATTTGCGCGGTGTGGAAGGTATCGATATTTTTTACCGCGACGTTCATCGCGGCTTTCAGTTCATCGCTCAGGCGGTTACTGGCCTCGGCGATTTCCTCTTCAGTGGCTTTCAGCGCGGTCACGTCGGTTTTATCAAACTTCGCGCCGTATTCGCGCAGGGCACGGTCGCCGTTTTGCTTAACGTTATCCAGGATCTCCGCGACGGTGCGCGTAATGCTGTCGGAAGCCGAAATCGCCGGGCGCATCAGCAGCGCCTGCTGCTCTTCCTTATTACAACCATTCCAGTCGATCAGGGTGTTAAAGCTCATGGTCGTTACTCCATCATCTTCTCAATCGGCAGCACCAGAATCGAGCTGGCACCCAGCGCTTTCAGTTTTTCCATTGTTTCCCAGAACAGGGTTTCGCTGCTCACCATGTGCATGGCTACGCGCTGTTGGTCGCCCGCCAGCGGCAGAATGGTTGGACGTTCGGCACCCGGCAGCAGGGCGATCACTTCATCCAGACGTTCGGTTGGGGCGTGCATCATGATGTATTTCGATTCGCGCGCCTGAATAACGCCCTGAATACGGGTCAGCAGACGATCAATCAACTGCTGTTTAGCTTCGCTCATTTCGCCGTCGCGCTGGATAAGACAGGCTTTGGAGCGGTAAATCACTTCCACTTCACGCAGTCCGTTGGCTTCAAGCGTTGCGCCGGTGGAAACCAGGTCACAAATTGCATCGGCGAGGCCAGCGCGCGGGGCGACTTCGACGGAACCGTTCAGCAGGCAAGATTTAAACGCGATGCCTTTCTGGTCGAGATAACGTTTGAGCAGGTGCGGGTAAGAGGTGGCAATACGTTTGCCGTCCAGACCTGCCGGGCCATCCCAGGCTTCGTCGACGGCGGTAGCCAGCGACAGGCGACAGCCGCCGAAATCAAGACGACGCAGGGTGAAATAACGCGGGTCTTCGCCCTGCGCACGGCGGCTCAGCAGCTCTTCTTCCAGCACGTTTTCGCCGATGATGCCGAGGTCGACCACGCCATCCATAATCAGCCCCGGAATATCGTCGTCACGCACGCGCAGAATATCGATAGGCATGTTCTCCGCCATCGCGATCAGGCGCTGAGTGTGGAGATTGATTTTAATGCCGCAACGGGCGAGTAATTCGCGTGAATCATCGCTCAGGCGACCTGATTTCTGCATAGCTATGCGTAAACGGCTGTTATCTAACATTCTGATTTCCTCTTACCCTGCTGAATTTAGTTCAAAAAAAAGCCCCCGGAAGAAATCTTCCGGGGGCTCTCTTGCGTTCATGCACCACTGGAAGATCTAGACGTCTCCCAGCACACATCGCCTGAAAGACTAGTCAGGATGATGGTGATGATGGTGGTGTTTAAATTGAACGCACATAATTAATTTCTCGTTGAATGAGTATTCACTTGATGTCTTTTAACCTAGCCCACTTTCACCGTTGAAGGCAAGGGGTTTTTTCAATCTTTAAATCATTTCATATTCACAGTATAAATTGTCAGTTCTCGCAGGCTGGCGTAGCCTTATAGAAGAAGGATAGCCAGAAACCAGGAGAGCAGGCATGAAAAAGGTCGCGATTGTCGGATTAGGTTGGTTGGGCATGCCGCTGGCGCTGGCGCTGACGGCGCGTGGGTGGCAGGTTACCGGCAGCAAAACGACGCAGGATGGAGTGGAAGCGGCGCGGATGTGCGGGATTGACAGCTACCCGTTACGCCTTGAACCGCAACTGGTTTGTGAAGCGGATGATTTAGATGCGCTTATGAATGTTGACGCACTGGTCATTACCTTACCGGCGCGTCGCAGCGGGGAGGGGGAGGATTTTTATCGCCAGGCGGTACAGGAGATAGTGGATACCGCACTTGCGCATCATATCCCGCGCATTATTTTTACCAGTTCAACCTCGGTGTACGGTAACACGCAGGGTACGATTAAAGAGAGTACGCCGCGCGACCCCGTCACATCGAGCGGCAAGGTCCTGAAAGAGCTGGAAGACTGGCTGCATCATCTGCCGGGGACGTCCGTTGATATTTTGCGTCTGGCGGGGCTGGTGGGGCCGGGTCGTCATCCTGGCCGATTCTTCGCCGGGAAATCCGCGCCAGACGGCCAGCATGGCGTCAATCTGGTGCATCTGGAGGATGTGATTTCAGCGATTACGCTGTTATTGCAGGCTCCGAAAGGCGGACATATCTATAATATATGTGCGCCCCTCCATCCGGCCCGCGAAATTTTTTATCCGCAAATGGCGCGCGAGCTGGGACTGGAGACGCCGGTGTTTTCGCAGCATGCGGGCAGCGGCACGGGCAAACTTATTGATGGCAACCGAATTTGCCATGAATTGGGTTTCGAATACCAGTATCCTGATCCTCTGTTAATGCCGATGGAATAATCCGCCTCGGCGTTCAGCCTGATGCCAGGGGACGACCATGAAGCCTTTGCTCGATGTGCTGATTATTCTTGATGCATTAGATAAAGAAGGGAGCTTTGCCGCGGCGTCGGCAAAGCTCTATAAAACCCCCTCAGCCCTCAGTTACACCGTTCACAAGCTGGAAAGCGACCTCAATATTCAACTTCTTGATCGCAGTGGTCATCGGGCGACCTTCACCCGCACCGGGCAGATGCTGCTGGAAAAAGGCAGAGAAGTGTTGCACACGGTGCGTGAGCTGGAGCAGCAGGCGATTAAACTGCACGAAGGTTGGGAAAATGAACTGGTGATCGGGGTGGATGACACCTTTCCTTTTTCTCTGCTGGCACCATTAATTGAAACCTTTTATCAACATCACAGTGTTACCCGGCTGAAATTTATTAATGGCGTTCTGGGCGGATCGTGGCAGGCGCTAATTCAGGGCAATGCGGATATTATCGTCGGCGCATTGCGTGAACCGCCGCCGTTAAGCGGCTTTGGGTTTATGCCTCTTGGCCAACTGGAGCAAATTTTTGTGGTGGCGGCGCATCATCCGCTGGCACAAATGCCGGAGCCGTTGTCCCGGCGTACCATCAAACGTTTTCGCGCGATTGTGGTCGGTGATAACACCTCATCAGAGTGTGCCACATTTCAGCAACTTCTTGACGATCAACAAGCGATCACGGTCTTCGATTTCAAAACCAAACTTGAATTACAAATCAGTGGTTTAGGTTGTGGTTATGTACCCCGATATCTCGCGCAACGCTTCCTTGAAAGTGGGGCGCTGGTTGAAAAATCTGTCGTTGCCCATATCCCCTTTGAACCGGTCTGGATTGGCTGGAATGAACAGACCTCCGGGCTCGCCAGTGTATGGTGGCGGGATGCTGTTTTAGCAAATAGTGCTATAGCTGCGGTCTATAATTCGACCGGTGCTGAATAATCAATCGGTTAGACAGCGAAGTTGGCCGATCGGCTTCACATTCTCTTGTATTTTTATGTCAATTTGATGCAGAATGTGCCGCTTGCAAAATATGAGACTAACCGACGTTTTAATACGCGTCGGTTATTTTTTTGCATCAAACAAATCATTCAATAAAAGAGGCCGGGCTTCGTACCGGATAGATACTTACTTAAAAAACGACAGTTGTTGTCGCTGAGGAAATCAAAAAAATGGGGCAATTTTTTGTTTTTGCGACGGTTTTCACCCGTAAGGAGAATAACCATGTCGCATAACGCTACTCCAAACACCTCTCGCGTGGAATTACGTAAAACCCTTACGCTGATTCCGGTTGTCATGATGGGCCTTGCCTATATGCAGCCAATGACGCTGTTTGATACGTTCGGTATCGTATCTGGTCTGACAGACGGTCATGTGCCGACTGCCTACGGCTTTGCACTGGTGGCGATTCTGTTCACCGCGCTGAGCTATGGCAAACTGGTACGTCGCTACCCGTCTGCAGGTTCTGCCTATACTTACGCCCAGAAATCCATTAGCCCGACCGTAGGCTTTATGGTGGGCTGGTCGTCGCTGCTCGACTATCTGTTCGCGCCGATGATCAACATCCTGCTGGCGAAAATCTATTTTGAAGCACTGGTACCGTCTATCCCATCGTGGGTATTCGTTATTGCGCTGGTAGCCTTCATGACCGCCTTTAACCTGCGCAGCATTAAATCTGTCGCCAACTTCAACACCGTTATCGTGGTGTTCCAGGTGGTGCTGATTGCGGTGATTCTGGGTATGATTATTTATGGTCTGTTCCATGGTGAAGGTGCGGGTACGCTTAGCAGCACACGTCCGTTCTGGTCTGGCGATGCGCACGTGATCCCGATGATTACCGGGGCAACGATTCTGTGCTTCTCGTTTACCGGCTTTGATGGCATCAGCAACCTGTCTGAAGAGACGAAAGACGCTGAGCGTGTGATTCCGCGTGCGATTTTCCTGACTGCGCTGATCGGTGGCCTGATCTTTATCTTCTCCACCTATTTCCTGCAGCTTTACTTCCCGGATATCTCTCGCTTTAAAGATCCGGACGCGTCACAGCCTGAAATCATGCTGTACGTTGCAGGTAAAGCGTTCCAGGTTGGTGCACTGATCTTCTCCACCATTACCGTTCTGGCGTCCGGTATGGCGGCGCACGCAGGCGTTGCGCGTCTGATGTACGTAATGGGTCGTGACGGCGTGTTCCCGAAAAGCTTCTTCGGTTATGTACACCCGAAATGGCGTACTCCGGCGATGAACATCATTCTGGTGGGCGCGATTGCTCTGCTGGCAATCAACTTTGACCTGGTTATGGCAACGGCGCTGATTAACTTTGGTGCGCTGGTGGCGTTCACCTTCGTGAACCTGTCTGTGATTTCACAGTTCTGGATCCGCGAGAAGCGTAACAAAACGCTGAAAGATCACTTCCAGTATCTGTTCCTGCCAATCTGTGGCGCGCTGACCGTTGGCGCACTGTGGGTTAACCTGGAAGAGAGCTCAATGGTTCTGGGTCTGATTTGGGCGGCTATCGGCCTGATCTACCTGGCGTGCGTGACCAAAAGCTTCCGCAATCCGGTTCCGCAGTACGAAGATGTCGCGTAATCATTAAGATTCGCTGAAAACCGGAGGCCAAACGCCTCCGGTTTTTTTATGCCCTAATTTCACGCGGTTTCTAAAAATAATCGTTAAATAACCAAACGGAATATCATAGAGGTTTTGGTTATTGGTCCCTGGCAGGTGTGGCTGGAATAATTTACGCACTGATATTTTCCAGGTTGATTAATTTTTATGTTGCAGATGATCGTGAGCGGAATAATTTGTGGCGCGTTGCTGGGGTTTGTGATGCAGCGTGGTCGCTTCTGCCTGACGGGCGGTTTCCGCGATATGTATATCGCGAAAAACAATCGCATGTTTTATGCCTTACTGATTGCCATTTCGGTTCAAAGCCTTGGCGTCTTCGCGCTGATTCAAACCGGGCTGGTGCAGTATGACGCGGGCGCGTTTCCGTGGCTTGGCACCGTAGTGGGCGGTTTTGTCTTTGGTATTGGTATTGTCTATGCAGGTGGTTGTGCGACCGGAACCTGGTATCGCGCCGGTGAAGGGTTGATTGGCAGCTGGATTGCGCTGGTGACCTACATGGTGATGAGTGCGGTAATGCGCTCGCCGCACGCCGCCGGCCTGAACGCGTTTCTGGGGCAGCACACCACTGCGCATAATGGCATTGCGGAAACTCTTAATATCTCCGTCTGGCCACTGATAGCGGTGTTGCTGATCGCCACCCTCTGGCTGGTCAGCAAAGAGTTACGCAAGCCGAAGCTGAAGGTTGCGTCACTACCGCCACGCCGGACAGGGCTGGCGCATCTGTTGTTTGAAAAGCGCTGGCATCCGTTTGTCACCGCCGTATTGATTGGGCTTATTGCTTTGCTGGCATGGCCGCTGAGCGAAGCCACCGGGCGTATGTTTGGGTTAGGCATCACCTCGCCGACCGCCAACATTCTGCAATTCCTCGTTTCTGGCGAAAGCAAATATGTTAACTGGGGCGTCTTCCTGGTGCTGGGTATTTTCCTCGGTTCCTTTATCGCAGCCAAAGGTAGCCGCGAATTCCGCGTGCGTGCCGCCGATGCCAGCACCACGCTGCGCAGTGCCTCTGGCGGCGTACTGATGGGCTTCGGCGCCAGCATTGCAGGTGGTTGCTCGATCGGTAACGGCCTGGTGATGACCGCAATGATGACCTGGCAGGGCTGGATTGGCCTGGTATTTATGATCCTTGGCGTGTGGACCGCGTCGTGGATGTTGTATGTGCGTCCGCAGCGTAAAGCGAAGCTGAAAACCGCTACGGCATAACAGGAGTAAAAAAGATGACGGTAAAAAAACTCGATGTGGTCACCCAGGTGTGCCCGTTTCCCTTGATTGAAGCAAAAGCTGCAATGGCCGAAATGGCCAGCGGGGACCAACTGGTGATTGAATTCGACTGCACCCAGGCGACGGAAGCTATTCCTCAGTGGGCGGCGGAAGAGGGGCACACCGTGACTGATTTCCAGCAGGCGGGCGATGCTGCCTGGAGCATTACGGTGCAGAAAGCCTGATAGAGTGCGCCCCGCAGGTGCGGGGCGTATTACCTTGCGACCAATACAACGACCCAAATAAGCCACAGAATACCGGTAAGCAACATCGTCAATTTATATTGCTTTAAGGCCCCTGCTTGACGTTGTGCAAACGTCAGCGATTGAAGCTTCTTACGCTGCCATATAAAAAAAAGTGCCTCTCCCGCAAGATGATTATTCTTTTCGTCGATCGCGCGAAGGTACCGGGTATCAAGCCAAAGTCTCCAGCATCCGTACCAGATGAGCCCGCATACAAACGTCATTAATCCCGTGAACACGCCTGGGGTTAAACAAGGTCTCGACAGCAGTATCCACATCATGGGCGGAATGGAAAAAAACATGAAAAAACGCGAACTCTCAAGCGTATCTTGCACAAGCTGACGATGTAACAACGCCGCGCTGTTTAATTGATTTTCTCTGTTTTCCATCTTTGCAAGAGTTCTCTGGATGCGGGTGTAAATACAACTTCCGGTCTGGCCTGTTGAATCATTGCTATGGCAGCCGAAGGTTCAAGTTGTGGATTTCGGTAAATCAACCAGGCTGCGGTGACCAGTGCGCTACGTGATAACCCCAGCGCGCAATGTACCAGCACGCTGCCATGGTTTGCGCGCAGTTGTTCCAGTTCCGTTACTGCACGGTGTAGTAGAGTGATGTCCGGAATAACCAAATCTAACATCGGTACACAGCAGTAAGTTTTGCCCCCCGTTGAATGAGAGCGGGGGAATTCACTGGTGAGATCGAGTACGGCCTGTTGAACGGGTAATGTACGCGGATAGATGGAAATGGAGACTCCCTCCCTGACCGGGCTAATCGGGGGTAAAATTCGCGTGTATAAACGCATGGATAGCCACATTCCTGCGCGCCATGGCAGTAATAACCACCACGCAGCTGGAGCAATTCTTCCTTGTTCATCTTTCTGTAGCGCATTTACACCCGCTACGCCGTAAGCCAGGGTTACGATAAATAAGGCTAATGTGGGCCACCAAAACCAGGGCGTGATGAGGGTCGCGCAAAGTGCAAACAGCATGGCGCTAAGATAGCGCAAGCTTAGTTGCCTCTTTTTCTCTGTCGCTAATTGCCCATGCCAGTTACCCTTCTCAGGGATAAGCCAGTCGATGAATAACCCCACAGCGAATCCCGTGAGAACATCAATAAAGTGATGTTGCCAGGTTGTCAGAACCGAAATGGCAATCAGAAAAAACCAGCCGGTATTTAACGATTGCCATCGATCACGTAAATGCCGAGAGAAATGACGCCATAGCAGCCAGCTGAGAATAATGTGCAAAGAAGGGGATTGGTTATAAGGCAAGTCGACGTGTTCAAGCTGTGCAAATAACCAACCTGTAAAGCCGGTTACATCTGGCCGGGTAAAAGTAAACTGTAAAGGAAACAGCAGGAAACCTGCGCAGGCTATCAGCGAAGCCAGTAACAACTGGCAAACCAGCCGGCGCTGTTCATGGCGTGAAGTGCAAACAAACAATGATAGACCGTACAGGAGATCGAGACTCCAGTAAGGCAGGATGGTCAGTGGCACGAAAGGAATATTCTGTTCCCAGCAAAAGACGACACTCCCGACGTCGCTGCGTCCGGCAGTGAACTGGTTCACCTGCCCATAGGTTAAGAAAAAAAAGGGGGCCAGCACTATTAGCCAGCCCACTCCTTGCCTGAAGAGGGTGAGTCGGGTGGTCATGAGGCGCGGCGCACAGCCAGTGAAACCGTGAAAATACCCCATTCATCAATAAGCTGTGCACACTTATCGAAACCAGCCTCGCGGACGAGGGCGTCCATCTCCCCCTGGGTTCGAACACGCATAACCCACGCTTTGCCATCTTTATGACTGGTGAGGGACCAGGCAATTGTTTTTAATTGCGGATGCCAGGGCTGCCCGGTATAGATCAAAATTCCGCCAGGCTCAATGGCGTCAGCCATTCCCGCAAGCGAGCGACGTACCATCTCGTTTTCCGGAAAAAGTTCGTACAGCCCAGAGACAATTCCGAGTGTTGGGCGCGGGGTGAGGGCGGCTAAATCCTGGCGATTAAACGCGTCACCTTTTTCGAATCGTGCGCGACCAGCCATACCGCGACCTGCGATCATCTCCTGACCTTTTGCCACGTTTAATTCACTGAAATCGCGCAAGAGGATGTCCGTTGCCGCAGCATTGTCTTCCAGCGCATCGAGCACATAGCGTCCATGTCCGGCAGCAATATCGACCACGCGCACTGGCCTGTTTTCTGCTGTTAGCTGTTCGACCGCTTGCCTTATAAGCCTCTGAAGATGAATTTTGCGCTGGCGAATACCTTTCCAGCCCACACTGTCGAGGTAGTTCTTATCAATCATGCGCCCTAATATGCTGCTTCCCTGTGGCTGATTACGATAGACATAGTCGAGTGTACTGCCGGAATCAAAGCCAGTCTCAAAACCAAGGCGTACGCCACTGGACTGCGTGCCCAGTATTTTCATGCCATAACGTAAGCCGCGATAGACGAAGTCATCCAATGAATAAGGCTCAGGCCCTCCGCTTAACATGCGCCAGTTGTCGGCACCCGGGCTCCGCTGGTCTTCTGAACTGTAGTCAAAATGCTGTGGTGGGTTGGTATAAAGCCTGTCAATGAATTCACGCATTTTATCAAATGCCAGATAGCGATCTTTTTCGCCAAGTGTATCGTGATAAAAACCTGGCAGAACGTGCAGCTCTTTATTTTGATTACGTAGATTATGGTAGAAATCAAGCTGCGGCTGGCGATGCACGACGTAATCTTCCCCCGAGACCAACATCTGAACAGGCAGAGTAATTGCGCTGGCATCACTGACCACGCGCTCCGCCGTTTTATAGAGATCGAGCAGAATATTCACAGCAATCGGACGGGTAATCAGCGGATCCTGGTTGAAGCTCACCACCCGGTCAGGATCATGAGTCAGATATTTACCTTTCACATAAGAGTTCACGAAAAAGAGGCCACGTAATCGATGCAGCAACGCCAGCCCGGGACGGGCAAAAGGTACGTAAAGTTTAACCTTAAACGCGGGGGAAGCCAGAACCAGCCCGCGCAACCTGGGCGCATAATCATGCGCCCAGGTTGCTGCCAGCACCGCACCAACGCTTTGTGCCACCACAACGATATCCTCCAACGGAACCCCGCTATCACGCGCAGTGAAGCGGACAAACTCGTCGACATCCAGCACCGAACGAGCCAGTGAGGGACTGAAGCCTCGAAGGCCAGGAGAGCGACCATGTCCTCTGGCGTCCCAGGCGTAAAACGTCGTGTCTGGCATGGCAAGTTCATCGACGATGTGCTGCAGGCGACCTGAATGCTCGTGACCACGGTGAAATAACACAATCACTTTTCGCGCCGTCTCGCCCGCGGTTGCGGGCCAGTAGCGATAAAACAGCTCAACATTATCGCTGGTAAGAAATTGTCGCTCTTCAGGTGTCCGTGTATTAATCATGAGGATGATTCCCTGTTGTTTGTTGCTCAAGAGCCTGCAGTTGTTCCTTTAGCATGCTCATAGATTGCTGTTTATCCTGATTGAAATACAACGCATCCCCGACAGTGACATCGATAAATAAAGGCAGGGGGATAACGCTTCCTTTCGCCATCGCCTGGTCCGTTCCGCGAAGCCAGATGGGGACGATGGGCACTTCCGGCACCGCCTGACTCAAGTGCCAAACGCCTGATTTGAGTGGCGACAGAATGCCTGGGTCGCCACGTGTACCTTCAGGAAACAGAATGACCGTTTTGCCTTCTCGCAGCGCTTGTTCACATAACGCCAGTGGGTTGTTGTCGCCCCCTTTGCGTGAGACGGGAATAATGTTGAGGATGTTTAGCGAAAACCACGCCATTACCTTGTTTCGCAGGAAGTAATCCGCCGCCGCAACGGGGTGAACGCTGGCCTGCTGACGCAGTGGAAAGAGAGACAACAGTGCAAATACATCCATATGGCTATTATGATTCGCCACGACAATCGACGGGCCATGTTTGGGCAGTTTTTCACGGTGCCTGATTCGTAGCCCTAACCATAGCCACATTACGGGCCAGACAATGCAAAGCGAGAAAAGCAAGCGAAGAATACGTTTCTGCATAGATTAGTAATAATAATAACGAATGAAATGGAAGAAGACCGGTGCAGTAAAGAGCAGTGAATCCAGACGATCGAGGATGCCTCCATGGCCGGGTAACAGCGTTCCGCTGTCTTTCACACCGATGTCACGTTTAATGGCTGACATCACAACATCGCCACAGAAACCCGTTATGCCGATGATCGCCCCAGCGGCTAATGCCATTGGCGAGGATAGCGGTGTGAGTACCGGCCCCAATACTGTTGCGACGAGCGCGGTGGTTGCAACCCCACCCAAAAGGCCGGCCAACGTTTTATTAGGGCTGACTTTAGGCGTCACTTTGATATGACCCAGCGATTTGCCCCATAGATATTGCGCTATGTCGTTTAGCTCTGTCAGACCGACCAAAAAAAGGACCAACAATGCGCCAGTGGATTGATTGTCTGACGGTAAAATGAGTAAAAAGGCGACGTGACTGAAGGCAAAAACCGTCGTCATCAGACCCCAGTGCAACTGAGATGCTGTTCGTAAAAAGTTGTGAGTGTCACCAGCAATCACCATTCGTGTCGGTAAGAACAGGAAAACATACACGGGAATAAAAATCGTAAACATGCCGTACCAGCCGATACCAATCAGCCAGTAGTTAAGGGGAATAGCAATAAACATCCATAACAATGGCATGCGATCGGATTGACGCAATGGCGCCAGGGTCAGAAATTCTTTCAGCGCGACAAAACTGACCAGGGCGAAGAAAGTAAGTGCCAGCCAGTGAGGGCTGAGCAGGGCCAGTGAGAACAGGATGATGATGATCCACCAGGTACGTATACGTAGCGTGAGTTCTCGCCAGTTTTTCCCCGGACGTAGCAGCACCAGTAATCCATTGATTAGCGTGGCGAGCAATAAGAGTAAATAGATAGCCGCCAGCGATTTCTCAAGCAACATTATGTCGTCTCTCCCTGGCATATCGCACTGCGGCAACGATTCACCACTGTCCAGAGCAACAGTAGCGTCGCCATGCCCCATAATGCGTTATTCCATTGCACTAACGAGGGCCAGAATGTCAATGCAAGCCCCCACGCGCCGAATACCAGTGCTCTGTCACTCTTGCCAAACGGCCCGGTATAACTGCGATTACCGGTGAGTGTTTGTGCCAATACCCCACAGAACTCTGTCATCAGCGCGCAAAACAGCATGAATAGAATCAGAATGGCGTTACTGTCGGGGAGAAGCATGAAGGGTAAGTAGAGTGCAACATCGGAAAGCACATCCCCTGTTTCATTCAAAATAGCCCCGAGGGATGTTTTCTGATTGCACTCACGGGCAAGCATGCCATCCAGAGCATTGAGCGCCATACGAATGAACAGCACGACGGGCAGAAGCACAAATAAACCCGGGTCAGGGAAGATGGCCAGTATGCCGCCTGTGATAAACGAGAGTGCCAACGCAGAGAGTGTGATGTGATTAGGCGTAATGTGATGTTTATGCAGCCAAAACATCATCGGACGCAATAGGCGCTGAAAGGCGGGTTTTATTTGGTAGAGGGTCATTATTCTATTCCGTGAATAATTTTCGACCCGGGTATGATGCGCCTACGCATCCGCATGGAGGAAACGCTTTTTATTCGGAAGAGGCAAATTCGGAAAAGAGCCCGTCACGAGTCGCATGCGGGCTTAAAGGCAAAACACTAACCGTCTATTAACAGTGCGGCGAGCGTTAAACAATTTCCTGCGCGTACTGATACAGCGCTTTCAGCAGTGCCAGTTTCTCACTGTTCCCTTCATACTGCGCGTACAGCGCTTCCAGTTGCTGCATATAGGCTTGTAAAAACTCCGGCGTAAAGATATCGCGGCGATGTTCCAGCCAGCGCATCTGCTCCTGCTCGTCCAGCGAGCCTGGGAAATTGCGCGCCCGGTAGTTAAACAACAATTTCTCAATACGCGCATCGGCGAAGGTGAGATCCAGTGCGGGCAGATTGCGCGGCTCGGTTTCCAGCACAATTTTCATTGCGGCCCGGTCAGCATCGCTGAAGAAGCCGTTATAGAGCTGCGCATCGACATTCGGCGACGGCACGAACGGCTCGGCTTCGGCGAAGATCGCCACCACTTTTTCACGTACCTGCGGGTTTTCGCGCAGAACTTTAAGATTATCCAGACAATGCTGGCGATTAATGCCCAGACGTTCAGCATCTTCCGGGCGTAGAGTATTCGCGACGGCCAGCACCGGGCATTTATTCAGATGCACCAGTTTCACCGGAACCGGTGAGGCATCTCCCAGGTCGGCTTTCGGTGTGTAGAGACGTTCGCGCAGGGTATCGGTGTCCAGATCCAGCAGTGAAGAGATATCACCGGCCAAATCCACCATGATCACCGCATTGCGGTTGTCCGGATGCCACGCCAGCGGGGCAATCCAACTGGTATTGCCGCGCCAGGCGCCAAACATCCCGGACACATGCACCAGCGGTTTCATTTGCGGCACATCAATCAGCGTGGTCAGTTTTTGCTTGCTACGATAGGCATATAAATAGTCAAACAGCTTAGGCTGGTGGGTTTTAACCAGTTTTGCCATGGCGATAGTGGCATAAACATCTGCCATCGCATCGTGAGCGTTAGTGTGCTCAATACCGTTCGCTTTGGTCAGATGTTCAAGACGGAAGCTCGGCAACCCGTCTTCATTTTCTGGCCAGTTGATCCCTTCCGGGCGCAGGGCATAGCAGGCGCGCATCACATCCAGCAGATCCCAGCGCGAGTTATGGTTTTGCCAGCTCCAGGCGTAAGGATCGTAGAAGTTGCGGTAGAAGATATTGCGCGTAACTTCATCATCGAAACGCACATTGTTGTAACCCACTACACAGGTATTTGGCACGGTGAAAAGATCGTGAATGCGGCGAGCGAACGCAGCTTCGTTATCGCCCTTCGCGCGCGCTTCCTGCGGGGTAATGCCGGTAATCAATACCGCTTCCGGTTGCGGCAGATAATCATCAGCGGGTTTACAGTAAAAGACCTCGGGCTCTCCGACGATAGTAAAATCGTTATCGGTACGAATGGCGGCAAACTGAGCCGGGCGATCCAGCGACGGGCTGGTGCCGAAGGTTTCGTAATCGTGGAAGAGGAATCCGGGGGTATTGGCAGGTTCTTGCATGGTCTTAACGTAATCCCTGATAAGCGAGCGGGCGAATTAACACCATGGTAAACGATTTACAGTCCCATCAGAAGGGTGGGTTTTCGAGGCCGATTCAGGTTATGTCATATTTTCTTGCAATTAATGGCTGTATGAAAGCGGGAAGTTCCGTAAAAAGGACCACGATTTTGAAATTGCTGAGGATTTGCTGTTGAAAGCCCGTTTGTTTATTGCTGTATCTTTGCTCGCTTCGAGTATTTCTTGTGCCTTTGCTACTGACAGCGCGGTTCCTCCCGTCACGCCACCGGCCATTAAAGCCGGTTCCTGGGTATTAATGGATTATACCACCGGGCAAATTTTGACTGCCGGAAATGAACACCAGCAGCGTAACCCGGCAAGCCTGACCAAGCTGATGACCGGTTACGTCGTGGATCGCGCCATCGATAGCCACCGTATTACGCCGGACGATATCGTCACCGTAGGCCGCGATGCCTGGGCGAAAGGTAATCCGGTATTTGATGGCTCGTCGCTGATGTTCCTGAAAGAGGGTGATCGGGTCAGCGTGCACGATCTGAGCCGTGGCCTGATTGTCGATTCCGGGAACGACGCCTGCGTCGCGCTGGCGGATTACATCGCCGGGGGCCAGCCGCAGTTCGTCGCCATGATGAATCACTATGTGGAAACGCTGAAACTTCGCGATACCCATTTTGAAACGGTGCATGGCCTGGATGCGCCGGGGCAACACAGTTCTGCTTATGATCTCGCCGTATTGTCACGCGCGATCATTCATGGCGAGCCTGATTTTTATCACATGTACAGCGAGAAAAGCCTGACGTGGAACGGTATCACGCAGCAGAACCGTAACGGACTGTTGTGGGATAAAACCATGAACGTTGATGGCCTGAAAACCGGCCATACATCCGGCGCAGGCTTTAACCTTATCGCCTCTGCGGTTGACGGCAAACGCCGCCTGATTGCGGTGGTCATGGGCGCAGACAGCCCGAAAGGGCGTGAAGAGCAGGCGCGCACATTGCTGCACTGGGGACAACAGAATTTCGACACCGTGCAGGTGCTGCAAAACGGTAAAAAAGTGGGCACTGAGCGCATCTGGTACGGGGATAAAGAGACGATTGATCTCGGCACCGATCAGGATTTCTGGCTGGCGCTGCCGAAGAAGGAAATTCCCAACATTAAGGCGAAATACGTGCTGGACGGCAAAGAGCTGGAAGCACCTATCGCCGCGCATCAGCGCGTGGGGGAAATTCAACTTTATGACCGCGATAAGATTGTCGCTCACTGGCCGCTGGTCACGCTGGAGAGTGTCAATAAGGGGGGGATGTTCTCGCGCCTGAGCGACTATTTCCACCATAAAGCGTAACGCTGACACCTCCGTCATCCCCTGGCGACAATGTGAAGCAGTGCACATACTATCAGGTAAGGCACTGCTATATTTTACTGTATCTATATACAGTAAACTCTGTCTGAGGGGGATCTATGCACTACAGTATCGAACATGTCCACGCCCGTACCGTCGCCGGTTTCCATCTGGTTGGCCCATGGGAAGAAACCGTTAAGCAGGGTTTTGAGCAACTGATGATGTGGGTAGACACTCAGTCAATACCGGCGAAGGAGTGGGTAGCCGTCTATTTCGATAACCCCGATGAAGTGCCGCCTGAAAAACTGCGCTGCAATACGGTGGTGACGGTGGCTGACAATTTCACATTGCCGCCCAATAGCGAGGGCGTCATCCTCACCCATATTGATGGCGGCGAATATGCGGTTGCCAGCGCGCGGGTTCTTGAGCATGATTTTTCCACGCCATGGCTGCAATTCTTTGACGTATTGCTGAAAGACAATGCGTATCACATTGATGGCAAGCCCTGCTTCGAAATCTATCTCAACGACGGCAATCAGGATGGCTACTGGGATATTCAGATGTACGTTGCGGTGGCGCGAAACGTGGTCTGAAAATTAAGGTGAAAGATTTTTTTCGCCTCATGATGCGAGCCGGGCAAAAGCAGGTACAATTGCGCTCTTTAGTTCTGCCGGAGAACCGGTGTGCGTCCTGACAAATCACTCAGTCCTTTTGAAATTCGGCTATACCGCAATTACCGTATCGTCCACGGTATCCGTATAGCCCTGGCATTTGTGCTGGCCTTTCTGATTGTACGTATTTTTGACATTCCGGAAGGCTCGTGGCCGCTGATTACTCTCGTGGTTATCATGGGGCCCATCTCGTTCTGGGGAAACGTGGTGCCGCGCGCCTTTCAGCGTATTGGCGGCACTATCCTCGGCTCGGCGCTGGGTTTAATTGCGCTTAAACTTGAACTCATTTCTTTACCGCTGATGCTGATGTGGTGCGCCGGGGCAATGTACCTGTGCGGCTGGCTGACGCTCGGGAAACGTCCCTATCAGGCACTGCTGATTGGCATTACGCTGGGCGTGGTGGTCGGCGCACCGCCGGGCGATATGCATACTGCGCTGTGGCGAAGCGGCGACGTTATTTTCGGTTCGCTGCTGGCGATGCTTTTCACCGGTGTCTGGCCGCAACGGGCGTTTATCCACTGGCGTATCCAGATGGCGGCCTTTGTGACCCAGTTTAATCGTCTCTATCAGGCCGGGTTTTCACCTAATCTGGTGGAACGGCCGCATCTGGAAAAACATCTGCAACAAGTATTGAACGATGTGGTGAAAATCCGCGGGCTGATTACGCCTGCCAGCAAAGAAACGCATATCCAGAAATCGGTATTCGAAGGTATCCAGACCGTGAGCCGCAATCTCGTTTGTATGCTTGAGTTGCAAATTAACGCGCACTGGGCGTCTCGTGAAAGCCACTTTTTAATGCTTAATGCTCATACGCTACGCGAAACGCAGCAGATGACGCAGCAAACGCTATTAACCATCGCCCATGCGCTGTACGAAGGTAACCCGCAGCCGGTAAAAGCGAACACGGAAAAACTCAACGAGATCGTCGATGAGCTCCGCCAGTTGCTGACGGAGCACAAAAGCAATCATATGGTGGAGACGCCCATTCATGGCTACGTGTGGCTCAGCATGGAGCTGGCGCGTCAGCTTGAGCTCTTATCACTGCTTATCTGCCGCGCGCTGCGTAAATAAGCGACGAATGCAACACCTTTGGCCCTGGGTTGTTTCGATTCAGCAGCGTTTAGGGTTATGATGAGGGACAGGTAAAAACCATTGTCATTAGCAGCGGCTATACGTATATATAGTCTTATAGCCGTTGCATTTACGAATCCGAGTCTCAAATATCAGGGGTGTAAAAATGGAAACAACTAAGCCTTCATTTCAGGATGTACTGGAGTTTGTTCGTCTGTTCCGTCGTAAAAACAAACTGCAGCGTGAAATTCAGGACGTTGAGAAAAAGATCCGTGACAACCAGAAGCGCGTACTGCTGCTGGACAACCTTAGCGACTACATCAAACCGGGCATGAGCGTTGAAGCGATTCAGGGCATCATTGCCAGCATGAAGAGCGATTACGAAGATCGCGTTGATGATTACATCATCAAAAATGCCGAAATTTCTAAAGAACGTCGCGACATCTCTAAAAAGCTGAAAGCGATGGGTGAACAGAAGGTTGCTGAGCCGAAAGCTGAGTAATCTCTCTCTTTCAGGCGGCTTTTACGCCGCCTGAATGCTACCTGACGCCGCCTTCCACCATGGGTAGCAGGTATTTTTGCGGCCACAGCACATCGCCTTCTTCTTTTTCTAATTCAGCCATCACGGCGTCAACATCGTGTTGAGCGTTGTCCAGCATCAATCCCATCACGCTACCGCTATGCGCAATACTGACGCCATACAGCGAATAGTGTTCAACAATATCCAGCACGCGTCTGAAACCCGGTTTTGGCAGGATAGCCTGGCTGGCGATAGCGCTCAGCGTTGCCGCCTCGCCCAGCAATACCGCTGACCCCGTCTCACATGCCTGACGCGCTTTCTGCCAGGCGAGCGTCAGTTGCGGCGCGCTGGCGAGCAGGGCGCTATGTCTGTCGAGACGGTGGTAATCTGCGGTTTGCAGTGTGTCCGGGCTTTCCAGTACCAGAATATCAAGCCGGGGTTGTCGAATGCCCACGGTCTGCGCACTGCCTTCATTGTGATCAAACAACGTCAGATGATGAAAGGGTGTGCTATCGGTGGGTTCGAGATTGACGCAAAGCCGTGCCAGTTCCTGCTCGCCAATGCTCTTATCAAAATAGCGAGCCATCGCGACGGCGGTGGCGGCAATATCTGCCGTGCTGCTGGCCATCCCTTTGGCGACCGGAATCGGTGAGTGCAGGTTAATGCGCAACTGGCTGCTCCACTCTGGCGGAAAATCCCAGAGCGTCAGCAACTGATTAACCATTGCGCGGGTAAGCGGGCGTTCATTGTTCGCCGGTTTACCCGCTTTGACTTCCACGGTGCTGTATAGCCCAACCGGGCAGGAGATTAATTTCTCACTTCCCTGGATCCAGCCCTGAATCAGTTCCCCGCAGGATGCGGGGCATTGTGCAATGGCCACGTCAGTACCTTTCGATTGCTTTTTTCTGTGCGCATAGTGTCATGCCAGAAGCGCTATTGCCATGACTTGTCGCAACCCAGAGAACCACAGCATCAGGCAGTAAGACAGGTCTCCAGTGTGTTCGCTATAGCAATACGCATCACATCTTTGGCAATCATCAACTCTTCGTTGGTATTGATGACCGCCACTTTAACAAGGGCGTTTTCGGCCTGAATGAAAGCTGCGTTACGCTGGTTTTTTTCATCATCAATGGAAAGACCCAGGAAGTGCAGGTTATGGCAAATTGCTTGCCTGATCCTCGCGCTATTCTCGCCGATCCCCCCGGTAAAGATCAGGGCATCCAGCCCGCCCATCTGCATGATATAGCTACCGATGGTGGCGCGAATGCGTTCGGTAAACAGCGTTAACGCCAGTTTGGCTCGCGGGTTACCCGCGGTAGCCGCGTTTTCGACATCGCGACAATCGTGCGATACCCCAGAGACGCCTAACAGACCTGATTCGTTGTTAAGCAGATGGTTGAGCTGCTGGGGCGTTTGACCTTCACGCATAGCGACCCACGGCAGAATTGACGGATCAATATCGCCGCTTCGTGTGCCCATCATCACGCCAGATTGCGGCGTGAACCCCATTGAGGTATTAACGGATTTACCGCCCTGAATCGCACAAACACTACTGCCGTTGCCCAGATGGCAACTGACAATCCGTATTGCGCTAAGGGGAATACCCAGTTTTTCCGCGAGTGTATTGCTGACATATTTGTGGCTGGTGCCATGAAAACCGTAGCGGCGAATGCCCAGTTCAGCGTAATAACGCCAGGGAAGAGGGTAGAGGTAGGCGGATGCCTCCAGCGTCTGGTGAAAGGCCGTATCAAATACGGCGACAGCAGGCGCGTTGGGCAACAACTGGCGAAACACGTTAATGCCTACTACGTTGACGGGGTTATGCAAGGGAGCCAGTTCGGAAAGGCGCTCAATCTCTGCCAGCGCATCATCCGTAACAAGTGCGGAATCTTTAAATGATTCTCCGCCGTGGGCGACTCGATGCCCGACCCCGTCAATTTCATTAATGCTGCTGATAATATTGTGACCGAGCAGCTTTTCCAGCAGCAACGCCACTGCCTCGCGGTGGTCGGCGATGGGTAAGGTATCCTGCCATTTCTGCCCCTGCGTCTTGAGGGTGACTTGCCCGTCCACCATCCCGATGCGCTCTATCAGACCCTGGCAGATTTGCTCGCCCTGCGGCATTGAAAGCAGTTGAAACTTAAGAGATGAGCTGCCTGCGTTGATCGCCATTATTTTGTAAGACATGTCAGTTCCTTTTCGTTCAGGAAGGTAAACACCGCGTCCAGCCCGTATTTTGTCAGCGAACTGGTGATGAATACCTTTTCCGCTCCCGCCTGTTCCAGCCACTGCGCAACGGCTGAAATGCGTGACGGGGTGGCTAAATCGGCTTTGGTGACCACCCCGATCACCGGGCGGCTCATTGGCCCGGTGAATCCCGGTGAGAACGGTGACCAGGGCGCATCCGCATTCAGCACCAGCGCGATGACATCGGCCTCGCAGGAACTGACCAGTAACGCGCTGTACAGCCGTCGGTTCTCCAGATATTCACCGGGGGTATCAATCGTGTCAGGCGACCAGACGATCGCCTGCGTTTTTTGATAGTGAAGCGCGTCACCCTGCATACACTGCGTAAGCGATGTTTTACCGCACTGGCTTGGGCCAATTAACATCATTCGTTTCATGGCGTTATGTCCGCGTAATGGGGCAGGCGGTAAACCGCATCATTTCGCCCAGCGTGCGCGTGACCTGGTTGAGCGCATACTCGACCGCGGATACGTCGCCCGTCAGCACGACCGCACCTGTGAAACGGTCGAGGAAACCAATTTCTACCGCCCCTGACTTCGTGGCGATATCACAGGCGATAATCGACGCTTCGCTCGGCGTAATCGTCAGAATACCAATGGCGGTCACCGCATCCTGTAACCCCAGTTTTTTGAATAAATCTTTGCCGGGGTTGGCAATGAGATGTGCCAGCGTGACTTGTTTCCCCGGTACATATTCCTGGATCATGCGATCCGTCGTTTTTTGTTTGTCCATTATCCCTCCACCATCTGACGCCACATCGCCTCATGAGGACGGGGGATTACTGAACGATAGACCAGCAACCCTTTTTCCCCCGCGCTTTCGCTGGCAACCGTAACGGCATTGTTGACATCAGATACCTCTCCGGCGACGACCATGTAGCATTTCCCGCCAATGCCAAACGCCATATGCACGCGTACCAGCGTAACGTTGGACGCTTTGACGGCGCGGTCGGCGGCGCTGATGCAGGCTGCTACGCTCCAGGTTTCGACGATCCCGATGGCCTGGCGCGTATCGACGCTGTTAAGGCCGCTAATGGCAGGCAGTACGCTGGCGTGAATATTGGGCAATACCAGACTATCGACGAGCATCTCTCCGGCAAGCGAAGTCCCTGTTTCAATAGCCTGTTGCACCGCACCAACGTCCCCGCCGAGCATCAACAGGAATTTGCCCGGACAAATCGTTTTGCTGACCAGCAAATTCACATTGGCGCTTTTCAGCATCGCATCGCCGGTTTCCATGCCTTTGGCGATGCTGGTGAGTTCTAAAATACCTATAGCCTGAGACATGATTACCCTCTCACAATGGTAATAGACTGGTCGGTCACATCACTGACAAGACCGTCGATACTGGCATGGACGGGTGCGCCTAACGCACCTTGTGGCATGTCAGCCACGCACTGACCCCGGATAACGCGGTCACCTTTTTGTACGCAGGGAACTGCGCTGGCGCCAATGTGCTGTCGCAGCAGGAGCGTGGTGGTCCCGGTGGTGAATTCAGCATCAGACAGTGGCGCATCGTGATACCACGGCGTGAGGCCCAGTTTGGCGATCAATCGTTTCACGGGTACCAGGCGGTACTTCGCCATCTCGTCAGCAGGATTCAGTGGCCCTTCATAACGCTGGTTTTGGGCGCGCAGTTCGCGTTTTAGCATGCGGTTAATACGCATTGGAGATATCCCCACCGGGCACGCGACGCTTTCGCAGACATTGCATTCGGAGCAGGTCAGGGCGCTGAGTAACAACTGCGGCGTTGCGGTTTGCTGAAAATTGACGGCGCGAACGAGCAGGTGTGGTGACAATTCGTGCCCGATAAGGTGTCGCGGACAGAGGTCTGTGCACAGACGACACTGCTCGCAAACGGTTCTTGCCATGGAAAGCACGGTGCGTTCATCCTGCATACGACGCTGAATCAACGGATGCGATTTCGGCAGGACCAGCAGGCCGCCGGTGGTTTTGGTTACCGGGGCATCCAGCGATGTGATAAGGCTTCCCATCATCGGGCCCCCGTTGATAAAACCAGGGTCATCGATGGTCGCCCCGCCAGCCAGTGCCAGCACTTCGCGCAGAGAGATGCCAACAGGTACGCTCATTGTGAGAGGATTCGCCACCACGCCGTTCACGGTTAATGTCCGGCGTGTCACCGGATAATTTTGCTCCACGGCTCTGGCGATATTCAGGACCGTCTGGACGTTATTAACCACCACCCCGACGCTGACGGGAAGGGCCGCAGGGGGAACGCGGCGGCCAGTTGCCATCCAAATCGTTAACACCTCGTCACCTGCCGGATAGACATCTGGCAGGATATGCAATCGGATGTTGCCGGGTAAAAGCGGGGTTAACACATTGATGGCAGGCTGATATTTCTCTTTAAGCGCAATAATGCCTTCGCGTGCGCTCGTTGCCTTCATTGCATACTCGATGCCACGGATCAGGCGCGCAGGTTGTTGAACCATCAGTTGCTGATCAACTTTCAGCATGGGTTCGCACTCGGCAGCATTGACCAGAAAGGTCTCTACCTGCGCCTGCAATTTAACATGGGCCGGAAAACCTGCTCCCCCGGCACCCACGACGCCCGCATTGCGAACCGCCTCGCGAATAGCCTGAGCATCAACATCAGGTTGTTCTGTATTCAGGGCGCTGTTCATAACAACTCCTCAAGCAATGCCTGAATGGCATCCGCATCTGCGGTGCGCGGGTTAGTCTTCAGCGTGACGTCTGCAAGGGTTGCTTTAACCATGGCCGGAATATGTTGCGACCAGCGTTGTTTCTGTTCTTTAAGCGCGTCGTAAAGCGTGGGGATATTGCACGCTTTTTTGAGCTGTTCAATGTGCTGGATGAGTGCGTTTACGCTGGCGGTTTCATTCGCGTCTTGCGAGCAAAGACGGCAGGCTTTCGCGAACCGGGCATAACGTTTCTCTGCACGTGGATCGTGGGCGTTATAGCGAATGACCGATCCCAGCAGAAGGGCATTCGCCAGACCGTGAGGCAGATGAAACTGACCGCCAAGTTGATGGGCAATGGCGTGATTCAGCCCCAGACCGGCCTGGCTAAAGGCCATCCCCGCCATCGTCGAGGCATTATGCATTTTGCTCCGGGTTGCCAGACAATCGCCTTTACGCACAGCGACAGGCAGATACTGGAAAACAATCTGGCCAGCTTTTTCGGCAAGTGCATCCGTGAAATCACTGGCCTGTGATGAGACGTAAGCCTCCAGCGCGTGGGTCAACACATCCAGCCCCGTGTTAGCCGTGATTGCGGGAGGAACGCTCACTACCAGCATCGGGTCGAGAATGGCCATATCCGGGTAGAGGTCGTTATTGAATAACGGATACTTAATCCCTTTTTCGGGATCGCTTATCACACAAGCGCTGGTGACCTCTGAACCTGTGCCGCTGGTGGTAGGGATGGCGACACAGGTTTCAATTTCGATACCAAACTGGCGGCTGAACCAGACGATGGCTTTCGCCGCGTCAAGCGCCGAACCACCCCCAAAACCAATCACCACGTCAGGAGTCAGGGACTGCATTTGCGCAATCCCCTGTACGACCGTCGCGATGGTAGGATCGGGGGTGATCTCACTAAACACGCTAATGTGATTGCTCGCGGGAAGCGCACCGCGCAGCGTTTCAATCAGTTCGGAGCGCGCCAGAAACCCGTCGCAGATAATCCAGATATGCTTATTCGTAAAGCGCTTCAGCACATGCAAAGAATCTTTGCCACTATACAGCCGGGTTTGCAGTGAAAACCTATTCATCACGACCTCGTTATCGGATGGAGAAACCGTTTGTCAGCACGCAACGACGCGAACGAGCAAAGGTGCGGGCTGATGTGGTGCCTTCCCCGGTGGGCGTTGCGATTGTGAAGGTGGTAAACCCTTCTCCACCCACGCCAATACCTGCGTAGGAGGGGCCGTTTTTCACGAAAATAGACGTTTGCAGCGTGCGAGCCGCCAGGTTAAGGCGAGACACGTTTTGCGAATGCATGATGGCGGTGTGGTGCAGGCCTTCTTCGACCTTCAGCGCCAGCGCCAGTGCACGGTCAAAATCGTTGACTTTGACGACAGGCAACATTGGCATGAGTTGTTCACCGGTTACCCAGACATCATCCGCCTTCACCACGGAAATAAGCAGGCGTGGCACTTTTGCGGGAACCGGAATCCCGGATGCTTCCAGCATGGCTGACGGGCTTTTACCAACCAGTTTTTTGTTGGCCTGGCCGTTCGGCATACAGGTGGCTCGTAGCTTGTCAGTATCCGCTGCGCTGAGAAGCAGAGCGCCAAAACTTTGCATCTGCTGAATCAGTTTTTCCGCGACGGATTCAACAACGATCAGGCTTTTTTCGGCAATACAGGGCAGGTTGTAATCGAACGATGCGCCGTTAATGATATCTTCGGCGGCTTTCACGAGATCTGCCGTTTCATCCACGATACACGGTGGATTTCCTGCGCCTGCGCCAATCACTTTTTTCCCACTGGTCATGCCCATCGCCACAATGCCAGGGCCTCCGGTGATCGCCAGAACGGCAATCCTGGGGTGGGCCATCATTTGTCGGGTCGCTTCAAATGTCGGTTCCGCAACGGTCACGACCAGGTTGCGAATGCCGCAGCAGCGGAAGGCAATCTCTTCGATCATCGCAATCAGTTTGAGCGACACGTTTTTTGCACCCGGATGCGGGCTGAAGTAAACGCTGTTTCCCGCCGCCAGCATGCTAATGCTGTTGTTGATAATGGTTTCTGTCGGGTTTGTACTGGGGGCCACCGAACCTATCACGCCAAACGGTGAGTACTCGAACAGCACCATGCCGCCATCGCCCGTGAGTGCCGTGTTGGTTAAGTCTTCGACTCCCGGCGTGTTATTCAGCGCAGCTTTGTTTTTAAGGAGTTTATCCTCTTTGTTTCCCATGCCCGTTTCGTCCGCACTTTCGGCCGCCAACGCAGGCAGGTGCGGCGTCAGCTCTTCCCGCATCGCGCTGATGATGGCGCTGCGGGTTTTTAACGGGCATTGCTGATAGCGCAAGAAAGCCTGGTGGGCAGCATCAATGGCTTCGCCAACGGACTGAAAAATGCCGTTTTGTTTGGCCTCCACGCACCCGGGTACTAATTGTTCGCTCAGGATTGAGCGAATGAGGGTTTCCAGTTCTGAACTGTTCATTGATGAGTACTCACGTTTATGGCCGCAATGGCGGCTTGTGCAATATCCATGTCCTGTTCAACGCTTCCACCGCTGACACCAAGACCCCCAATGAGTTGCCCGTCACGCCAGAGCGGGAAGCCCCCACCAAAAGTGACGACTTTTCCCTGCATATGACTTTCAAGCCCGTAAAGCGGCGCACCTGGCTGAACGGCGCTGGCCAGTTCGTGTGTCGCGGATTTCATCGCCACGGCAGTCCAGGCTTTTTTGGGCGCGAGTTCGCTGCTGACTAACAGGGCGTCAGGCATTCGCCATGTCACCGTTTCCGTACCGTGACCATCAACAATGCTGACCACAACGGGTACGTTGATTTCTTCTGCTCGTGCCACGGCAGAGCGGGTCAACTGGTGGAGATCCTGAAAAGAGAGACTCATAGCGTAATCCTTCGCGGGTAAGGAGTGCGTGGACGCCAGGTAGCGTCTCATCACTTCCTGAATGATCGTATCCTGATGGGCGTCGTGATCTTCGGCGCGCGCCAGGGCATACAGGCAATCGGAAAGCCGATTGATATAGCGCATTAACACCTGCCTGACGGATATTTCCTCAGACAGTTCAACCAGACGACGCTCTGCGCGGCGAGCGAGGGTACGGGCGAAATGCAGACGACTTGCGGCTTCGCTGCGGCCTGGCAGAATAAAACTGTGCAGAGGGGGAACACGCCCCATTGCGGTATCAATGGCTGTTTCCAGTGCGGCAATCTCTTCCGTGCTGATGTAACGCTGGTTCGGCGAGGGCGTATCGCTTTCGCAGGCCAGTTCGGCGCTAAACCAGAAAAGCTGCTGTTGAACCGCCTCCAGCAGAGAACGATGCTGTTCGCACTCTGTGGCACACACGCACAGGCTCAGGGCAGCGTTGAGTTCATCAAGCGTGCCGTAGGACTCAACGCGTGGATGTGCTTTGCTGACGCGCTGACCGGTAAAGAGGGCGGTTGTTCCGCCGTCGCCCGTGCGGGTATAAATCGGCATGCTGCCCCCTTAGCGAGAAAGTGTGTCGACAATGCCGACAACGGCCAGATCGATGGCTTCGTTGGGGCCGGAAAAAACGTGCCGCGCACTGGAGCCGCTACTGAGCAACACCAGTTCGCCCACACCTGCGCCCACTGAATCGACCGCCACCTCATCACCGGAAGCGGGGCTTGCGGGCGGTTCTCCGTCGGCGCTAACCCGACGCACCAACAGGAGTTTTTTACCCACCAGAGAAGGCGATTTTTGCGTGGCGACCACTGCGCCAGTAACTCGGGCCAGATGCATGGTTCACTCCTGCTTAATTAACTGAATATTCCGCTGGCTGGCGGCTTCTCGGGCTAACGCCGTAACAACGCACTGGCGACGTAACACCAGCACGCCTCCACAGTGACGCGCCACGTCGGCATGGCTCAATAGCGTAAGCGGGTGTAAAACAACGTTTTTCCCCTGTTCGTCGCTGAACGTAAGGGGCAGTCGGGCCAGCTTTTTTACGGGCATGGCCGATAACAGACGGTGCTGTACTGACAGGTGTACGCGCAGACCGGATGCCATCGCGTCCTGAATAATGACTGCTGCGGCATTTGACGATGCGGCATGGGCAACGTGCTCCAGCAACGGCAGATCAACCTGCAGGATCGTCAGCGAGGCATAGTGGCAAAACAACGCGCGAGCGTTGGCTTCCCGCAGTTGCGCGACGCTGAGCGTAGCAACACGCCCGGCACGACGCGTGAGGCGGCAAACAACCTCTTCGACGATTCGCTGCAACTGTTCACTGTTCATCACGGCATGACCAGTCTGGCGCAGACCTGGGGATTATCGGCCCCTGCGGCGTTGGCTTCGTCCGTGTCGATATGCATCTCAAGGCACATATCTGGTGAGACACGAACCGCGACGTTATCGAACACCAACCGCCGCGCATCGCCTTCAATGGCAACAGAAACGCTGTCGCCGTGAGAAACGCGCAGGATCAAGGCATCCAGTGGCGACATGTGAATATGACGCTGAGCGACAATGACTCCGGACGTTAAATCCAGCTCGGCGAAGGGGCTTACAAGACGCACGCCTGGTGTGCCAGCCAGATCGCCGGACATACGCAGTGGCGCGGTAATCCCTAACGTTCTGGCATCGGTTCGAGAAATCTCCACCTGGCTGGCGCTGCGCAGCGGCCCCAGCAAACGGACATTCTTCAACTGACCCTTTGGCCCAACGATCGTCAGGGTCTGGTCCGATGCGAACTGCCCAGGCTGGAGAAGCCCCTTTTTCTCACTGATCGGTTGCCCCGGGAAAAGTCGGGCATAATCGTCTTCACTGAGATGGATATGACGGTTTGAAACGCCCAGTGGGATAGGGCGTTCGCGTATTTCATCCAGTACTTTGCTGACCGTTGTTTCCAGTTCTTGTTTGTCCATTACGCTTTACCTTACTTACCTGAATGCAGACAGAGCGACCGGGGATCACCTTTTTGACGCGAACAGGCCGGGTCCAGACACAGATTGCAACTGACTTCCCGATCCGCAGGGTTTCCTTCCGGTTCTGACTCTTCTGTAACGACTTCAGTGTCAGGCTGTTGGTCGGCTTCTCTCGTGGGCGCAGGACCCGCAGGCGCTGCGCGGGAAAGAATGCCTTCGCCGGGTCTGTCTATCACTTTATGTGCAACCAGACCGTGCTGAAGATCTGCAAAACTGGCACCGGTGATGATGGCGGACTGCACGGATGCCACATCGCCGGTGATTTTGATCACCGTCCAGCCTGAACCGTTAGTTTTTTCGAGGCCAACCAGCGTGATGGAAGCGGCTTTCGCCATGACATCCGCGCAATTGATGGCTAATGCCAGACCACTAACTTCGAGTAATCCCAGTGATTGCTTCACGCTGAACTCCTTTTATCTGCGATTTAAGCGGACTTCGGTAAAATGGCCTCAACGTCAGTGTGAGGACGAGGAATGACATGGCAGGATTTGACTTCGCCCACGGCATTAGCTGCGGCGCTGCCCGCATCGACGGCCGCTTTCACGGCACCCACATCGCCGCGAACCATTACGGTAATCAGGCCGGAACCGATTTTTTCGTAGCCAACCAGTTGCACGTTGGCGGATTTCACCATGGCATCCGCAGCTTCAATGGCGGCAACCAGCCCTTTTGTTTCAACAAGCCCCAGTGCGTTATTCATACAGCGATTCTCCAGTGGATTACTTATTCAGATCCCGAAAAGGGATCCCTTTAACTAACCTTGCCGCATTGTTTCCTGTACTTCGGCGATCAAGGCTGTTCTGCTGATGCGTCAGCGTAAAAAGCGGCGCTGATGCGGGTAAATTCTTGTAATGCACAACCAGCGTTTGGTTATCGCAGGCTATGCCCACGAGCAGGGGGGAGCGGCACGCTGCCAGCCATGCTTGATGTGCCACATCGCCGTCCGTTTGCGGCAGGATTACGAAGGGGATACCTTCTTCTTCGATGCCGAGCAGGACGTCATTCCAGTCGAAGAGGCTTTCTCCGGTGGGGGAAATCACAATGGCGGGAATGGGGTTGTTACTGTCCATGCGAGAACTCCTTTTGCCAGGAGAGGATCAACCCTGTGGCGACGGCATTGCGCGGACCTTCCGTTCCACGAATGTTTCCTCGCCCGGCAACCAGGCGATAGTGCGCCAGCGCGTCGGTGACAAGCTGTGGGACTTCAAAATCAAGGGATGATCCTCCTACCAGCACCACAAACGGAATATCACGAATATTGCCGGTGGGGCTGACCTGACGAAGTGCGCGTAGAGCGTTGGTAACAAAGACGCGCTCTTTGGCGCTACGGCGAATCGCACGTACTTTCTCAAGCGCCAGATCGCCGGGCAGGGGCACCAGTTCATCGGGTTTCACCACGCAGGCGCGAGCAAAAACCGTCGGGGGGAGCGGGGAAGGGAAGAACTGCACGCTGCCATCTTCATGTCGCAGATGGAACAGGCTTTCCACTTTCGCCAGCGGATATTTTTTGATCTCTTCCGCCAGATAACGATCGTCCAGCCCAAGTTCGCGGGCAATGATCATGGTGACCATATCACCCGCCCCCGCGAGGTGTGTGGCAATAATGTCCCCTTTCGGGTTGATGATTGAGGCGTCTGTTGAACCCGCGCCCAGGTCCAGAATCGCCAGCGGGCGTGTCGTTCCGGGCGTGGTTAACGCTCCTAAAATCGCCGCTTCCGCTTCAGCCCCACCGACCTGAACATCTACGCCCAGTTTTTGCGTGATTTCTCGGGCGATCATCGCCATTTGCAGCCGATCGGATTTCACCATTGAGGCGATGCCGACGGCCTGCTCCAGCGAGAATTCCCCTGCTAATCCGCCAGTGACGCTAACCGGAACGGAGGTATCAACGGCCAGCAGATCCTGGATAAAAATCTCGTTGCCTGGTTTATTGGTCAGTTCTGCCATGGTCTGGCGAACGTGTTCAAGCATACCGCCGATGTTGGAGCCCGCTTCGCCAATGACGTTATCCAGTTTTGGGCATTCGCCGACCGCTTTCATAATGGCGTTAGCCCCCGCCGCCACGTCGACCCGCAATGTGCGCCCCTGAGATTGCAGTTCAATGTGTCCGGCTGGGATTGCACGTGCTTTCACATCACCCGATGGTGTTTTCACCACCACAGCCGAACGGTTGCCAATCAATGCCCTCGCGACCGGAACAATATTTTTGGTTTCATCCGCGTTGAGGTTAAAGACAGTGGCAATGCCATAGGGATTAGAGAGTGTTTCAATCACTTTTCCGGGAACCGCAACCTCAATGGCGGCCAGCATTCCCAGCGGGATACGGTCGATATAACGCACTTCATCCACGATGGGCAGCCGGGTATCCAGACGGTTACTGACCAGCACGCCATCATCTTGCTGCAGAATCACGCCGGTGAGCTGATATCCTGCGCGCGTGGATGCGTTAATCATGGCGGCAACATCCGCGAAATCGAACGCTGATGGCACCACCAGGATATAAGGCGTATCCGCAGAACAGGTTAACAACGCATCCGGCGTAATGGTGATCCCCACGCCCAGACCGACCCCGCCCGGCGTTTTGGGGTTATGGCCAATCATCGTGGACTCGGTGATGATGGTTTCGGTGATGGTTTCCATCGCCACATCGCCAATGACCGGCGTGGCTTCGTTGATGCGAATGAGTGAAATATCGCTGACATTGATGCCCGCGTGATGGGCCGCACGCGTAAGCGCTTCCTGAATGCCAAACACATTACGTAATGTGCCTTTGATTCCGGTGGTTTCTGCCAGTGCGCTACCGATTAGGGTGCATGCATCTGTCTCATCCAGCGCCGCCAGAGCGACTTCTGTTGATGAGTTACCAATATCAATGCCAGCGATATATTTCATGTCCTGTCCTTAATCGTCGCCTTTGAGTTTTTTACGCTCGACGTACAGGGCTGCTGCTTCACGAACGAAAGCGGCGCAGATTTTCGCCTGATAGCGACTTTCGAGATCGTCAGCAATAGCCATTAACTCTTCTTTCGTTGAGCGATAGGGCCGCAGAGCGTTGTAGATTTCCAGGATGCGGTCGTCCGATACGGCCGTTAACTCTGCTGCACGTTCAAAGTTCATCGCCAGCCGATCGCGCCCTGCATCTTTTGCGATAGCAGCCTGAATACGCAGTGTTTCCGGCGTGATACGCATATCCTGCGCGGTGATTTTATTGCTCAGGACGTTTTCAAGGGTGAGCTCATCCAGCGTTTTATTGGTGGCGGTTTTTACCCATTCCGGATGCTTATTTGCCAGCGGGTAGTCAGTCACTTTCGCGGTGTGTGTGGTACTGACGGATGCGGTAACCGGAGCAGAAGCGTCGCCCTGCAGGCTGTTCATGCGGCTCAACACGTCCCGAACCATCGATTCAATTGCATCGGTATTCATAAAGGGATCCTTATTAAAGCGCCACGCGCAGTTCCTGTGGGTTTTTGCCCGTTACGACGTATTTCGTCTCTTTGATGTGCAGAATGGCGGATTTAGCCTGATATTTCGGGCGCGCCATCTGGTCATTCAGCGTAGGGACGGGCTGTGGTGATTGACGCTTTGCGTACTGCGCCGCGTTCTTACCAATCTGACGGTAGGTTTCCAGCGTCAGCAACGGTGCCTGCGGGAAGAGTTCGAGATTCGACAGCGGCGGCAGCCCCTGCTGGTGGATAACCGTCGTGCCTTTGGACTGGATCCCGATGGCGATGCCTGATCCGCTCAGGCGATTACCTTCGACGGCGACGAATGCCACATCGGAGGATTTAAAGCAGCGAATCACACGTGCTTTAATCCCTTCTTCTTCAATACCGGCAATCATTTCGCGCAGGATGCTTTTATGGGATACGCCGACAATGTTGGTGGTTTGAGAGAGGCCAAACGCAGGACCCACAGCAATGATGACTTCGTCCTGCTGGGTACCCTGTTTCGCCTCGCCGATTTCCGTCAGAAAGCTTTCGCCTTGTGGCGCAGTGGGCGTTGCAGATGCGCTGGCTGCACGGAAGGAGACAGGTTTATCGCTGGCCTGCATCTCGGACAGTACGTCTTCGATAATCTGGCGCAGCAGCTTTTCATTAATTTCCATTGTTCACCCCTTAGCCAAGCTCGTTGGGATCAAGTGCGCCAGGGATGTTTTTAATCTCTTCCCAGCGTTCGCCTTGTAAGCGATAACCTGTTGCCGGACCGGCATAATCGTTGACGTCATTTACGGCAGAAAGCACCTGTCCGTCGCCCACGATAATGGCGGAGGTATGCAGATAATCTCCGGTCAGTTTGGCTTTCTGAATATTCAGCATGTCTTGTGCAACATCGTTAAACCCGCCCTGAGCCAGTGCTTTCACCACTTCCAGGCCGTTACGGTTCTTGTTGATGACTTCCTGGGCAAACTTGAGATCTTCGACGATATTGCGTTCAGGCATATCCTTCGAGCCATGCGCATAGGTTGCGGCTTCCACTTCGTCGTCAGTGATAGGCGGTAGCCCCATCCCCGCAAACACGGCCTGCAACGCACGAGCGGCTTTATTTCGAATGGCGATAACGTCTTCTTCACGCACCGGGCGCAGACCGCCGTCAACCTTCAGGTCGCGCTGAATAACGTTATAGTCGTCGAAGTCTTCGGCATCTTCGTTGGAGCCTGCGAACATGTTGTCGTAGTTCGGTACCGCAGAGAAACCGGAGGAGATAAAGTCCGTACCCGGCAGGAACTGCATCAGGAAACGTGCGGTACGACGCATATCGGAGTGGGTGAAGGTCTGGTCATTACTGGAGGCGCATTCCAGATCCAGTGAGGAGCAGATCAGGTTTTCCGCCAGTACCGCCCGGATCCCTGATGGCACCGCTGAAGGGACACCGATGCAACTTACGGAACCGTTTTGTAGGCCCTGAACACCTGCGGCTTTGGTGATGTAAATGCAGCGTGCTTCCAGGTACAGCATGGATTTGCCTTCGGCATAGCCCATTTGGACTTCGGAACCGGAGCCTGAGGTAAAGCGCATTTTCAGGCCGCGCGATGCGTAGGATGAGGCTAAAAAGCCTTTCGACCACGGCGTATCATCGCCGTCGGTGAAGACGGGTTCCGTACCATAAACAGAGATGGTTTCGGCGTAGCAGGTGTGTCCCAGCATACCGAGCTTCAGTTCAGTCGCTTCTTCCAGCGAGCATTGTGTCAGTACGCCGGGGCGCCCAACCTGCGAGCCGACAAGTAACGCGATGGCGTTGAAAGGCGCATAACGCCCCACCGCGACGGTTGTTTCCTGTTCGTCGAACCCACGCCATGCGCCTTCCGCAGCATCTGCGGCAATCTGCACCGGGTTGTCTTTAACGTTGGTAATGTGTGATTGCTGAGAAGGGGTACGACGGGCGCGCATTTTCTGCATTGCCATCATCATCTCAACCACGTTCATGTGCGATACCACTTCGACAATTTTTGCCGGGGTCATCGCAGTAGTCAGCGGCACGATTTGGCTACGTTTTACATTGGGGTCGCAGAGCATATTGGCGAGTTTGACAGAGTCCATCGCCATGACTTCTTCCGCACGTGCCAGATTGATCCCGTAACGCGCGATAAAGTGGTCAATCAGATCAAATTCGCTGACCGGTTTGCCGTCCAGCTCGGTCACGGCACCGTTAACGATTTTAATTGACGGTTTCGGGTCGTTTGGGCTCTCCATCGCAATGAAGCCTTCTTCGATCCACTCTTTAACAAACCCGTCCTGATTCACAGGGCGTTTTGCCAGTGCTTCAAATCTTTTCGATCTCATGAATCAGCCTCATGGATATCAAATGTAGGAGGGACGGTCGTTTTTCGGTTCAGAACCGAGCGTCGAGAGGACGGTTTTGCCGATTTCACGTGCGGAGATCACCGCCTGACGAACGGCTCCGGAGTCGCCGGATATCACCAGAATGACTTCGTTGCTGAAACTGGTGCCCTGCGCAGGGGAGCTGTACGCCACCACGTCAACATTGGCGGATTTCAGTGCCGTATCCGCCATCAACACACCGACAGCCGCGGGTGCGCCGACAATCACGCCGCAGGCGCGGCCAATCGGGGTACCAAACGCTTTTTCCAGCGCGTAGCTGGCGCGTGCGGTGTATTGCAGTTCGAGGTGCCCGGCTTCGTTGGCATAGACGTCGCCAAAGGTGCGGTCGAGCTCTTTCAGGGCGACTTCGATACCGCGCTTAACGTCAGAAACGTCATTGCCACCCAGAACAATCAGCGAACCGTGACCTGCGCCACCCTTGGTATCACGCGGAAGTTCAATGCTCACGACTTCCGTGTTGGTCGCTTTGACGGCTTCATCGGCGGCCATAATGTGCGGGCCAGCTCCAACGCGCGCGCCGAGGATGCCGATAGAGCGGTAGCGTTTTTCAAGCTTCATGGCGTCCAGCAGGGCGCTGTCCACATTCGCGATAACCAGGCCAACGGTGTCACCCATCGCGGTGCCCACAAATTCCGTTAAACTGCAGCTTTTCTCTGCCATAGCGGTTTCTCGTTTTGTATTGGAGGTTTCAGGAGTAACCGATTGCTCCGGCGTTGCCACACGGGCGATCACCTGTGCCATGATCTGTTCCACCAGTTCATTGCTGCTCATCCGTTAATTCCCTTTGGTAAGATTTTTTCGACATCGGTGTGTGGGCGAGGAATGACGTGTGTTGCTTTCACTTCTCCCACGTTGCGAGCTGCCGCAGCACCCGCGTCAGTGGCCGCTTTTACCGCGCCAACATCGCCACGGACAATAACGGTCACCAACCCTGAACCGATTTTTTCGTAACCGACCAGCATCACGTTGGCCGATTTCACCATTGCATCTGCGGCCTCTATAGCGGCAGTTAATCCTTTGGTTTCTACCATTCCTAACGCTTCTTGTTGCATAAAGACCTCGCCTGGTTTTTTGATATTGATGACTATAAAAAGAAGGGGGAAAAAAGAATGGCTGACTTGAATTTATGCGTGAAAAAATAGTGGTGTAGCCATGGCATAAAATTGTCATGGTTTGTTTTATGTTGATGATTTTATTCGTTTTGAGGGTTTTTATTTATGTGAATAATTAGCTATTAACCATCCATATTTACATTTTTGTTGATGACAGCGAAAACATTGTTTGCTAAGCGACAATAAACCGATATGTGATGTTTATAGAAAAAAAGACATCTAAAAAAAGCAATATTTTCACATTTTAAAAAATGAAATAATTAGCTGAAATACCCGGTGCGTGTGGAAAGGTGAAACGGGCATAGCAAGAATTTGCTATTGCAAGGCGATTTTTCAGACGTGTATTTATTCAGGTTGCCAACAATTTTCATGGACCACTTTTTATAGTAAGGGCCGACGTTTTGCACCGTCAGCAATGGATCCGCTGGCTAAGACACAACTCCGCTTAAAAGGTGTCACCATGAATGATTCACTAAAAGCACAATGTATTGCCGAATTTTTAGGTACTGGGCTGTTTCTCTTTTTTGGTATCGGTTGCCTGAGCGCTGCGGTTGTTGCGGGCGCGAGCTTCGGCTTATGGGAGATTTGCATTGTCTGGGGGCTTGGGATCTCGCTTGCCGTGTACTTAACCGCGGGGATCTCTGGTGCGCACCTTAATCCGGCCGTCACGGTTGCGCTTTGGCTGTTTGCTCAATTTCCAGGGCGCAAAGTGCTCCCCTTCGCCGTCGCTCAGTTTGCTGGCGCGTTTTGCGGCGCGCTGCTTGCGTATCTGTTGTATGCCTCTCTTTTCACTGAATTTGAAACCGCTCACGATATGGTTCGTGGAAGTGTCGAGAGTCTGCAACTGGCGGGAATATTTAGCACTTACCCGGCTGCGGGGCTGAGCGTTTGGCAGGCCGCGCTGGTTGAAATCGTCATTACATCCATGCTGATGGGGTTGATTATGGCGCTGACGGACGATGGTAATGGTGTGCCCAAAGGCCCGCTGGCGCCGTTGCTTATTGGTATTCTGGTGGCGGTGATTGGCGCAGCAACCGGGCCGCTGACGGGGTTCGCGATGAATCCTGCGCGTGACTTTGGCCCCAAACTTTTTACCTGGCTTGCCGGGTGGGGAAATGTCGCTATCACGGGTGGGCGTGATATTCCTTACTTTATCGTTCCGTTGATCGCGCCGCTCATTGGGGCTTGTGCGGGGGCGGCAATTTATCGTTATTTGATCAGTAATAATTTGCCCGTGAATATTAAATAATGCATTCATTAGGCCTTTGAACAGCGGTAACATTTTATTCATTATTATTTCGTGATCTGCTTTCCGAATTTATTAAAAAGTCTCTCAGCTTCGAGGGGCTTTTGTTATTGTCAACCTTACGTCATGCCATCGATAAGGATTAAAGATGATATGAAATAGGTGTGTAAAAATAATGTTGCATTATAACAATGGATTAACTGAGGGGTTTTATCATGATTTCTGCGAGTACACTGAACTCAGAACTCATTAATAAAATCGCACAGGATTTTGCACAAGCCACCAGTCTGGCGGTTGTGGTGGTCAATATTCATGGTGATGAAATTTCTGAGCTGTTTAATTTCACCTCATTTTGCCAGATGATGCGTCAGCATCCGCAGCACAGCACTCGCTGCCGGATGAGCGATCGCTGCGGTGGGCTGGAGGCGTCGAAATCAGACCAGCCGTGCATCTATCGCTGTCATGCCGGGTTAACGGATATTTCTATTCCACTGGTGATTGCCGGGCATCTTGTCGGGTTCGTTCTGTGTGGCCAGGTGCGTGTGCGCAATGAAGCGGAGACGGGCATGATTGATATTCTGAATATTGATGATCGCTGGCAGGCCGATCCAGAACTGCTTAATGAATTTCGCAATGTCCCGGAAATGGATTTTTCGCGGGTGATGGCTTCTGCGGATCTCCTGAAATTGATAGTAGAAAACTGCCTTAAAAAGCAGCTTAATTTTGTGGTGATTAAAGATAACCCTCAGCAGGCGGCATTGCCCCGTTCCGTACGGGAGACGAATCCTCATGACAGTAAAATGAATAAAGCACTACGTTACATTGATGCGCATTTGTCGGATGAACTTCGTCTCGAAGAGGTGGCTTCTCATGTTTATCTTAGCCCTTATTACTTCAGCAAACTGTTTAAAAAGTATCAGGGTATTGGCTTCAACGCCTGGGTAAATCAACAACGTATGGCGAGCGCCAAAGAGTTGCTGAGCCACAGTAACTGGAGCATTGCCAGTATTGCCCGTAATTTAGGATTTTCTCAGACCAGCTATTTCTGCAAGGTTTTTCGCCACACCTACCAGATAACGCCGCAGGCGTATCGCCAGCAAATTAGCGAAAAGCGTTCAGAAGAATCGGCCTGATTTGCATTGCCGATTTTTGATACTGTATTGCACGGATAGCGATGTAGCATGAAAAAATCTCGCGCCATGCAATAAATTGTCACAGCGCAACAAAATAGTGATTTAAGAGAGATAAACTGCAACGACAATTATTTTTGTGATGAGATAACGGCGTTATTGCGAATTGATTTTTTCGCTTTATGCATTCGTTAACACATCATTTTGTGATGAGCAGTATAACGGCTGCTCATCATGTAAAACCGACAGGTCAGACACGTAATGTGTCAGGGAAGGGGGTGTAAATCCCCCGCAGCCCCCGCTGCTGTAATGCTGACGACCCCGTAATAACCACTGATCGCGAGATTGGGAAGGACGGGCGAGGATGACGCTAAGCCAGAAGACCTGCCTGTCGGTACATCTCAACAACTTCGGTGGGAAGTGGGTTGCTCAGAAGCGTGCGGTCGAAAGACCGGGTATACGCGCATCCTGATGTTCCCCTACCACCCTGACAGGGATCGGGGTATGGCGGCCAGACGTTACGCATTCATTCTTGCAGGAACCGGCAGCGGCTGTGGCAAAACCACGGTAACGCTTGGCTTACTGAGCCTGCTGAAACAACGCGGATGGCGGGTACAGCCTTACAAAGTGGGCCCGGATTACCTTGATACCGGTTGGCATACGGCGGTATCCGGTGTCGCCTCTCGTAACCTTGATAGTTTTATGCTGCCCGCCCTGGTGCTGAACGCCCTGTTTAATGAGCAGATGCAACAGGCGGATATTGCGGTCATTGAAGGTGTGATGGGCCTTTATGACGGAATAGGTTCCGACCCTAACCAGTGCAGCACCGCTGCGATGGCGAAACAACTGGGTTGTCCGGTCATTCTGCTGGTTGACGGCAAAGCCGTTTCAACCTCCATTGCCGCGACGGTCATGGGTTTTCAACATTTTGACCCCTCTTTGAATATCGCGGGCGTGATTGTCAATCGCGTCAACAGCGACAGCCATTTCCAGCTTTTAAAAACCGCCATTGAGCGCTACTGCGCGCTGCCAGTACTTGGCTACGTTCCTTCCGTGGCGGGGGTTGCTCTGCCGGAACGCCACCTTGGGTTAGTTACCGCGCGTGAGTCTGTGGTGACCCAACAGCCATGGCGCGATTTTGCTGACACCCTCGCACTGACGATGGATATCGAAAAACTGCTGACGCTAAGTGCCCTTGAAAACGATCCTCAGGGCGAATGGCCGCCTCTGCCTGCTGTTCTGGATGGCGAAAATATCACTCTGGCGCTGGCGGACGATGAGGCGTTCAATTTCTACTATCCCGACAATATCGCGCTGATCGCGCGTGCGGGTATCAATGTTGTGCGCTTTAGCCCCCTGCACGATAACGTGCTGCCGGAGTGCCAGATGATCTGGCTGGGTGGTGGCTACCCGGAGTTGCATGCCAGGGCGCTGGCGGCAAACCAGGCGATGCTCGCACAACTTCGCGCGGCGCACGCACGCGGTGTGGCTATCTACGCCGAATGTGGCGGCCTGATGTATCTCGGCAGTACGCTTGAAGATGCGCAGGGCGAAATCCACCCGATGGCAAATATCATTCCCGGTCACAGCAAAATGGGCAAACGGCTGACGCGTTTTGGCTACTGCGAGGCGCAGGCTCGTGAGCAGACCCTGCTGGCGGCCCCCGGTGAAACGCTGCGGGGCCACGAGTTTCACTACTCTGACTTCTCCCCGCAAACCCCGGCGGTCCTCGATTGTCGCAAAGTGCGTGATGGACAGACTCTACAAACCTGGTCAGGTGGCTGGCAGGTTGGCAACACGTTTGCCAGCTATCTGCACGTGCACTTCGCCCAGCATCCGATGATGCTGGCACACTGGCTCAATGCCGCGAGGAGCGCACGATGACGCTGCTTGCCTGGTGTATCGCCTGGATACTCGACGTGCTTATTGGCGACCCGCATAACTGGCCGCATCCGGTACGCTGGATGGGCGCGCTTATCAACGCGGTGCAGACAAAGGTGCGCCGTTACTGCCACAGCGATCGCGCATTGCGTATCGGTGGCGGGGTGATGTGGCTGGTGGTGGTCGGCGTGACCTGGACGCTTTCCTGGAGTGTGCTGGCACTGGCATTTACGCTCCATAGCTGGCTGGGCTGGGCGGTTGAAATCTGGATGATTTTCACCGTGCTTGCCGCGCGCAGCCTCGCCGATGCTGCGCGCGCTGTAGAACGCCCGTTACAGGCGGGCGACCTGGCGGAAAGCCGCGTAAAACTCTCCTGGATAGTGGGACGTGACACGTCGCAACTGCAACCCGAGCAGATTAACCGCGCTGTGGTCGAGACGGTTGCCGAAAACAGCGTCGATGGCATTATCGCGCCGCTCTTCTTCCTGATGCTTGGCGGTGCGCCGCTGGCAATGGCGTATAAAGCCGTCAATACCCTCGATTCCATGGTCGGCTACAAACATGAGAAATACCGCGCGATTGGCATGGTGAGCGCCCGGCTGGACGACGTCGCCAACTTCATTCCTGCGCGTCTGAGCTGGCTGTTGCTCAGCGCCGCCGCATTTCTTTGCCGCGACAACGCCGCTGCCGCGTTACGTATCGGCTGGCGCGATCGCCATCTCCACAGCAGCCCCAACTGTGCATGGTCTGAAGCTACCGTTGCCGGTGCGCTGGGTATCCGTCTCGGTGGCCCGAATGACTACTTTGGTGAGCGTGTTGAGAAGCCGTGGATAGGCGACGCGCGACGCGACATTTCTGTAGGTGACATATCCCGAACGATTCGACTGATGTGGGTTGCTTCCACGCTGGCGCTGGTGCTGTTTATGACGGCACGGTGGCTGGTTGCTGGTGCGGCCTGAGGAGTAGCACATGAATTACATCCGCCAGCCACAGGCCATTGAGGCCAAAAGCTTTGACATTATTGGCGAGATAATCCGCGAAACCCGACCTGATTATCGGTTCGCCAGCCCGCTCCATGAAGCGATTATCAAACGGGTCATTCACACCACCGCCGATTTCGAATGGCTGGACATTTTATGGTTTTCCGCCGATGCCCTGGAGCAGCTAACCGCAGCGTTAAGCCGCCCTTGCACGCTCTACACCGATACAACAATGGCGCTCTCCGGCATCAACAAACCGCTGCTGGCAAACTCTGGCGGCGAATGCCGCTGCTATATCAGTGACCCGCGCGTAGTGCGCGAAGCGAAGGCGCAGGGCATCACGCGTTCAATGGCGGCGGTCGATATCGCAGTGCGTGAAGAGGGTGAAAAGGTGTTTGTATTCGGCAACGCACCGACGGCCTTGTTCCGTCTGCTGGAGCATCCTGTAAAGGTGAGCGGTGTGGTGGGCGTTCCGGTCGGGTTTGTGGGTGCGGCGGAATCTAAAGAGGCGCTGACGCACAGTGATTTTCCCGCCATTGCTGCGCTGGGGCGTAAAGGGGGAAGTAATGTGGCGGCGGCGATTGTGAATGCCATTCTCTATCATCTGCGAGATGCGAAATGAGTGACGCGGCATTTGATGCACCTGTCTGGCACAACGGTAAGCCCCTGCGTAAGGGCTATACCACGGGGTCCTGTGCCACTGCGGCGGCGAAAGTCGCGGCGCTGATGGTGCTGCGTCAGCATGTCATCCACCAGGTCTCTATCGTTACGCCCTCTGGCGTGACGCTCAACCTGAACGTGGAATCGCCGCACATTGAAGGGCAGCAGGCCGTGGCGGCGATACGTAAAGATGGTGGTGACGATATTGATGCCACTCACGGCATGCTGATTTTTGCCCGTGTCAGCCTGAACGACAGCGGCGAGATTGTGCTGCGCGGCGGTGAAGGTGTTGGCACCGTCACCCGCAAAGGGGTGGGGCTGCCGTTGGGAAGCGCGGCGATTAACCGCACACCACGTCAGACGATTGAAGCCGCCGTCCGTGAAGCTATCGGCCCATTGCGCGGCGCAGATGTGGAAATTTTTGCCCCGGAAGGTGAAGAGCGGGCGCTGAAAACCTATAACGCGCGGCTCGGTATTGTTGGCGGTATTTCGATTCTGGGCACGACGGGAATTGTTACACCGATGTCAGAAGAGAGCTGGAAACGCTCCCTGTCGCTGGAACTGGAGATCAAACGTGCTGCCGGGTTGACGCGAGTCGTGCTGGTGCCGGGGAACCACGGTGAGCGCTTTGTCCGGGAACAAATGGGCATCGACAGTAATGTGGTGGTCACCATGAGCAATTTCGTCGGCTACATGGTGGAAGAGGCGGTGCGTCTGGGGTATCAGCACATTGTCCTCATTGGCCATCCCGGCAAGCTTATCAAAATAGCCGCCGGGATTTTCCACACCCACAGCCATATCGCGGATGCGAGAATGGAAACGCTGGTGGCGCATCTGGCGCTGCTGGGCGCACCGCTCGAACTGCTGACGCTGGTCGGTGACTGCGATACCACTGAGGCGGCGATGGAGCACATCGACGCTTACGGTTTCCAGCATATCTACAACCATCTTGCCGAACGTATCTGCATGCGGGTACTGCAAAAACTCCGCTACACCAAAACGCCGCCTGTTTGCGACGCCATCATGTTCGCCTTTGATAACCAGGTCCTGGGCAGTAATCGCCCGGTCAGTGACATTGTGGAGGCGCTGCAATGTTAACCGTTGTGGGTATGGGGCCGGCCGGATTAACGCTGATTACGCCGCTGGCACAGAACGCTATCGCGCAAGCCGATGCACTGGTGGGGGCGAAACGTCATCTGGCGCAGTTCCCCGAATTTAACGGCGAGCAGCGTCTTCTTGATGCCGATATTGCGCAACTGCTGGTGTGGATAACCGAACATCAGCACCAGAACATCGTTGTGCTGGCCTCTGGCGACCCCCTGTTTTACGGCATTGGTACGCGCATGGTGGCGCATTTTGGGCGTGAAGCAGTGCGTATTGTGCCGGGCATTAGCGCCGTGCAATACCTCTGCGCCCGCGCGGGTATTGATATGAACGAAATGTGGCTGACCAGCAGCCATGGCCGTGAGGTTTCTTTTGATGAACTGGCTCGTCAGCGCAAAGTGGCGATGGTGACGGATGCCCGGTGCGGCCCGCGTCATATTGCGGCGCAACTCGTCGCGCGGGGAAAAGGGGAACGCTGGATGGTGATTGGCGAAAATCTGGCGATGGAAAATGAACAGATCCACTGGCTGCGCGTCAGTGAGGTCAATGCTGACTATGGCATGAATACCGTGGTGATCCTTGATGAAAGATGAACTGTTTTTACGCGGTGAAAAAGTCCCGATGACCAAAGAAGTGGTCCGCGCACTGGCGTTATCAAAGCTGGAACTGCACCGTGCTGACCATTTTATTGATGTTGGCGCAGGTACGGGAAGCGTCTCCATTGAAGCCGCAGTGCATTTTCCCGCGCTTCAGGTTACTGCGATTGAACGCAACCCGGCGGCGCTCGACCTGATGGCTCAGAATTGCCGCCATTTCGGCTGTGAACACATCTCGATTGTTCAGGCGCACGCCCCTGTTGCGGTAAAAGAGAAAGCTGATGCCATTTTCGTGGGCGGTAGCGGCGGCGAGTTACCCGCGCTTATCGACTGGGCATTTGAGCAACTCCATCCCGCCGGGCGACTGGTGATGACCTTTATCCTGCAGGAAAACCTTAATGCCGCGTTGGCGCACCTGCAAGCACGTGGGTGTGTTGAGGTGGATTGCCAGCACATTCAGGTATCAGCACGTATGCCGCTCGGTAGCGGTCACTATTTTAAAGCGAATAACCCCGTTTATGTCATCGCCTGTCAGAAGGAAGAAGCGCATGTCTGAAACATTCGACCCCCGTTGCGTCTGGTTTGTGGGCGCAGGCCCCGGTGACCGGGAACTGATTACCCTTAAGGGCTACCGGTTACTACAGCAAGCACAAGTGGTGATTTACGCCGGATCGCTTATCAACACGGAACTGCTGGAATACTGCCCGGTGGAAGCGCAGTACTACGACAGCGCTGAGCTCCACCTGACGCAAATTCTCGATGTGATGGAGGCGGGCATCAAAGCAGGAAAAACCGTGGTTCGCCTGCAAACGGGCGATGTCTCGCTCTATGGTTCCGTGCGCGAGCAGGGGGAAGAGTTAACCCGCAGAGGGATTGCGTGGCAGGTGGTGCCGGGCGTGAGCGCTTTTCTGGGGGCGGCGGCAGAGTTGGGCGTCGAGTACACCGTGCCGGAAGTGTCGCAAAGTCTCATCATTACGCGTCTTGAAGGACGCACGCCGGTCCCGGAACGCGAACAGCTTGAATCTTTCGCACAGCATCAAACCTCAATGGCGATTTATCTCTCCGTCCAGCGAATCAACCGCGTTGCCGAACGCCTGATTGAAGGCGGGTATCCGGCAACGACGCCCGTTGCGGTCATCTACAAAGCGACCTGGCCCGAAAGCCAGACTGTACGCGGCACACTGGCAGATATCGCCGACAAAGTGCGCGATGCGGGCATTCGCAAAACAGCGCTGATTCTGGTGGGGAAATTTTTGGGCGATGAATACCACTATTCAAAACTCTATGCCGCGGACTTTAGCCATGAATATCGTAAAGCCTGAGTCAATAGCGCTGTTTTGCCTGACGCCCGGCGGAGTTCGTTTGGCAAAACGCTTATCGGCCCTGTTGCCGATGACCTGTTTTACCAGTGAAAGCTTGCTGGAAGAGGGGTTTAGTCCCTTTGAGGGGGGATTCGCGCAGGCTGCCCGTGAGGCGTTCGCGAACTATTCTGCGCTGATTTTTATTGGTGCAACGGGGATTACCGTTCGCGTGCTGGCACCGGTGATCGCCGACAAGTTTAGTGACCCGGCGGTGATCGTTATTGATGAGCAGGGTCGTCATGTTATCAGCCTGCTTTCGGGACATGCAGGCGGGGCGAATGCCCTGACGCGTTATCTGGCCGATTTGCTGGATGCTGAGCCGGTGATTACGACCGCGACAGATGTGAACCAACTGGCGTCACTCGATACGCTGGCCTTTCAGCTATATGCGCGAATGGTCGATTTTCGCGCGACGGTAAAAACCGTCAACCAGATGCTGGTAAGCGGGAAGCGGATAGGGTTGTGGTGCGATGCGCCTTTTCAGCAGGCACTCAGTCAGTGTGATAGCCGTGGGTTTATTGCCGTTGCCGATTTGCAGTCGTTACCGGAACTGGATGCGCTCGTGTGTATCACGCTGCAGCGTGACTTACCTGATATTGCCATCAGACACTGGAAGCTGGTTCCACAGCGTGTTGTGGCCGGGATTGGCTGTCGTCGCGATACCCCCGGTAAACGCGTCTTCGCCCTGCTTGAGCGCCTGATGGCAGCGCAAAATGTTGACCCGCTGGCGTTGAAAGCTATCGGCAGCATTGAGCTTAAAAAAGAGGAAGCTGCGCTGAACGAGCTTGCTGCTGCCTGCCGCGTGCCGTTTTACACCTTCAGCGCCGACGCGTTGAGTGAACATGAACACCGATTTACCTCCTCTGATTTTGTCCGCCAGACGGTGGGCGTTGGCAGCGTCTCCGGCCCATCGGCCTGGTTGCTGAGTGAGGGCAATATCACCGGAGAGACCCTGCGCGAACAGGGCGTCACCATCACTTTGGGAGTAGCACACTGATGTTAACCGTTATTGGAATTGGCCCTGGCTCGCAGGCAATGATGACCATGGAAGCCGTGGAAGCGTTACAGGCGGCGGAAATTATCGTCGGTTATAAAACGTATACCCATTTGGTGAAAGCCTTTACCGGCGACAAGCAGGTTATCAAAACCGGCATGTGCAAGGAGATTGAGCGTTGCCAGACTGCTATTGACCTGGCGCAGGCCGGGCACAACGTGGCGCTGATCAGCAGCGGCGATGCCGGTATTTACGGCATGGCGGGGCTGGTGCTGGAGCTGGTCAGCAAACAGAAACTGGACGTTGAAGTGCGGCTTATTCCTGGCATGACCGCCAGTATTGCGGCGGCGTCATTGCTTGGCGCGCCGCTGATGCATGACTTCTGCCACATCAGCCTGAGCGACCTGCTGACGCCGTGGCCGGTTATTGAAAAACGCATTATCGCCGCCGGAGAGGCTGACTTTGTTATCTGTTTCTATAACCCGCGCAGCCGGGGTCGCGAAGGACACCTGGCGCGCGCGTTTGAACTGCTTGCCGCCAGTAAAAGTGCGAATACGCCGGTGGGCGTGGTGAAATCGGCGGGGCGTAAGAAAGAGGAAAAATGGGTAACCACCCTTGGCGAGATGGATTTTGCGCCGGTGGATATGACAAGCCTGGTGATTGTCGGCAATAAAACCACCTATGTGCAGGATGGCCTGATGATCACGCCGCGAGGGTATGTGCTGTGAGTTTCGGCGATGTGTTGGTCATTGGCGGCACCAGCGATGCGCGGATGATCTGCCTGCTGCTGGATGCCGCGAATGTGCATTACACCCTTTCCGTTGCTACGCCAACCGGGCAGCAACTGGCGGGCGATATTCGCGGCCAGGTACGCTGCGGGCGGCTGGAGCTGGCGCAGATGATGACGTGGTTAAAAGAAAACAACACGCGCTGGGTGATCGACGCGTCGCATCCTTACGCCGAAGTCGTGAGCCGTAACGTAGTGCGCGCCTGCGAAGCGGCGGGCGTAGTGCTGAGCCGCTATCAGCGCCCGGAACAGCTACGCGAACTCACCCATCCGTTGCTTCATTTTGTGCCAGATATCCGCCAGGCGTGCGACATGGCGAAGCGTTTTGGCGAGCGCGTATTGCTCACCACCGGCAGTAAAGATTTAGCGCAGTGGCGTGCGGGCCTGCCGGAGAAAACGCTGCTGGCCCGCGTACTACCGGTACCTGAAGTGATAAACCAGTGTGTCGAACTGGGTTTCGGGGTGGGCGAGATTTTTGCACTCTGCGGCCCGTTCAGTGCGGAGTTTAACGCCGCGTTTTACCGCCAGTGCCACGCCGATGTGGTGATTACCAAATCCTCAGGCGCTGAGGGCGGTTATCAGGAAAAAGTACAGCCCTGTCTGGATGCGGGTATTCCCTGCATCGTGATTACGCGCCCGGCACCGCTGGTGTCGGGAGAGGAACTACTGGAAAACCGCGCCGATGTGCAGCGGCGTATTGTACGCTGGCTGGCGACGGCGGAAGGAGAGAATCGATGAAAAAAGCCCTTCTGGTCGTCAGTTTCGGCACCAGCTACCCCGAAACCTGCGAAAAAAATATCGTTGCCTGCGAGCGTGAGCTTGCCGCCAGTTGCCCGGATCGCGACCTGTTTCGCGCTTTCACGTCCGGGATGATTATCCGCAAGCTGAAACAGCGCGACGGTATTGAGATTGATACCCCATTGCAGGCGTTGCAAAAACTGGCGGAGCAGGGATATCAGGATGTGGCGATTCAATCGCTGCATATTATCAACGGTGATGAGTACGAAAAGATTGCCAGCGAAGTGCAATCTCTGCGCCCGCAATTTTCCCGCCTGACGCTGGGCGCGCCTTTACTGAGCACCCACGATGACTACGTTGAGCTGATGTCAGCGCTGCGCCAGCAAATGCCCGCGCTCACCGCTAACGAGAAAGTGGTCTTTATGGGCCACGGCGCCAGCCACCATGCCTTTGCCGCCTACGCCTGTTTAGACCATATGATGACCGCGCAGCAGTTTCCTGCACGCGTCGGCGCGGTTGAGAGTTACCCGGAAGTGGACGGTCTGATTGCCAGCATGCAACGCGAAGGCGTTCGCGCGGTTCACCTGATGCCACTGATGTTGGTCGCGGGCGATCATGCGATCAACGACATGGCTTCTGATGAAGAAGACTCGTGGAAAACCTTATTTAACGCTGCCGGGATCCCCGCCACACCGTGGCTGTGTGGGTTGGGCGAAAACCCGCAGGTGCGGGCGATGTTTGTGAAGCATTTACATCAGGCGCTTAATGAAACGCTGGGAGAAGCCGCATGACGGGGAAATTATATGCGCTGAGCACCGGGCCCGGGGCATCCGATCTGATTACCGTTCGCGCCGCCCGCACGCTGGGCTCGCTCGATATTTTGTATGCGCCCGCCGGACGTAAAGGTGGCGATAGTTTAGCGCTCTCCATTGTGCGGGAGTATCTCGGCGAACAGACCGAAGTTCGCTGCTGTCACTTCCCAATGAGCGCCGACAGCGCGGAAAAAGAAGCTGTCTGGAACGAGGTCGCCGCCGCGCTGGTGCAGGAAGTGGAAGCCGGCAAACAGGTCGGATTTATCACGCTGGGCGACGCGATGCTCTTCAGCACCTGGGTCTTTCTGCTGGCGCGTATTGGCAATCCAGACTGGCTGGAGATTGTGCCTGGCGTGACCTCGTTTGCCGCCATTGCCGCCCGCAGCAAAACGCCACTGGCCATGGAGCAGCAGTCGATGGCGGTGATTGCCTGTACCGCGCCAGAATCGGAGATTGCTCAGGCGCTGGCGCAGCACGACAGCCTGGTACTGATGAAGGTGTATGGCCGCTTCGCCCGCATCAAGGCGCTACTGGCGCAGGCGGGGCTGCTGGAGTGTGCGTTGATGATGGCGGAAGCCACGCTGCCCGGCGAGCAGTGCTGGCACAATCTGGCGGAGGTGAGCGACGATCAGCCGCTGCCGTATTTCTCCACCATCCTGGTCAATAAACAGTGGAGGTCAGCGTAATGATCCTTGAAAAACAACTGAAACAGCTTTCCCTGAGCGGCCTCGCCGTCGCGCTGCTGCTGATGGTGGTACCCGAGCAGGCTTTCGCTATGCACATTATGGAAGGTTTTTTACCGCCGATGTGGGCGCTGGCCTGGTGGCTGCTGTTTCTGCCGTGCCTGTGGTACGGCTTAGTGCGCCTGCGCCGCATCGTGGCGGAAGATAATCATCAGAAGGTGCTGCTGGCGCTGTGTGGAGCGTTTATCTTCGTGCTCTCCGCACTGAAAATTCCGTCGGTCACCGGAAGCTGTTCGCACCCCACCGGAGTTGGGCTGGCGGTGATTCTGTTTGGCCCCGGCGTGGTGGCGATTCTGGGCGCCATTGTTCTGTTGTTCCAGGCGTTATTGCTGGCCCACGGCGGGTTAACCACGCTCGGCGCCAACGGGATGTCGATGGCGGTCATTGGCCCGGTAGTCGGGTATCTGGTGTGGAAGATGGCCTGCCGCGCCGGGCTGCGTCGCGATGTGTGCGTATTTTTGTGCGCCATGCTGGCGGATCTGGTGACCTATTTCGTCACCTCAGTACAGCTGGGCGTTGCGTTCCCGGACCCTGAAACGGGCGCAACAGGTTCCATCGTCAAATTTATGGGGATCTTCTGCCTGACGCAGATCCCAATCGCTATTGCTGAAGGGTTATTAACGGTGCTGATTTACGATCAGCTTACCAAACGACAGTTGATTTCCGTACAGGGGCATTAAATGAAAAAGACGTTGATTCTATTGGCGATGGTAATTGCGCTGGTGATCCTGCCGTTTTTCATTAATCACGGCGGCGAATATGGCGGGTCGGACGGTGAAGCGGAGAACCAGATTCAGGTGGTCGCGCCCGACTATCAACCGTGGTTCCAGCCGCTGTATGAACCGGCCAGCGGCGAGATTGAAAGTTTACTGTTCACGCTGCAAGGCTCCATTGGCGCGGCGGTAATTTTCTATATTCTTGGCTACACCAAAGGACGCCAGCGTCGTGATGACCGGGCTTGACCGCATCAGCTATCAGAGCCGCTGGCGGCATATTGCGCCGGGGTGGAAATTTCTGCTCTGGCTGTTGCTGATGGTGCTGGCATTTACGCTGCCCGTTCTTGGGCGCGTGATAACGCTGCTGTTTACCGCCGCGCTAACCTGCTTTATTGCGCGCATATCCCTGTGGCGCTGGTGCCGCTGGATGGCGCTGCCGCTGGGTTTTTTGCTGGTGGGCGTATTGACGATTTTGTTCAGTATCAGCCGCGACCCGCAAAGCCTGTGGTGGGGCATTTCCATTGGTCATTACTGGCTGGGCATGACGCCGTCAGGGCTTTTCACCGCCAACGACACATTCTGGCGTAGCCTGTGCGCGTTGTCGGCGACGTTCTGGTTGGTGCTTAATCTGCCGTTCGATCAGCTCATCGTTTTGCTACAGCGCGCGCGGGTGCCGCGCTTAATCACCGAACAAATTCTGCTGACCTGGCGGTTCATTTTTATTCTGTTAGATGAAGCACTGGCCATTCATCGCGCACAGACGCTGCGTTTTGGGTATCGTAGTCTGCCGAAAGGGTATCACTCGCTGGCGATGCTGGTTGGGTTGCTGTTCACGAGGGTGCTTATGCGTTATCAGCAGATGGCGACAACGCTGGATATCAAACTTTATCAGGGTGATTTTCACCTTTAGGGGCCCGGATGCTCGCGATCAACAATCTCTGTTTTCGCTATCAGGACTCGCCTGTGTTGAACGGTCTGAATCTTGATTTTTCTGCGCACGCCGTTACCGGGCTGGTGGGCGCAAACGGCTGCGGGAAATCGACGCTGTTTATGAATTTAAGCGGCATATTACGCCCGCAGCAGGGCGCGGTACTGTGGCAGGGCAAGCCGCTGGAATACAGCAAACGCGGGCTGCTGGCGCTTCGCCAGCAGGTCACCACTGTCTTTCAGGACCCGGACCAGCAAATCTTCTACACCGACATCGACAGTGATATTGCGTTCGCGCTACGCAACCTGGGCGTGGATGCGGCGGAAATCGCCCGCCGCGTCGAGGACGCGCTGACGCTGGTGGATGCACAGCATTTTCGTCATCAGCCGATTCAGTGTCTCAGCCACGGGCAGAAAAAGCGCGTGGCGATTGCCGGCGCGCTGGTGCTGAAGGCGCGCTATCTGTTGCTCGATGAACCGACTGCGGGGCTTGATCCGTCCGGGCGTACGCAGATGATTGAGATAATCAGGCGCATTGTTAGCCAGGGCAATCACGTGGTGATCTCCAGCCACGATATTGACCTGATTTATGAAGTGAGCGATGCGGTGTATGTCATGCACCGTGGCGAAGTGCTGGCCGAGGGGGCGCCGGGAGAGGTATTTTCCCGTGCGGATGTGATGGCAAAAGCCGGGTTGACGCAGCCCTGGCTGGTAAAGCTGCATGCCCAACTCGGCCTGCCGCTGTGTAAAACCGAAGATGAATTTTTCAGCCGTATGCGCAACAACAATCAGGAACATGCATGATGACGCAGGCAATTATGATTCAGGGCACCGCGTCCGACGTCGGCAAAAGTGTGCTGGTGGCGGGGCTGTGCCGTATTTTTCATCAGGACGGGCTAAAGACCGCGCCGTTTAAATCGCAGAATATGGCCCTTAATTCCGGCATCACGCCGGATGGCAAAGAGATGGGGCGTGCGCAGATTTTTCAGGCGGAAGCCGCCGGTATTACGCCGGATGTACGCATGAACCCGGTGCTGCTCAAACCGACCAGCGACCGCAAGGCGCAGGTGGTGTTGATGGGCAAAGTCATGACCGATATGGACGCCGTAAGCTATCACGACTATAAGCCGCGCCTGCGTCAGCAAATTCTTGAGGTCTATACCAGCCTTGGGCAGGAGTACAACGCGCTGGTGCTGGAAGGCGCGGGGAGCCCGGCGGAAATTAATCTGCGCGATCGCGATATCGTCAATATGGGCATGGCCGAACTGGCGCAGTGCCCGGTGATTCTGGTGGCTGACATCGACCGGGGGGGCGTTTTTGCTTCCATTTATGGCACGCTGGCGCTGCTACTTGAACATGAGCGCGCGCGGGTCAAAGGGGTGATCATCAATAAGTTTCGCGGCGATGTCTCGCTGCTGATGCCTGGTGTTAAACAGATTGAAGACCTTACCGGCGTACCAGTGCTCGGCGTGATGCCGTGGCTGGATGTTGACCTTGAAGAGGAAGACAGCGTTGCTATGCAGCGAGGGCTTTATCGACATGTGGGCGATCGCCCGGTGACCATCGCGGTGGCGCAACTTCCACACTTATCCAACTTCACCGACCTCAACGCGCTGGCGGCGCAGCCGGATGTGCGCGTGCGTTATGTGCGCACGCCGGAGGAACTGGCCGATGCCGACCTCATCATTCTACCGGGCAGCAAAAATACGCTCGGCGATCTTAACTGGTTGCGGCAAAGCGGCCTTGCGCAGGCGCTGCTGGCACGGCATCGCGAAGGCACGCCGGTGATGGGCATTTGCGGCGGCTATCAGATGCTTGGCGAAACGATTACCGATGAGATTGAATCGGGGCTCGGCGTACTACCGGGTCTGGGGCTGCTGGCGACAGACACGCTGTTTGCGCCGGAGAAAACTACCGAGCAAACGCGCGCGCGCCTGCAAACCACGCTCCCCGGCTGGCTGGCGAATGTCTCCGGGATGGATATTTCCGGGTACGAAATCCATATGGGGACCACCACCCGCCACGCGCACTGTCGCGCGGCGCTGGAGCTGCATCGCCCGGACGGCTCCACGCTTGCCGACGGCGCGGTCAGCGACGATGGGCTGGTATTCGGCACCTATCTGCACGGTTTATTCGATAGCGATGCTTTCACGCGCGGCATCGTTAACGCTCTGCGTCAGCGCAAAGGGCTTTCCGCGCTGGACGTCACGGTGAGCTATGCCGATTACAAAGCGCAGCAGTTTGATATTCTCGCCAACGCGATGCGTGAACATATTGATATTGAGAAGATTTATCAGATTATGCACGACTATCAGGAGCCGCAATCATGATACTGGTTACCGGTGGCGCGCGCAGCGGTAAAAGCCGTCACGCGGAATCACTGCTGCGCGAATACCCGCACGTGCTTTACATCGCCACCTCGCAAATTACCGATGCGGAAATGGACGCGCGCATTCAGCATCACCGCGATAGTCGTCCGGCGCACTGGCGGACTGCCGAACGCTGGCAGGATTTAGACGCGGTGATCGCCCCGACAAACGATCCCGAAGAAGCGATTTTGCTGGAGTGCGTGACGACGCTTGTGACCAACGTGCTGTTTGCCAACGGCGGGGAAGGCGATGTCGATAACTGGGATTTCGCGGCGCTGGAAAGGGCGGTGGACCTGGAAATTGAGAAGCTTATTATAGCCTGCCAGCGCTGCCCATCATTAGTGGTGCTGGTAACCAATGAAGTGGGAATGGGGATCGTGCCGGAGAACCGTCTGGCACGCCATTTTCGCGACATTGCCGGACGAGTGAATCAAAAACTGGCGCAGGCGGCGGATGACGTCTGGCTGGTGGTGTCAGGAATTGGAGTCAAAATAAAATGAGCAGGATCTTCTTTGCCACGCTGTCGTTTATGAGCCGTTTGCCGGTGCCTCAGCGCTGGTCGCAGGGCCTGGATATCGACCAGTATGTCCGTGGCGTTGTTACGTTTCCCCTCGTCGGTTTACTGCTGGGGGCATTAAGCGGACTGGTCTTTATGCTGTTACAGCCCTGGTGCGGTGTGCCGCTGGCGGCATTTTTTGCGGTGCTGGCGCTGGCGCTGTTGACCGGGGGATTCCATCTGGATGGCCTGGCCGATACTTGTGATGGGGTCTTCTCTGCGCGTCGTCGCGAAAAAATGCTGGAGATCATGCGCGACAGTCGCCTGGGCACGCACGGTGGATTAGCGCTCATTTTTGTTCTGCTTGGCAAAGTGCTGGCGGTGAATGAAGTAGCGCTGCGTGATACACCGATGCTGGCGGCGCTGGCCTGTGCCTGTATCGCCGGTCGCGGCTGTGTGGTGCTGCTGATGTATCGCCACCGCTACGCGCGTGAAGAGGGGCTGGGCAATCTGTTTATTGGCAAAGTTACCTTTCGCCAGGCGGCGTTGACCCTCGCGCTGACTGCGGTACTGGTGGTGACGCTGCTGGGAGCACATGGGCTACGTGCGCTTCTGGTGACCTTTATTGCCGTCTTTATCCTTGGTCAGTTGCTCAAACGTACCCTGGGCGGCCAGACGGGTGACACCATGGGCGCAAGCATTGAACTGGGCGAACTTATCTTTCTGCTGGCGTTAATTTAAGCCAGCCTTAACGGAACATCGGGGAAAAAGATGCAAACACTCTCAACGCTGCTCGCCGCCATTCCGGCGTTAGATAGCGCCGCGATGGCGCAGGCGCAACACCATATCGACGGGTTGCTTAAACCGCCGGGAAGCCTGGGACGCCTGGAAGCGCTGGCGATACAGTTAGCGGGCATGCCGGGGCTAAAAGGTAAGCCGCAGGTCGCGCAAAAAGCGATTCTGGTGATGTGCGCCGATCATGGCGTCTGGCATGAAGGCGTGGCGATTTCGCCGCAGGTGGTCACTGCGATTCAGACCGTTAACATGACGCGTCATAATACCGGCGTTTGCGTACTGGCGGCGCAGGCGGGGGCGAAAGTGCATGTGATTGATGTCGGGATTGACGCCGATCCTATCCCTGATGTGGTGAACATGAAAGTGGCGCGCGGCAGTGGCAACATTGCGCGTGGCCCGGCAATGCGCCATCAACAGGCGCAGGAATTGCTGCTGGAAACCATCCGCTATACGCAAAATCTGGCACAGCAGGGGGTAACGCTGTTTGGCGTTGGCGAGTTGGGCATGGCGAACACCACGCCCGCCGCGGCGATTGTCAGTGTGTTAACGGGCGCCGATCCGCAGGAATCCGTAGGGATTGGCGCGAACCTGCCCCAGGCACAACTGGCGAATAAAGTGGATGTGGTGCGACGCGCAATCGCGGTTAATCAGCCCAATGCGGCTGATGGCGTGGATGTGCTGGCAAAAGTGGGCGGTTTCGATTTAGTCGGCATGACGGGCGTGATGCTGGGTGCGGCATCCTGTGGTCTTCCGGTGGTACTGGACGGCTTCCTTTCTTACGCCTCGGCGCTGGCTGCGTGTCGAATCGCCCCCTCGGTCAAACCGTATCTGATCCCCTCGCATCTGTCGGCGGAGAAGGGCGCACGTATCGCGCTGGAAGCATTACAGCTTGAGCCGTATCTCAATATGCAGATGCGTCTGGGTGAAGGAAGTGGGGCGGCAATGGCGATGCATATCGTGGAATCCGCCTGCGCTATTTATAACAACATGGGGACGTTAGCCGAAAGTAATATCGTCCTGCCAGAGAAGTAATCTTTTCCTCACCGCTCCGCACTGGAGCGGTTTCGCTTAGCCTATATAAAATTCCCCTCGTTAATCACTGCTTTTATCAGCGGAAGGTGAACAAAAAAGCTATAATTAACAATTATCTTTCACGGCTGAGGAAGGGAAATTATGCGTCGTGTCAAACGGTTATGCTCCGCTATGCTGCTGCTTGCCAGCCAGAGCGTTCTGGCGGTGACCTACCCGCTGCCCCCGGAAGGAAGCCGACTGGTCGGTAGCCCGTTAAAAATCATCGTCCCTCTCGACAGTAACTTCCCGCTGGAAGCCTTCGCCGCCCGCTATGGGCAGGGGCTGAGCAATATGCTGGAGGCCAACCCTGGCGTGGATGTTTATCTTCCCGCGCGCGGTACGACGCTGACCATCCCGCAGCAGCTCATCCTTCCCGATACACCGCGAGAAGGTATCGTGATTAACGTCGCGGAGATGCGCCTCTATTACTATCCACCAGACGGCAGCAGCGTTGAGGTGCTGCCGATTGGTATTGGCCAGGCAGGGCGTGAAACGCCGCGCAACTGGGTAACGAAAGTGGAGCGTAAGCAGGAAGGACCCACCTGGGTGCCGACGGCCAATACGCGCCGTGAATACGCCAAAGAGGGCAAAACGTTGCCTGCGATGGTGCCTGCCGGGCCAGAAAACCCGATGGGGCTGTACGCTATATATATTGGCAGGCTGTATGCCATCCACGGCACCAATGCGAATTTTGGTATTGGCCTGCGCGTAAGCCAGGGCTGTATTCGCCTGCGCAATGACGATATCAAATATTTATTTGATACGGTGCCGGTGGGCACACGGGTGCAAATTATTGACCGCCCGGTGAAATACACCACCGAACCAGACGGTAGCCGCTGGCTGGAAGTTCACGAGCCGTTATCCCGTAACCGCTCAGAATATGAATCAGATAAAAAAGTCCCGCTCCCGGTCACGCCAGCCATGCAGGCTTTCGTGCGCGGAGAAGGGGTAGATGCTAACCGGGCGCAAAGCGAAATGCAGCGCCGCTCGGGCATGCCGGTGAATATCGGTGCGGGAAGTGAGCGTTTCTGATTTGCAGATAGCAAAAAGCCCGCTAAAAGCGGGCTTCTCGAATTTGGCTCCTCTGACTGGACTCGAACCAGTGACATACGGATTAACAGTCCGCCGTTCTACCGACTGAACTACAGAGGAATCGTTGTGGAGGCACATATTAGCGGCGAAAAAAATTTTGTCAAACACCAATTCTGGCTGTTCATGCTGATTGCCGATTCCGTCAACAATTTGTTGTAATTACCGACAAATATTAAGGAAAAATGTTTTGCAGGATCCGGGTTTCTCCCTCATCATTTGAAATGGAGTTTCAACTTTCTCACTAAGGTCCACTTTGAACGTCACTACCGCGCTCCGTCAGGCCGTCGCACGCACGCCCTGGTATAAAAAACGCAAAAGCTATCGAGTCCTCTTCTGGCGTGAAATCACCCCCCTTGCTGTACCTATTTTTCTGGAGAATACCTGCGTCCTGCTGATGGGGGTATTGAGTACCTTCCTGGTGAGCTGGCTGGGGAAAGAAGCGATGGCAGGCGTCGGGCTTGCCGACAGTTTTAATATGGTGATCATGGCTTTTTTTGCGGCTATCGATCTCGGGACAACGGTGGTGGTCGCCTTTAGTCTGGGTAAACGTGACCGGCGGAGGGCGAGGGCGGCTGCACGACAGTCACTGGTGATTATGACCTTGTTTGCCATTGTGCTGGCTGCGGTCATCCACTATTTCGGCAGTGAGATTATTAATATTGTCTCGGGTGAAGCGACGCCGGAAGTAAAAGGTCTGGCCTTAACCTACCTTGAACTGACGGTGCTGAGTTATCCGGCGGCGGCGATTGCGTTGATTGGTAGTGGCGCGCTGCGTGGCGCAGGGAACACGAAAATTCCGCTGATGATTAACGGTGGAATGAATATTCTCAACATTATCATCAGTAGCATCCTGATTTACGGCGCGTTTTCCTGGCAAGGATTGGGGTTTGCGGGCGCGGGGCTGGGGTTAACCATTTCGCGCTATATCGGTGCGGCAGCGATTATCTGGGTGCTGATGATTGGCTTTAACCCGGCGCTGCGTATTCCGCTGAAAAGCTATCTGAAGCCGCTGAATTTCGCCATTATCTGGGAGGTGATGGGGATTGGTATTCCGGCGAGCATTGAGTCGGTGCTGTTTAATGGCGGGAAATTACTTACCCAGATGTTTGTTGCCGGAATGGGGACTAACGTTATCGCAGGTAACTTTATCGCCTTTTCCGTGGCGGCGCTCATTAACTTGCCCGGTAACGCCCTGGGTTCGGCATCGACTATCATCACGGGTAAACGTTTGGGTACCGGGCAGATTGGTCAGGCGGAACGCCAGCTGCGCCATGTCTTCTGGATGTCGACCATCGTACTGACGGCCATTGCCTGGGGCACCGCGCCATTTGCAGGGCTGTTCGCGTCATTCTATACCCAGGAGCAGGATGTAAAAGAAGTGGTGAAAGTGCTGTTGTGGCTGAACGCTGCCTTTATGCCGATCTGGGCCGCATCCTGGGTGCTGCCCTCAGGCTTTAAAGGCGCGCGTGATGTGCGCTTTGCGATGTGGGTATCAATGCTGGGGATGTGGGGCTGCCGGGTAGTGGCGGGCTATACGCTGGGTATTGTGCTCGGTATGGGCGTCGTCGGTGTGTGGTTAGGGATGTTCCTCGACTGGGCAGTCCGTGGTGCGCTGTTCTACTGGCGACTGGTCAGTGGCCGCTGGCTGTGGAAATACCCGCGCGTGAAGATGGAGTAAGCGCCACTGCTGTGAAAATCATCAGAAATCGATGATTTTTAACCGAAGTGTGGAATAAAGCAGCAAACGGTATTTTTTTGTGAAAACAGGCTTTGACAACCCCGGGGCACCCCGTTAATATTCGCCCCGTTCACACGATTCCTCTGTAGTTCAGTCGGTAGAACGGCGGACTGTTAATCCGTATGTCACTGGTTCGAGTCCAGTCAGAGGAGCCAAATTTAGAGAAGCCCGCTTTTTAGCGGGCTTTTTGCTTTTCTGCGTTCAGTAAAAAAAACGGGCCGTGGCGGCCCGTTTATCGCCTTATCACCGGAATGGTGGCTCGTTAAAGGTTCTTAGCTTACGCGAATGCAGCTTGTCACCTTCGGCACGCAGCAGGTCAATTGCGCGAATGCCAATCTGCAAGTGCTCGGAAATCGCCCCTTCATAGAAACGGTTTGCCTGGCCCGGCAGTTTAATTTCGCCATGCAGCGGTTTGTCAGAGACGCACAACAGGGTGCCGTAAGGTACGCGGAAGCGATAACCCTGGGCGGCGATAGTGGCGCTTTCCATATCAATCGCCACGGCGCGACTGAGGTTAAATCGCAGCGCGGAAGCCGAATAGCGCAACTCCCAGTTACGATCGTCCGTCGTCACCACGGTGCCGGTGCGCAGACGTTGTTTAACCTCTTCGCCTGGCATACCGCTGACCTGCTTGGTGGCGTCATAGAGGGCACGCTGCACCTCGGCAATGCTTGGTATGGGAATGTCGGGCGGCAGCACCGCATCCAGCACGTGGTCGTCGCGCAGATAAGCGTGCGCCAAAACGTAGTCGCCAATGGTCTGGCTTTCGCGCAGACCACCGCAGTGGCCAATCATCAGCCAGACATCCGGGCGCAGCACTGCCAGGTGGTCACAGATGTTTTTGGCGTTCGACGGGCCTACGCCGATGTTAATCAGCGTGATCCCCTGGCCGTCAGCAGTAATGAGGTGCCACGCTGGCATCTGATGTTTTTTCCAGGCCAAATCGGAAATCGCCTGTTCCGGCGCTTCCGTATCCGCAGTGATCCAAATTCCCCCGGCGCAGGAGAGCGCAATATACGGGCTTTCCGGGTCGAGAATCTGGCTACAGCCCCAACGGACAAACTCATCCACATAACGGGTGTAGTTGGTGAACAATACAAATGGCTGGAAATGTTCTACCGGCGTGCCAGTGTAGTGACGCAGGCGGGCGAGCGAGAAATCCACACGGCGCGCGTCAAAGTGCGAAAGCGGATAGAACTCGGTGGGATGGAAAATGCCATCCGCTGTTTCATCGCCAATTTGCGCCAGCTCCGTGGTGGGGAAAAAGCGCGTCAGGTCGGCACTCATGGAACGGTCGAGCATTAAGCCGTCGATCACGTACGGATACGGGATCTCATGCTGCGACAGGCCCACCTCAATGTGTGCATCATAATCTTCATGCAGCAACGTGAGCTGTTCCAGCAGGTAAGGGCGGAACAAGGTGGGGTGCGTGATGGTGGTGGTGTAACACCCGGAGTGGGTAAAGCGGCCAAAGGCGCGCGTTTTCTGTGCTTTGTGCGCGTTACCGCTCCATGAAACCGAGAGCTGGGGGTAGACAAAAAGCCCCTCGGCGCGTGCTTTGGCATCAGGCAGCGAATGATTATCAATGTACACGGAAATGGCATTACGCAGGGCGGTGACCGACTGGTCATACAGTGCCTGAAGTTTTTCCAGGGCTTGTTCAGGCGTCAGGCTTGCGCTCGTAGTATTCATCCTTCGCTCCTTGTGTCAGGTCTGCGGCGTTTTTCGATAGTATGTCAGCCTCAGATGAAACAAAAGCGTCAGAAGACGCCTTTGTCACAACTGATTAACCTTTAAGCAAGATGCTCAGGCCTGCGGCTTATCCTTCATCAGCAGGGCAGTGGCTGCGGATATCAGGCAGCCAGCCAGCAGGTAAATGGCTACGCTGTGCCAGTCGCCACCCGAGAAGGTGACCAGTGCTGCGGCGATGAACGGTGTGAATCCCCCGCCAACCACGCTTGCGACCTGATAACCGACACCGGCGCCGCTGTAACGATAGCCGGCGCCAAACATCCCGGTGAACATGGGCTGCTGAACGCATACCACCATGTCATGCGCGACGTTAGCCAGCATGATGGCGAAGAACACTATCCAGAAAAGGGATTGCGCTTCCAGCGCCATAAAGAACGGGAAGGCGCTTATCGTGCCGGTTAATGCGCCAATAATGTAGACGCGGCGTCGGCCGAAGCGATCGGCGAGCCAGGCAAAGAAGGGGATAGTCAGACAGCTTACGCCACCGACCAGCAAACCGATGTTGAGGAACAGTTCGCGGGGCAGCCCGAGATTTTGCGTTGAGTAATTGAGGGCGAAGGCAGTGACGATGTACATGGTCAACAGTTCGCACAGGCGTAAACCGATAATCTTCAGGAAAGCGCCAGGATGACGAACCAGCGCTTCCATAACCGGCAGGCGTTGTTTGACCGGCGGCGTTTGCTGCTGTTGTTCGAATTCCTCGGACTCTTCCATTCCGTTACGGACCCATAACGCGCCAAGCACCAGTACAACGCTAAACAGGAAAGGAATGCGCCAGCCCCAGGTCAGGAACTGTTCGTCAGTGGTGAGCATGCTGATAAGCGAAACCAGCCCGGTGGAAAGCAGCAGCCCTACGCCATAACCCACCTGCACGCCGCTGCTGTAGAACGCTTTTTTATTCTCTGGCGCGCTCTCTACCGAGAGCAGTGCCGCGCCGCCCCATTCACCGCCAACGGCAAACCCCTGGATAGCGCGCAGCGTGACCAGCAATGCGGGCGCCCGCCATCCTGCCGACGCAAAGGAGGGCAGCAGGCCGATTAACGCCGTCGCGCCGCCCATCATCCAGACGGTCAGCATCAGCATACGTTTACGGCCAAGACGATCGCCGAAATGACCAAAGATCACTCCGCCGAGTGGGCGAAACAGGAATCCAACGCCGAAGGTCGCGAAAGCTGCCAGCGTGCCCATCGCCGGGCTAACCTGTGGAAAGAATTCTCGGTTGAACACCAGCGCGGCGGTAATGCCATAAAGCAGAAAATCGTACCAGTCGACGACGGCTCCGGCAAAACTGCCGAGTGCGGCGCGTCGGGCGCGGCTAAGTGAAGGTGTTTTCTCCTGAAGACGCGTGGAGGTGAGGGTGGAATCCATAGTTATCCTGTCTGTAACGTCTTTTTCTTATATTTGTAAATAAAATTGTACACATTGCGCCAGTTCATAACTGGTTCTTATGAGACTACCGCGACTGACGCATCAGGGGAATGGTTTTATGTACTGAATTTTTATGTAACGGTAAGATTACACTTAGTTACGCACTAAAATTATTCATTTTTTCAAAAGGGTTCACAAAACGATGCGCAGAACGATGAAGTCGATGGCGATAGATCTGATAGACTGCGGCGAAATGTAATATTTCATTCGACAGGGAGTTGTCGCTACTCAATGCCATTACTAACGATGTTCAGGAATATCATATTTAGTTTTTATGATTATAATGCCAAAAGCATTCATATTAATGATGTGAAATTTGTTGTTATTCACATTCCCGACCAGATTGGGGATGCCATGGCGATTTATCCTCTGATTCGCGCACTGGAGCAACAACCCATAGCACATCTGCTAATTGTGTCATCCACGCTTAATAAACCTGTATTTGAGGCTTTGACATTAAATAACACAAAGCTAACTGTCACAACGATGACGATGCAGGACCACGCCACGATTGCTGAAATAAAAAAACTCGCGACGGCAATAAAAGAGCAATATGGTACGCCTGACCTTTGCATCGAAGCAATGCGTAAAAAGAACTTCAAAACTATGGTTTTTATCCGCACGCTAAAAGCTGGAACTAACTTTCAGGTCGTGGGGCTAACTCAGAAATGTTATTCCCCATTATGCAAGATAGCCTCAAGAATGGATCAGCATCTTCGCGCGCCTGTCCCTATGACCTGGGCGACGTTAATGAGAGATGCGGGTTTTCCTGCTGTTGCTGCGAAGTATGAATTCCCGCTAAGCACTGAGTCCATCACAGAAGTGCGTAAAGAGATGGGGGCGTTGGGGCCATATATCGCTATGAATTTAGAAGGCAGCATTGCGGCGAGAACATTTTCATACGCTGTTGCGCAGAATCTGATTGCGATAATTCAACGTATATGTGATATGCCGATTGTCATTGTGCACGGCCCCAAAGGTATTGAGAGTGCGGAAAAACTCGTGGAATCGCGCCGTAATGTTTATCGATTAACACTACCCCCTACACTGATGCGATCGGCGAGCATTATTAAAGACGCTTTTCTGGCTATCACACCGGACACATCAATATTGCATATGGCCAGTGCTTACAATATACCGGCTATTGCGATTTACGTGGATTATAAAACACGCTGGCCGACGATGCAGGATATTGCAGAGAACATTGTGGTGGGGAAAGATATTGATCATATCAATATGAATGAGTTTGAAGTCACGTTAAGACGTATTTTGATGAGGATCGACAGGCAATCGCGTTCTGTGGGGTGACATATAACTTTCTGCCGAAAAGCAAAAAGCCCGCAATAAGCGGGCTTTTCTAAATTTGGCTCCTCTGACTGGACTCGAACCAGTGACATACGGATTAACAGTCCGCCGTTCTACCGACTGAACTACAGAGGAATCGTGTGAACGGGGCGCATATTAACGGGGTGCTTCTGGCTTGTCAAAGGGTGTCTCTCCACTTTGTGTTCGTTTGCTGACAATTTCAGCAATTCACGGGTGATTGGCTATTTTTTCGTTGATTTGCACCGGGGTGGTGCGAATTTACCCCTAATGGGGCAGATCAACATCTTCTGACTGCCTGCGAAAATGCGCTTATCGATTGGAAAGCCTTGTTACGCGCCCGTGACGCCTTTTCTTAAAAAGCTGGCAAGCATCTTGCAACTCCTTCGATATCTAAACGCCATTGTTGGCAGTACAGGAGGCAAAATGAACTTAAGACGACTGAAGTACTTTGTGAAAATCGTCGATATCGGTAGCCTGACCCAGGCCGCTGAAGTGTTACATATCGCACAGCCCGCACTGAGCCAGCAGGTTGCCACTCTGGAGGGGGAGCTCGATCAGCAATTACTGATCCGCACTAAGCGCGGCGTTACGCCAACGGAAGCGGGGAAAGTGCTTTATACCCATGCGCGTACGATATTGCGCCAGTGTGAGCAGGCGCAGCTGGCGGTGAATAATGTCGGGCAAACGTTAAGCGGCCCGGTCTCCATTGGTCTGGCGCCGGGTACAGCGGCATCGTCCATCACCATGCCGCTGTTGCAAGCCGTGCGTAACGAACTGCCGGAAGTGCTGATTTATCTTCATGAAAACAGCGGCGCGGCGTTGAATGACAAACTGCTGAGCGGCCAGCTGGATATGGCGGTACTTTACGACCGCTCTCCCGTGGCGGGCGTTAACAGTCAGCCGTTGCTGAAAGAAGATCTCTACCTGGTTGGCACGCGTGATTGTCCGGGACAGAGCATCGATTTAACGGCAGTTGCTGAAATGAACCTGTTCCTGCCGCGCGACTACAGCGCAGTCCGTGCCCGGGTAGATGAAGCATTTTCGCTGCGTCGTCTGACGGCCAAAATCATTGGTGAGATAGAATCTATTTCTACGCTGACGGCGGCGATTGCCAGTGGGATGGGCGTCACCGTTCTGCCAGAGTCCGCCGCGCGAACGCTATCACAGGCGGCAAATGGCTGGATGGCCCGGATCACCACGCCATCAATGAGCCTGCCGTTGTCGCTAAATATGTCAGCCCGTGGACAGCTCTCTCCACAGGCGCAGGCGGTGAAAGAAATTCTAATCTCGCTGGTCAGCCGCCCGGCGCTGGATAACCGCGAATTGCAGCTGGTGAGCTAACGTATATTCTTTTAAGTAATAAGTTGCTGGTTTTTATTATTTGTTAGTGGACGCGACAGACTTTAACAATAGTGCAATGTCTGTTTGACCCGGAGGGGAAGGTGAACTTCCAGCAACTAAAAATAATTCGTGAAGCAGCAAGGCAGGATTACAACCTGACTGAAGTTGCCAATATGCTATACACGTCGCAATCGGGTGTAAGCCGTCATATCCGTGAGCTGGAGGAAGAGCTGGGGATTGAGATCTTCATCCGCCGCGGAAAGCGACTGCTGGGGATGACCGAACCGGGTAAAGCGTTGTTGGTGATTGCCGAACGTATTCTGAATGAGGCAAGTAACGTTCGACGTCTTGCCGATCTTTTCACCAACGATGGTTCGGGCGTTCTGACGGTCGCAACCACGCATACCCAGGCGCGCTATAGCCTGCCACCGGTGATTAAAGCTTTTCGTGAAATATTCCCTGATGTGCGTCTGGAACTGGTCCAGGGAACACCGCAGGAAATTGAAACGCTGCTACATAACGGTGGCGCGGATATTGGCATTGCCAGCGAGCGATTGAGCAATGACAGTACGCTGGTGGCTTTTCCCTGGTTCCGCTGGCATCACCATGTGCTGGTACCGCAGGATCATCCTCTGACGCAAATCACGCCGCTGACGCTGGAAGCCATCGCGCGCTGGCCGCTTATTACTTATCGCCAGGGGATCACCGGGCGCTCGCGTATTGATGAAGCCTTCAACCGCAAAGGGCTGTTGCCGGATATCGTGCTCAGCGCGCAGGACTCAGACGTTATCAAAACTTACGTTGAACTGGGGCTGGGCATTGGGCTGGTCGCTGAACAGTCTGGCGATCTTCAGGAGTCCGGCAAACTGGTGCGACTGGATACGCATCATTTGTTTGATGCCAACACGGTGTGGCTGGGTCTTAAACGCGGGCAGCTACAGCGTAACTATGTCTGGCGTTTTATCGAATTGTGTAATGCTGGGTTATCGCTGGAGGAAATTAAGCGGCAGGCGATGGAGCCTGATGAGCTGGCGCTGGATTATCAAATCTAAAAAGCAAAAAGCCCGCGATAAGCGGGCTTTTCTAAATTTGGCTCCTCTGACTGGACTCGAACCAGTGACATACGGATTAACAGTCCGCCGTTCTACCGACTGAACTACAGAGGAATCGTGTGAACGAGGCGAATACTACTGGCCTCGTAATATTGTGTCAACACTAAATTTAACTGACTGATTCAATTGCATGAATTTAGCGCAAGCTGTTGTTTTAGTGAACTACAGGCGAAATATCTTCCTGCGTGTCGTTATCTCGCAAACGCGTGAGCGGGTCCTGGCGGTAGAACTGGCAAAAACGCTGCCACAGTGCCGGAAAGCGCGGAGCGAAAAGTTCGGGGGCGCTGAAAAAATACTCGGACAGCACGGCGAAACACTCTGCTGGATCAGTAGCCGCGTAAGCATCAATGCTGGCGGCGCTTTCACCGACTAAATCAATCTCATCCTGAATATTATCCATCGCTGCATGGAGATCGTGCTCCCAGCCCGCGACTTCACGCAGAGGTATTAACGGAATGCCACTGGCGCGATCGCCATTACGGGTATCGAGTTTATGTGCGACTTCATGGATAACCAGGTTGAAGCCGGATGCGTCGAAGGAGTCCTGAATGTCGAGCCAGTTAAGAATAATGGGCCCCTGTTGCCAGCTTTGGCCGGACTGCACCACGCGTTGATTATGCACAAGGCCAATATCATCTTCCCATTCATCATCCACCACGAAGGGGGCGGGGTAGATGAGCACCTCATGGAAGCCATCAAGCCATTCAAGCCCCAGCTCCATTATCGGCAGGCAAAACAGCAGCGCAATACGTGCCTGAGTGATAGGCTCCAGCACTAATCCCTGAAGAGGAACCAGCCGCTTTTGCTGCAAAAAACGATCGGCAAGCACGCGGAGTTTGCTTTGTTCATCTGCGCTGAGATTGGCTAAAAGTGGGACGGAGAACGCTTGTTCCCACGGGATGTCGGTTTTTTCAGCAGACTCATCTGCCTTCCAGGGCCATTTAATCATCATTTTGCTCGCAAACTCGTCACTTGAACGCAATTGAAGAGACTGGGTCTGTTAAAATGCCAAATAACCTGGCATCATGGCAACCATCAAAACGGAGAGATGCCAGAGCGGCTGAATGGACCGGTCTCGAAAACCGGAGTAGGGGCAACTCTACCGGGGGTTCAAATCCCCCTCTCTCCGCCACTATTCAAGCACTTACCGCAATAATTTTCAGTGACTCAACTCGCATTGAGGTAATCTGAGAGAATCCCAACCTAAAATCTTCCGTCAATTGCTCATTGCTTTACGTCAGTATTAGCAAAAAAAAGGATGCACGCCTTGCGCACACCCTTTATTGGCTTAAAACCGGATTAATCCTTATACGCTTCCTGTCTTTTCTTACGTCAACCACGGATGCAAAACAAACTCTGTCGCGCAGGACAATGACCATAATGAGCTTTGACTAAACCAATGTAGCGGATTCAACAGAGGTGGCGGTACTTGATTCAGCAACTCGTTAAGCGGGCTGCTGAATCAATCAGGCCAAATACCCTGACAGTGTATTGGCTTTTAGAACAGGGAATAAAAAAGAGCAGATACGGTTAGAATACCGCCAATCAGTACCACCACCGGGCGAATACCACGCAAACTTTTGAGCGCGCTTCGGTTGTAGATTAAATAAACAGGGATCAGGAACAGGAAGATTGCCTGAAGCGGTCCGCAGAATTTTTCAATCAGTTCGATAACATCGGGATTAATATACACGACGGCATAAGAGATGCTGAACATGATAAGCCACGCAATGCGTTTCCCTTTTTTATGTGGCGTGTCCTCTTTTTCGCCAAGTGCATCGCTGACCATACGGGCAAAGGTTTCTGCTACCGATAAACAAATGCCTAAAAACGACTTGGTCATGCCGATAATGGCAATAAACGGGGCAATGTAAAAAAGAACGATATTACTGTTATCTTTTTGCAGTACGGAAAGCACGTTCAAATTCTGCGATTTAGCCAGAGCAAAGACATTGTGCGGAATACTTAACAGGCAACTGGTAACAAAGAAGATGATGCTGGCATAGATGCTGATATAAGCGACTTTGATGACCCTTACGGATTTTTTTTCACCGCCGTGCCCGGCTTCACGATAAAACGACGCCAGTGGCGACATTAACGGCACGGAGCAGAAGGCGAAGGTGATAAGTGGAATGGTAAGCCAGATGTTTTTAAGTGAGTTGCCTACAGGCTGCTGCCCGACACCATGAATAGCAGGCATCACATTGGCGAGGTTCCATTGTGGAATTTGAAAGGCAGCGATAAGCGTGACGGTGACAGCGAAGGGTAAAACAAGTACCGACATCATGCCGACAACTTTATCGCGGCCCCGGCTCAACAGTAAAAATAAAATCGCCACAACGATAAACGACAGCACCGCGCGGTTAATGCCCGGTAAATGTAAATGGGTTATCACGTAGCTATTGATAGCATTAACCAGCGAAATACCGTAAACCAGGGTAACCGGAAAGTTAGAAAAACAGTAAAAAACTTTAATCGCCTTTTTACCTTTGTGATCAAAGAAGCTATTGAAGAGCGGAAGTGACTTATCCTTCGGACCTTCTTCGCGCATAAATACGCGGCAAATCAGCATATGCGGTATCATCGATAGCGGCAGGCTAAGGATAATCAGCAACAAATAGACCAGCGGCCCGCGCATGGCTATTTCAACCGGAAGGAACAAAACACCGGCTCCGACGGTTGCGCCATAGACTCCCATGGACCAGATTGTATCTTTAAACTTCCATGCTGATGTGGGTGATGCAATATTGTTTATTGTGTTGGTAACCATTTTTATTATTAATGCTCGTAACTGTCAAAATATAAATGTCATGTTTTCTTCCGTTTGCATATGAAATAACAGTTCCTTATGTTACCTGTTGTAAACTCATACATTGGTCAAGGTGTGAACAATGAGTGAATGTGAGATGATGCTTAATTTTTTAATATTAAGTGATTAAGTATAATCCCGTTCATTATTTTATTATCACAATTAATCTCTTCTTTAAAGATTAAAATGAAGATATTTAAATATTCAGTATTATTTAAACTGCGCGTAGCATAATTGTTTCAATGAGTTAACTTAAGGGTGGGTAAGTGATTACACAGCGACTACTTTTGATGCAGTCCGGCGCTCGCACAATGAGCGGGGCGACGACGGTTAATCCGAAAAGATGAACTTTCAGGCGCAGAGGATGAGCAGTCGGATATTTGAATGATGCGAAACCCTGCGTATAGATATCTGCATAATTTAAAATATGGGTAAGTAACCCCATTCGTTTCAGGTGTATTTAACTCAACGGTCAGAAAACAGGCTATGCTAAAAAAACCGACTGCATGTCGGGTGGAGAAAACAAACAATAAAGGAGCTTATATGTTTGAGTTTTGTCCAAAGTCTATGAAAACTAACGTAGATTTCATTGCCTTTACCGTTGCGAAAATGGAGTATGAACAACGTGGCCTGTGCGCACGCGCTGTCGTGGGTAATATGCCCTTAGAGATGTCTGAGCACTTCCAACAGCGTTTGCGCTTCTATCGCGATCAGCTAAAAGGATTTGCTCCGCAGCAAGTCGAACGTTACCCCTCTTCGAAGCCTGATGTCCTCGATTTCCGTTAAACACCCTGTACGCCCTGGATAAATATTCGGGGCGCTTTCAACACTATCACGTGTAATACACATACCATTAGGCTAAATTTAATCCACGACTTTTTGTTGAGGATGAATAATGACGACCAGCGCCTCCAGTGGCTTTGGCCCATTACGCCAGACTGTATTCGCAGTTCTGTGGGTAGCAACAATTATTGGTAATATAGGTTCTTTCGCACGTGATATTGCCAGCTCATGGTTAGTGACCGATCTCTCTTCTTCGCCTCTGGCCGTTGCGATGGTTCAGGCTGCCGCGACGCTGCCGGTTTTCCTGCTCGCCATCCCCGCCGGTGTGCTCTCTGATATTCTCGATCGCCGCAAGTTCTTAATTGGTATTCAGTTATTGATGGCAAGCGTCAGTATTTGCCTGTTGCTGCTTTCCGCAACGGGGCTGCAAACCATTCTTTCGCTGGTGGCGCTTACCTTTGTAGGTGGGATCGGCGCGGCGTTAATGGGGCCGACCTGGCAGGCGATTGTACCTGAACTGGTGAAGAAGCAGGATCTTCGCGATGCTGTCGCGCTGAACTCGCTGGGCATCAATATTGCACGCGCAATCGGCCCGGCGCTGGGCGGGGTTGTGCTGGCAACCTTCGGTACGTCAGTCACTTACGGCGTGGATGTGATCAGTTATCTGTTTGTGATTGCGGCCCTGCTGTGGTGGAAAAGAGCCAAAACCGATAGCGATGAGCTGGCGGAAAAATTCCTCGGTGCTTTTCGTGCCGGGTTGCGCTACACCATGGCCAGCCGTGAGCTGCACGTTGTGCTGTTGCGCACGTTTCTGTTCTTCGCGTTTTGCAGCTCCGTTTGGGCGTTGCTTCCGCTGGTTGCACGCCGCGTGCTGGGCGGTGATGCCGGCTTCTACGGGATTTTGCTGGGCGCAGTCGGTGTCGGTGCGATTGCCGGCGCGTTTCTGTTACCCAAATTGCGGCAAAAATGCAGTGCGGATGGCCTGCTTTTACTGGCGTCGATCATTACCGCTTCCGTGATGGCGCTGTTGTCGATTGCGCCGCCACAATGGTTGGCCGTGGTGGCGCTGGTGGTGTTGGGCTGCGGCTGGATTATTGCGCTGACCACATTCAACGGCGTAGCGCAGTCGATTTTACCGAACTGGGTTCGTGGCCGCTCACTGGCGGTCTATCTGACCGTCTTTAATGGAGCGATGACGGCGGGCAGCCTGGCCTGGGGGGCACTGGCGCAATCGGCTGGCGTTCAGGAAACCCTGTTCATTGGCGCTATTGGCATCATTGTTATTGGTGTTGTCAGTTATCGCCTGCGCCTGCCAAAAGGAGAATCGGATCTGCTGCCGTCCAACCATTGGCCAGAGCCGCTGACGGCAGAGGTGGTTGAGCACGATCGCGGGCCCGTGCTGATTCAGATTGAATACGACGTTGATCCGCAGCATCGCGCGCCTTTCCTGAAAGCCATTTATAACCTGGCGTACGAACGGCGGCGGGATGGGGCCTATAACTGGGGGATCACCGAAGATTCTGCCAATCCGCGCATTTTACTGGAGTGGTTTATGGTGGAGTCCTGGGCGGAACATTTGCGCCAGCACAGAAGGGTGTCAAAGGCTGATGCGGATATCCAGGCAGAACTCCTGCAATATCACACGGGTGATGAACCGCCAAAAGTACGGCACTTTATTACCACATCCAGGCCATAAATAACCGCGTCAGGGGCGTGGCCCCTGACGCGAATTCATCACGCTTTCTTCGCACTCATCGCCGCAGCAACCAATCCGTCCAGCCACTCCTGGTGCCCGTTAAGCATTGGGTTAGGGCGTGTGGCGGCGAGTGCTTTTGCTGGCTGGCCGTTCTGTGTTTCCTGGGTCAGAATACGCACGCGGTTACCCGGCAAGTCTTCCAGCAGCCACGCGTGGTGTACATCGAGACGATCGGCGGCATGCTCTTCACCAGACCAACCGTGCCAGGCGACGCGCGCGGGTTGTCCCTCTGCTGGCGGGACATACTCGACGACCTGAGATTCCACCGGGAAGCCGAAAGTGCTGAAGTAAAAACGGACGCCGTTTTCCAGTTCCGGGCCTTTATTATCGTAGAAACGAACATCTGCGGAATTTTTGTAGTAGTCCGGCCACAGGAAAGGCTGGTTCAGGAACGGCCAAACGTCGCTCACGCTAAGCCCGGCAATGATCATTTCGTTTGAGACGAAGTTATCGGTGAAGCCCGGAACAAAACCTTCTGGCCAGTTAATTGCGTTCATAGTGTATCTCCTCAAATCATGTCAATGGCGCTGAAGGCGTGCATCTCAGCGGTATGAAGCTATTATCGGTAAATTCACTTATAAGACAAATTAGCAATCACGATATAATTCATAAGATAACTTATATCAGGATGAGGCGTTCTGGCTAACCTCGACGCAGAGGGCCCGTATCCACTGATGTGCAGGGTCACGATGGTTACGTTCGTGCCAGGCCATACTTTTGGTGAAGCCGGGCACGTCCAGCGGTGGCGGCATAATGGTCAAATGTTCATGCTGTAGGGCAAGACGGCGGGGCACGACGGCAATCATATCCGTCGTCCGTAAAATTTCCGGCAATACAAGGAAGCTGTTTACGGACATGCCGACATGCCGTGTGCGGCCAAGCGCTGCCAGCGCCTCGTCAGTCACGCCCCAGAAACCGCCTTCTGAGGAAACGAGAATGTGGTCCTGCGCGCAAAACTGGTCGAGACTGAGTGTGCCCGAGACGGCGACAGGATGATCGGCGCGCAGCATGCAAACGTACTCCTCCTCATACAGCGCACGCCCGTGAAGATCGCCGGGTGTCGTTGCAGGCGTGACCAGCGCCAGGTCAACATCGCCACGCTCCAGCAGGGAAAACAGACGTTCATCATCAACCGGACGCACGGCGACACGAATACCCGGTGCGCGTTTTTTTAGCGCACTCATTAGCGGTACTATCACCGCTTTTAACGCGTAATCGGTGGCCATAATCGAGCAGGTCATTTCGGCGCTCAACGGGTCGAAATGTGCAGGCTTCAGCAGGATAGAGATATCGGTCAGGATCTGCTTCACCGGCGCGGCAAGCTCGCGGGCCCGTGCCGTGGGCACCATGCCACGCTGCGCGCGAACAAACAGCGGATCGCCAAAATAGTCGCGTAAGCGTGTCAGCATGCCGCTGACGGCGGGTTGCGTCAGCGAAAGCCGCTGGGCGGCGCGGGTGACGCTGCCTTCATCAATCAATGCGTCGAGCGCCTTCAACAGGTTGAGATCCAGCGATCTGATATCATTATTCATAATGTAAGCGTCACGATGCGATAAGAATAGTTATGGAATGCTAGCGTCTGGGCGGGGTGGTGTCTATGCAGCGGCGAAGCAAATCGGGCGACGAGGTGTCGCCCGAGGGATCAGAGGTGTTCCAGAAACTCAGCGACGTTGTGGGCCATGGTATCAATGCCCGATTCAACGCGCCGATAGTAGGTCCATTTTCCAACCTTGTTGGCCTCCAGCAAGCCCGCTTCCTGCATCGCCTTCAGGCACAAGGAAGTGGCGGGCTGCGAGAGTCCGGCTTTGTCCTGAATCAGACTGGCGCAGACACCATAGACATCATAGTCATAAAGTTGGCTGTACTCGGCGAATGACTCGTGCGGGTTTTTTAGCCACTTCAGAATGGCAACGCGCGTGGGATTCGACAGTAACTTCATGGCGTTTTCAGGTGTCATGCGACCTCATTACTCTTTTTATGAATAAACCGGGTAATCAGTATACCCGTTACTGCCGCCGCCATACATGGATGATTCATCCACCGCATTCAACGGGAAGCCGTTTTTCAGGCGTGCCGGAAGGTCAGGGTTGGCGATAAACGGACGACCAAAACCAAACATATCGCCCCAGTGATTTTCCAGCATGTGCTGCGCTTTTTCTGCCGTGTAACGGCCCGCATACATAATCGGATTGCGGAATGCGACGCGCAGTGCCGCGCGGAAATCTTCTGGCAGATCCGGGCTGTTGTTCCAGTCTGCTTCTGCAATGGAGAGATAACCCACACCGGCATCGTTCAGCAAGCGGGCCGCGGTGGTCCAGGTCTCATGCGGATTAGACTCTACCAGGCCGAGGTAGACCCTGTCTTCGTCTGTGGTGGTGAACAGCGGCGAGAAACGCACCCCGACGCGCTGGCTGCCAAACACATCGCTCACTGCATCGATGACTTCTTTTAAAAAGCGCAGACGGTTTGTCAGACAACCGCCGTACTCGTCCGTACGATGGTTGGTGTGTTCTGATATGAACTGATTGATGAGATACCCATTTGCCGCATGCAGTTCCACGCCGTCAAAGCCAGCGCGTTTAGCGTTAATCGCGGCCTGACGGTAGAGCTCAACCAGTTCTTTAACCTCTTCCGTATTCAACTCACGCGGCTGGCTCGGGGCGGTCAGCATGCCTTCACCAGGCGCGGTTTCGATAAAAACGCGTACGTTCGTGGCAGCAATGGCCGACGGTGCGACGGGCGGCTGTTGATTCGGTTGAAGCGAGGTGTGTGAGACGCGCCCGACGTGCCACAGCTGGCAGAAAATCACACCGCCTTGTTGATGGACGGCATCCGTGACTTTTTTCCAGCCTTCAACCTGAGCATCGCTGTGAATGCCCGGCGTCCAGGCGTAGCCCTGGCCTCGGGGTTCAATCTGCGTGCCTTCGGTGATCAACAGCCCGGCGCTGGCGCGTTGGCGATAATATTCAACCATCAGTGGGCCAGGCACATTCCCCGGTTGTTCGCTGCGACAGCGAGTCAGCGGCGGCAGGATCACGCGGTTGCGTAAGGTCAGGCCGCCGAGGGTGAGTGGGCTAAAGAGAGTGTCGTTTTTCATATTCAAGCATTCTTCTGCTACTAAAAGTGCGGGTTATTATATTTATAAATTTAAATGTGTAAATGCAAAAAGTCATATTTAGATGACGATCTCTGTGCTGATTACTGGCATAGTGAGTAAAAATAAGTCTAAGAGACAACCGGTTACTGATTACAATCTGAGAAAGAGGTGAAAGATGAAAATCGCCCACGTTGCACTTTGGACGCGACAGCTTGAGACTCAGGCTCGCTTCTGGGTTGATTTCTTTGAGGGATCAATCAACGAAAAGTACTGCAGCAAAACTAATCCCGGCTTTGAATCTTACTTTGTTAAGATGGGTGAGGATGTGGCTATTGAACTGATGACCAAACCAGGGTTAACCGCGCGCGAGTCGGATAACAACACCAGCGGTTGGGTACATCTGGCGATTGCCGTCGGCACGAAGGCAAAAGTAGATGCCCTGGCGCAGAAGGCACAAGAACGGGGAATTTTAGTCTCCGCCCCGCGTACCACCGGAGACGGTTACTACGAAGCAGTTATTAAAGATCCCGATGGCAATTTAGTTGAGATTGTTGAGTAAATGCTGTTTCGTCATTTTAATATCATTCCCTGATGTCACTTCTAATACCATCAGGGATTATACTCTGTATTATTACGTATCTTGTATGATGACTACGAAATAATTTCACGGTAATTCTATTTTATTAAGATATTTGCATCTGAAAATAATCTATTGAGATATTGAGCATCGGTGTCGATTGTGGCTTACTATGATAAAATAATAGTAACAAATGATGGAGGGGCTTATGCTGTGTAATAGGAAAACACCATTACTCGGTTTTTTCATGTTATCAAGCTCTGTATTGGCGAATGATTCCTATCTTCCTGTTTTATATAATCTTTCATTATTATATGGATTTGTGTCTATCAGAGGGAATGTTAAAGAATTAAACGTCTCCATTGAGAATGAAAAGGGACAGCAGATATATGAATTGGATGCGACGCTGAGTCAAAGTGGGTGTCTTGATAGTCTGCAATTTAATGATAAACGAAAACGATCGGAATTGATTCTCAGGCGTGATGGGCGCACACTTAAAGGCATCAAAGACTGGTCAATTATTACTATATCATTAGATGAGAAATGTAATATTGTGTCAAAAACTGAGAGCGGCGGTTTAGAACAATATTAAATCGCAGATAATGGTCTGCTGATGTCGACACGTTTTATGGGCAATAAGGTCTCTGAATATCTGTACGATGAACGCGGCAACGTCAATATGACGAAGTTTTACTCCTCGCGCGGTGTAACGGCCTCGAATGTGGTGATGTACAGTGACCCGCAGCATAAGCCGCTGGATTACACACTGATCAACTCCTCGCGCTATTCAGAAAACTATGCCACCAATAGCGTCTGTCAGTATGATGAACGCGGTACGCCGGGAAAGTGTGATTTAACCATTACCTGGGAAGATAAACCCGGTAAAAAGCCGCTCAGGTTGAAAGTGTATACGCAAGCGACGTTTTATTGAGCCAAACACAAAAAAGCCAGGCGGATGCCTGGCTTCGTCATGCAGGCCTGATACGCGTAGCGCATCAGGCTTTTTTTACGTGATTAACGCTGTGAACACCCTGAACACTGTTTGTTCTGGATCTGCTGGAAGAAGTCGTTCCCTTTATCATCCACCAGGATAAAGGCCGGGAAGTTTTCCACTTCGATTTTCCAGATAGCCTCCATACCCAGTTCAGGATACGCCACGCATTCCAGACTCTTGATGCTGTCCTGCGCCAGAATCGCCGCCGGGCCGCCGATGCTGCCGAGATAGAAGCCACCGTGCTGTTTACAGGCATCGGTGACCTGTTGGCTGCGGTTGCCCTTCGCCAGCATCACCATGCTTGCGCCGTGCGACTGCAGCAGATCCACGTAGCTGTCCATACGACCTGCGGTGGTTGGGCCGAGAGAGCCAGAAGCATAACCTTCCGGTGTCTTTGCCGGGCCTGCGTAATAAATCGGGTGATCCTTCACGTACTGCGGCAGTTCTTCCCCGTTATCGATCAGCTCTTTCAGTTTGGCGTGCGCGATATCACGGGCAACGATAATCGTCCCGTTCAGCGACAGGCGGGTAGATACCGGATGTGCTGAAAGCTGTGCCAGAATTTCACTCATCGGCTGGTTCAGATTGATAGCAATGGCACTGCCTTCACCCTGCTGACGCAGTGCTTCCGGGATATACTGCGCCGGATTGTGCTCCATCTTCTCGATCCAGATACCATCGCGGTTGATCTTCGCTTTGATATTACGATCCGCCGAGCAGGAAACGCCCATGCCGACCGGGCAGGATGCGCCGTGACGCGGCAGGCGGATCACGCGGATATCGTGAGCGAAATATTTGCCACCGAACTGCGCGCCGAGGCCCAGGTTCTGCGCTTCCTGTAACAGTTCTTGCTCCAGCTTAACGTCACGGAACGCCTGACCGTGTTCGTTGCCTTCGGTTGGCAGGCTGTCATAGTAGCGGGTTGACGCCAGTTTAACGGTTTTCAGCGTGCTCTCAGCGGATGTACCGCCAATCACGAATGCGATGTGGTAAGGAGGGCAGGCCGCCGTACCCAGCGTACGCATTTTCTCAACCAGATAGTTTTTCAATTTCGCCGGGGTGATCAGCGCTTTGGTTTCCTGGTAGAGATAGGTTTTGTTCGCTGAACCGCCGCCTTTGGCGACGCACAGGAACTTATACTCGTCGCCGTCAACGCTGTAGAGATCAATCTGCGCAGGCAGGTTGGTTTTGGTGTTCACCTCGTTGTACATATCCAGCGGGGCGTTCTGCGAGTAGCGCAGGTTATCTTCGGTGTAAGTGTTGTAAACACCGCGTGCCAGAGCAGCTTCATCGCCGCCGCCGGTCCATACACGCTGGCCTTTTTTACCCATGATGATAGCAGTACCGGTATCCTGGCAGGTCGGCAGGACGCCTTTAGCGGCGATTTCCGAGTTGCGCAGGAATTGCAGCGCGACGTATTTGTCGTTTTCGCTGGCTTGCGGGTCATTCAGGATGGCGGCAACTTGTTTCTGGTGAGAAGGGCGCAGCATGAAAGAGGCGTCATGGAAAGCCTGCTGTGCCAGCAGCGTCAGCGCTTCAGGTTCAACTTTGAGGATTTCCTGACCTTCAAATTCGGCAACGGAAACGTGCTCGCGGCTCAGCAGATAGTATTCGGTGTCATCTTTGCCAAGCGGGAAGGGGTTCTGGTAAACAAAAGGTTTATTCGACATAGCTATTGCTCCATAAAATAAAACCGCCGGACGTTACCCTCCGGCGGTTGAGAATCAGAACATCATGGACATCCACGGGTAACCAATCAGCAGCAGGGCTGCCAGGAAGATGGCACCGAAGATGGTGCCTAACCGCCAGTAGTCTTTGGTCGGCAGGTAGCCGCTCCCGTAGTAAATCGGGCTCGGGCCAGTACCGTATGGGGTGATAATCCCCATGATACCCAGTGAAGTCACCATCAGCAGGACGAACACTTCCATGTTCATGCCCGGAATAGTGGCGGCGATGGTCAGCATCGCTGGCAGTAGCGCCGTGGTGTGCGCGGTGGTGCTGGCAAACAGGTAGTGCAGCAGGTAGAACGCCAGCAGCAGAACAACGGTTGCCACACCCGGAGAGATACCGCTCATCAGCAGGCCGCCTTCTTTACCCAACCAGCTGATAAAGCCAGTAGAGGAGAGGCCATCGGCCAGCGCCACTAACGTTGCGAACCAGACAAAGGTGTTCCATGCGGCTTTGTTGCCAGTGATATCGTTCCACTCCAGCACGCCGGTCCACAGCATCAGGCCAACGATTAACAGCGCCGCCATGGCAGGCTCAATCCACGCTGCAGCGAAGATCCACATCAGCAGCGCGCAGCATACGAAGACCAGCAGCAGAATTTCGTTACGTGACAGTTTGCCCAGTTTTTCCAGTTCACGGCTCGCCCACAGCGGCACTTCGTCGTTCACTTTCACTTCCGGCGGATAGAACCAGTAAGCCAGCAACGGCATAGTCAGAATCAGCAGGATACCCAGCGGCAGGAAGGCGATGAACCAGGTGCCCCAGGAAATGGTGATACCGAGGATGCTTTTCACCAGCGCCAGCGCCAGCAGGTTTGGTGCCAGGGCGGAAAGGAACATAGAACTGGTGATACACGCGGCGGTAATCGCCACCCACATCAGATAAGAACCAATTTTACGCGCGCTCGGGTCGTTCGGTTTTGAACCGTACAGCGGCGGCAGGTTGGCGATAATCGGGTAGATCGTCCCGCCGCTACGCGCGGTGTTGGATGGGGTGAACGGCGCCAGCAGCAGGTCCGCAAAGGTTATGGCATAACCGAGCGTCAGGCTGCGACGACCCAGATATTTCACCAGAATCAGCGCCAGGCGGCGACCGAAGCGGGTTTTGTCATAACCGGCGGCAAACATAAAGGCACCGAAAATCAACCAGACGGTGGAGTTACCGAAGCCGCTCACTGCCCATTTAAAGGACGCGCCTGCCAGTTTGAATTTCGGATCGGCCAGTTGTTCCGGGCTGAAAAGCACCCACTGGCTGCATAATGCGATGGCGACGACGCCCGTCAGACCGATCACCGCACCCGGCAGGGGTTCGAAAATCAGGCCGACGATGACGCCGACAAAGATAGCGAAGTAGTGCCAGGCATACGGCGGCAGCCCTTCAGGAACCGGCACAAATAGCAGCAGCACGGCGACGATAATCGGCAGTGCCATCATCATCAGACGGTTTGTCTTTCCGTCTTTTGGCTTGCTCGCCACGGGGGGCGTTACGGCGGTTTTCTCTTTCATAGTTTTGCGTCTTAAGTTGTTAATAATTCGGTTATGCCAGGAATGACTTTTTGCTTTCTTTAGTTTTTTTACTTTATTTAATTATTAAAGGCGGCTTTTTGTATTACTGGCATGGAAATTTAGCGCTATTTCGTTAGCGATAAATCAGGAATTCTTTATATTTATTTAATGCTCTTTTAAAGAATAAGGCAATTGATCTCGATCAAAAAAACAGGACGATAACGCGCTTTTTATTATTTTTGAATAACCCTGTTGGACTATAAGGGTATTGGCCGTTAATTGCTCACGAGAGCGCGGGTATCTTAAATATAGAACATAAGTTGATGCTTGTCTAAGTCATTGATTTATATTAGTTATTGCAGGTGAAGTTACGGGGTTTACTGCATTTTAAGAGGTAGCGTAAAAGTAATAACATTTTAAATAATTGTGAACAAAATATTTTTTATTAATAACACCATGGGGGTATTGGTGTTATAGCGGTACTTAATTAGTTTTTTAACTAACGTAATTACTTTAGTAACTAAAAATACCATTATATTAATAGCATCAATATCGGCAAGAAAAAATAACTCAAATACACACCGATTCAGAATTCGCAGATTTCAATTTTTAAAGTTTGGAGTTTTTATATGATGAACACAAACCATCGCATACTTGAGTCATTCACCTTACCGAACGGAACTGAAATTAAAAACCGTTTGTTCATGGCCCCGATGACCACCTGTTCGGGTTATTACGACGGTTCAGTCAGCAGCGAGCTGATTGAGTACTATCGCGCCCGTTCCGGCAGCATCGGTACCATCATCGTCGAGTGCTGCTTTGTTGACGATCTCGGCGTCGCTTTCCCGGGCGCACTGGGTATCGACAACGACGACAAAATCGCCGGCCTGGCGAAAATTGCCGAAGCGATCAAATCTAAAGGTTCGAAAGCGCTATTACAGATTTACCACGGTGGCCGCATGGTCGAACCAAAGCTGATCGGTGGGCGTACGCCGGTAGGCCCAAGCGCCGTTGCTGCACCGCGTGACGGAGCCGCAACCCCGGTCGCCCTGACCACGGAAGAAGTGTATGGCATGGTCGGTAAATTCGGCGATGCGGTACGTCGTGCCATCCAGGCCGGTTTCGATGGCGTGGAAATTCATGGTGCCAACACCTATCTGATTCAACAATTCTACTCGCCGAACTCCAACCTGCGTGACGATGAGTGGGGCGGTAGCCGCGACAATCGCGCGAAATTCCCGCTGGCAGTACTGGATATCACCCATAAAATGGTGCGCCAGTATGCTGATGATTCCTTTATCATCGGCTATCGTTTCTCGCCAGAAGAGATGGAAATCCCGGGTATCCGCTTTGACGACACCATGTATCTGCTGGAAAAACTGGCGGAGCGCGGCGTCGATTACCTGCACTTCTCAGTAGGCGCTACGCTGCGTCCTTCTATCGTTGAAACCAACGATCCGACGCCGCTGATTCAAAAATATGTCGCCATGCGTTCTGAAACGCTCGCGCAAATCCCGGTAATGGGCGTGGGCGGCGTCGTGAACGAAGCGGATGTCGATACCGCGCTGGATAACGGTTACGACCTGGTCGCCGTGGGACGCGCCTGCATCGCCTATCCGGACTGGACTGACCGCATTGCGCGTAATGAAGCGCCGGAACTGTTCATCGACAGCACTCAGCGCGAAGCCCTGTGCATCCCGGAACCGCTGTGGCGTTTCTTCCTGGTTGAAGCGATGATCCGCGACATGAGCATGGGCGAGTCCAAATTCAAAGCGGGTACCTTCGTGGAAACCGTGATGGACGATACCAACGAACTGGTTATCAACGTCAGCCTGGATACGGATCGTATCGCCGATATCGAACTGGCGAGCGCGCCGGATCAAAGCGTGGAATTCACCACCAGTTTTGAAGAGATTCGTACCCGTATTCTCGATGCGAACACCCCGCACGTTGATGCTATCTCCGGCGCAACCAGTCAGAGTGAAGCAGTGAAAAAAGCCGTCTCTAAAGCGATGCTCAAATCAAGCAAAGCGCGGGTGGCGGAAGAGGGCGGCGACATCGAAGAAGCGAAAAGCTACGACGTTGTGGTTGTTGGTAGCGGCGGCGCGGGTCTGGCTGCGGCGATTCAGGCGCACGACGAAGGCGCAAGCGTGCTGATTGTCGAAAAAATGCCAACCATCGGTGGGAACACCATCAAAGCCTCTGCCGGGATGAACGCGGCGGAAACGCGCTTCCAGCGCGTGAAAGGGATTCAGGACAGCAAAGAGCTGTTCTACCAGGAAACCCTGAAAGGCGGGAAAAACAAAAACAACCCGGAACTGCTGCGTCGCTTTGTCGAAAACGCACCAGAAGCCATCGAATGGCTGGCTACGCGCGGCATTATGCTGAACGACATCACCACTACCGGCGGGATGAGCATCGACCGTACCCACCGTCCGCGTGACGGATCGGCGGTTGGCGGCTATCTGATCAGCGGCCTGGTGCGTAACGTCAACAAACGCAATATCGATGTAATGCTCGATACTTCCGTGGTGGATATCGTGATGGAGGACGGTGAAGTTTCCGCAGTCCGTCTGCTGACCGAAGAGAAAGAGGCGCTTACCGTCGCAACCAAAAGCATTATCGTGGCGACCGGTGGCTTCAGCGCCAACAGCGCGATGGTGGTGAAATACCGTCCGGATCTGGCCGGCTTCGTGACCACCAACCATAAAGGCGCAACCGGTGGCGGTATCTCACTTCTGGAAAATATCGGCGCAGGCACGGTCGATATGGGCGAAATTCAGATTCACCCGACCGTTGAGCAGAAAACATCGTACCTGATTTCCGAATCTATCCGCGGCGGCGGGGCGATTCTGGTGAATCAGCAGGGCAACCGCTTCTTTAATGAAATGGAAACCCGCGACAAAGTGTCCGCGCAAATCATCGCGCTGCCGGAAAAATATGCCTACATCGTGTTTGATGAGCATGTTCGGGCGAAAAACAAAGCCGCTGATGAATACATTGGCCGTGGCTTTGTCACCAGCGCCAGCTCACCGCGCGACCTGGCGAAAAAACTGGGGCTCAATGAAGACGCTTTCCTGGCAACCCTGGAACGCTATAACGGTTTCGTTGAAAAACAGCACGATGATGATTTCGGTCGTACGACCGCGCTGCGTGCGCCGATCAACGAAGGTCCGTTCCATGCGATTCAAATTGCGCCGGGCGTGCACCACACCATGGGCGGCGTGACCATCAATACCGAGACCTGTGTGCTGGATAAAGCGCACAAGGTGATCGCCGGGGCGTACGCCGCAGGCGAAGTGGTTGGCGGCATCCACGGTGGCAACCGTATCGGCGGTAACGCTGTCGCCGATATCATTATCTTTGGTACACTCGCCGGTCATCAGGCCGCAATGCGCGCAAAACGCAGCTAGCAGCCCATGAAATCCCGGTAGCCCAGGCTACCGGGTTCTCTTTTGTGAAAGGAGGCTGGAATGTCAGACGATGCACGCGTATACAGTTATTCCGCGGTCCTGATGGGCTCGCCCATTCTGCTCAAACTCTTCGAACACAACGAACCGCTCGCCTCCCGTGTTTTTAATCTCATCAAGCAATACGAAGACCTCCTCACCGTTAACCGCGCACAATCGCAGGTGATGGATATCATTCACGCCGCCGGCATCAATCCCGTCAGCGTCAGCCGCCCGGTTTATGAGTTGATCAAATGCGCCAAAGCCGCAAGCCTTGTCCCCGGCGGCGCGTTTAATCTGGCGATTGGCCCGCTGGTGAAACGCTGGAAAATCGGTTTTAAGGGCGATAGCGTGCCGCCCGCCGAGGATATTGCGCAATTACTGACGTTGACCGATCCACATAATGTGGTGCTGGATGATGCTCAAAGCAGTGTATTTTTGACGCGTGCCGGAATGGAAATCGATCTGGGGGCGATTGCAAAAGGTTACATTGCCGACCGCGTGCGCGACTATTTGCGCCAGCAGGGCGTGACGCTGGGGCTGATTAATCTTGGTGGAAATGTGCAAACGCTCGGTTCACCCGAGGGCGGTTGGTCGATTGGCCTGAAGAAGCCCTTTGCGCAGGATAACGCGTTGCTCGGGGCCATTGAGGTGGTGAACAAGTCGGTGGTGACCTCCGGCGTCTACGAGCGCTTTTTCGAGCTGGACGGGCGCCGCTATCACCATATTCTTGACCCTCGCACCGGGTATCCCCTGGATAACGAGCTCGACAGCGTGACCATTATCGCCAGCGAATCGCTCGACTGTGATCTCTGGACCACGCTGATTTATGGAATGGGTGTAGAGAAGGGTATTGCAGCGCTACGCGGACGCCCGGACATTGAAGCGATATTTGTCACCAAACAGCGGGAGATCATTCTCTCATCGGCCAGACATTACCGGTTTACGCTGCTTGATGACGATTATCGGCTTATTGCGCGTACTGTTTAAGCAGACCGTACTGTTCCGCCAGCAGATGATAGCGATACACCGGGCGCCCGGTTGCGCCGTAGTGAATGCTGGTAAACAAAATATTAATCTGCGCCAGCCAAATCAGGTATTTTCGGCATGATACTCGCGAAATATTCACTGCGTTCGCCAGGTCGTCGGTAGAGAACTCGCTTTCCGGATGCGCGTCAATCCACTGACAAATAGTGCGCAGCGTCTGCGGCGTTAAACCCTTCGGCAGACGTTTGGCGTCAGCCAGTTCCGGCGCACCGCCGTGCAGCAGGCGATCAACATCAGCCTGTTCGTAATACTTATGGTTTCCCATCAGCTGTTTTTTCTCACGCCAGCCGGTTAACGCCTCTTCAAAGCGCGGGAACTGGAACGGTTTGATCAGGTAATCCACCACACCATAATGCATCGACGTTTGAATAGTTTCCGCATCTGAAGCGGAAGAGATCATGATAACGTCGATGGCCCGGCCCGATGCGCGAATGATCGGCAGCAGATCCAGCCCATTATCCTGTTGCATATAAACATCCAGCAGCACCAGGTCGATAGGCTGCACACTCTCTTCAATAAATTCGCGAGCCTGGCTGAGGGTTGACGCGATACCACAGCAGCTAAACCCCTCAACCCGTTCGATATAGAGACGGTTCAGGTCGGCCACCATGGCATCATCATCAACAATTAACACATTAATCACTCGGCATTCCTCTCGCTGTCCCAGGGGATTTGTACAAAAAATTGCGTAAAGACGCCCGGCTCTGATTCCACGGCGATGCTGCCGCCGAGGTTTTCAGTTTGTTGCCGGGCCAGAAAGAGCCCGACGCCGCGATTCTCGCCTTTCGTCGAAAAACCTTTGGTAAAAATAGCATCAATTTTATCCGGGGCGATGCCAGGCCCATCATCACTGACTTCACTGGAGAGCCAGCCATTTTGATAGTGCAGCAGCAGGCTTATCTCGCCTTCCGGCTGGCCGGACATGGCGTCCAGCGCATTTTCTATCAGGTTGCCCAGCACGGTGACCAGTACCGCCACCTGTTGTTCGTTGGCGTTGTCCGGCACGCGCGACTCTTCGGCAAGCGTCAGCGTAAACCCGGCTTCTTTCGCGCGATTGATTTTGCCAAGCAGGAAACCGGCAACGATCGGTGATTTAATTTTATGCTGAATTTCGCCGATGTCGGCCTGATAATTTTGCGCGGTTTGCAGAATGTACTCTTCCAGCTTGTCGTAGCGCTTGATGTGCAAAAGCCCGAGGATCACGTGCAGTTTATTCATGAACTCGTGAGACTGAGCGCGCAGCGCATCGACATAGTTCACCATACCATCCATGCGCTGCATCAACTGGCTGACTTCGGTTTTATCGCGGAAGGTGCAAATCGCGCCAATCACACGGTTCTGACTGCGGACCGGTACGGTGTTGGTGAGTAACAGACGTCCGTTGCAGCCCACTTCTTGATCCGGAATCGCGACTCCGGTAGACAGAACCTGTTGCAGGTTTCCCTGTAGCGGCGCATGTGGCGGTTCTCCAGGCTGGCGATTGTTGGCGGAGAGCAGAATTTGCCGCGCGGTATGGTTAATCAGCGTTACGTTTCCGAGGCTGTCGACGGCGATGACGCCTTCTTTAAGCGATTGCAGCATCGCCTGACGCTGTTCAAACAGCGTAGAAATTTCGTAGGGCTCAAGCCCGAAAAGAATATTTTTCAGTACCCGAACCAGCACCCAGGTTCCGAAGCTACCAATAATGGCGCTGAACAACACAAACCAGATGGCATTCCAGCGGCTGGCGTTGATTTGCGCCTGAACATCGTTCATCGAGATACCGACAATCACCACGCCAATCTGACGGCGCTCTTCATCATAAACTGGCGTAAAGACGCGCAGCGCCTCTTCCAGTACGCCATGGTTCACCGAGACATTTTCCTGACCAAGCAGGGCGGGTTGTAAATCTTCTCCGATAAAACGCTGGCCGACACGGCGGGGATCAGGGTGCGAATAACGAATGCCATGCATATCTGTCACCACCGCATACAGCAGATGATTACGTTGTTCCACGGCGGTTGAAATCGGCTGAATAATATCGCTGTAAGAAGGTGAGGTGAGGCCGCGTTTGATTTCCGGCGAATCGGCGAGGGTGCGCGCGATAGCAAAGGCGGTATCCTGCAACCCCGTACGCGTGGCTTTGGCAATTTGCGCAAGATAAAAGGTGTAGATAACCAGCAGGACGGCACCGATGACACCGCAGACCATCAGGGTGACCAGCGTACTGAGCTTCATCGGACGTTTTGGCGCGCGTTGAGGCTGCTGTAAATCGTGCATCGGGATCCCTGTCATCATTAATAAACAAGCATTATCGCTGATAAGCCTGATTTCTTAAAGCAGTGTAGCCCTTAGCAAAACAAACGTCTCTTTGTGACGCCACTCTCAGGCTATACATATGAAACACTTTATATTGAAAGGCAACTCATAATAAGGAGGCAGTTTATGAGCATTAAGCTTACCGATGCAGTCATGGAACGACGCAGTACTGTTACCGCCGATATCGACAGATTGTCCACCGAGGACATGCTTAACGTTATCAATCAGGAAGATAAACGTATTGCCGATGCCATCACGCCTTGTCTGGATGAAATCACCCGTTTAGTGGATCAAGCTGCGGCGGCGCTGAGTCGCGGTGGGCGCTTAGTGATAGTCGGTGCGGGCGCGTCGGGGCGTGCCGGGATGCTGGCTGCCAGTGAGTTTACACCACAGGGTCACGGTCCGATTGTCGGGCTTATCGCGGGTGGGCCGCAGGCGATGCTGAATGAAAAAAGCGAAGCCGCATACGATTACGATCGTGGTGCGCTGGACCTTCAGGCCATCGGCTTTAATGATAAAGATATGCTGCTGGGCCTGACCGTCGGCGGAAAAACGCCGTGGGTGTGGGGCGCACTGCGTCACGCGTGGTCTCTGGGTGCGCCGGTAGCGGTGCTCACGCGCAATCCGCAAAGCGAAGCCGCACAGTTGGCGTCGTTGGTTATTGCGCCACAAACCGGGGCGGAAGTCGTGGCTGGCTACGGTAATCCGAAAGCCAATGCCGCACAGAAACTGGTTCTGAATATGCTGACCACCGGGCTTGCGATTCGCAGCGGCCGGGTTTACAGCAATTTGCGTGTGGATCTGCAAGGGGATACCACCCAGTGGTGCGAGCGTCAGATTGCGATTGTGATGGAAGCAGGAAGTTGTTCACGCGCCGTGGCGAAAGCGGCGCTGGAACGCTGCGATCATCATTGTAAAACCGCAATTCTGATGGTGCTCACAGGAATGGAAGCCAATGATGCCAATGCCCTGCTGGCGCAGAACAACGGTTTTGTGCGAGTGGCGTTGCAGGAAGCGCCGTAACGCTTTCATAAGAAATAAAAAAGCCCGCAATGCGGGCTTTATAATATGTAGGGATTAGAACTGATAAGTCAGGCCAACACCCACAACGTCATCGGTGGAGATGCCATTGTCCTGATAGAATTTCACGTCGTTATCCAGCAGGTTGATTTTGTAATCGACGTATGCGGACATGTTTTTGTTGAAGTAATAGGTCGCTGCAACAGAAACGTAGTTCACCAGCGCTTTGTCGGTGTATTCAATTACGTGATGCTGACCGTTGTGGCCGTTGTAATCACCCAGGTCTTCACCTTTAGAGTAAACCCACGCTAAAGACGGACGCAGACCGAAATCGAACTGATACTGAGCAACCGCTTCAAAGTTTTGCGTTTTGTTGGCAATGCCAGCGTCACCATACGGTGTCATGTTGCGGGTTTCTGCATACATCATCGCCAGATAGACGTCGTTAGCATCGTATTTCACACCAACGGTCCAGGCTTCAGCTTCTGCGCCACCTGCGTTTTTGCTGTAGCGATTGTTGATACCGCCAGCATTGACCTGTGAATTTGTACGGTCAGAAGAGGAGAATGCCGCACCAACGCTTAAGCCTTCCAGTACATCACCGAAATCATAGGTAGTGGACATACCGAAGCCATCACCATTCTGGAAACGATAATCGTCGTGACCGTTTTTGGTGCCTTCCTGATCTTCGTTTGTGTTGCCGCCTTCGTTGTTGCCCTGATATTGCAGCGCGAAGTTCCAGCCTTCAACCAGACCGAAGAAATCAGTATTACGGTAGGTCGCTACGCCGTTAGCACGGCCAGTCATGAAGTTGTCAGTCCAGGTGTAAGAATCGCCACCGAAGACCGGCAACATATCGGTCCATGCTTCGACATCGTACACGACGCCGTAGTTACGGCCGTAGTCGAATGAACCTGCATCGGCATAGCGCAAACCGGCGAAGGCCAGTTTCGCATACATGTTATCGCTACCTTCGGTATCGCTGGCTTTCACTTTCATCAGTGCGTTACCAAAGCCAGTCAATTCGTTAGTGATCTGCGTTTCACCTTTGAAACCCAGTTCAATGATAGTGTCATCACCATCATCACCCGGATTGTCAGAGAAAGTATGACGAGCATCGACTTTCCCATAGAGATCCAGTTTATTACCGTTTTTATTATAGATTTCTGCCGCATTTGCTGCACCAGCCACTAACAATGCCGGGACAAAAATTGCCAATACTTTTCTTTTCATTATTTATTTCCTTTAAATAATAATGGTTATGAATGCTTTTAGATAAATCAGCATTGCAGCGGCGATATTATCTATAGAGTTCATTTTATTTTACGTCAAAGATGTAACTATTTTATATTAAATATTGCAAAATGTTTCTTTAATTTTTTATTTGTATGTATTTAATAATATAAATATGGATAGTAAATACATGTGATTGAATTTACGATGTTTTATGTATGTTTGTCGGTAATTTATTAGATATTGATATGTGATTTGATGACAGGGTAAGAGGAAAAAAAACTAAAAAAAAAGCCCGACTAAAAAATCATCGGGCCTGCTATAGATGAAAAAAATTTAACGAGTGCAGTGTAAAACAACAAAAGGCTAATAACGGAGCAATAGTTGCATGAAAATAATGAAAGGTAAAGTCTGAAAACGGATCATGAAATATTAAAAATATGAATAATTTCATCAGAAATATATAATAAAATTATTTCAATCAACAAAATCATGAAGCATTGACGCTTGTGCCTCTGGAGAATTGTGCATCACCTCACAAAATTGCCGAAGATCAAACGATCGGCATTTTGCGCTCAGGCAGGACTGACCAGTACTACTCAGCGTGCAAAGAGTCGCTATAATGTGACGGCAATCACATTTGATCCTTAAATGGAATTGCGGCAACAACGATTTTCCTCGCTAAATGAGAGTGTTATATGGAAGAAACAATGACGCGTGGCCCTGGCGGTAAGCTGGCGTTATGGGTTTTTTATGCGTTCTGCGGCTATTTTGTCTGGGCGATGGTGCGTTACTTTTGGGTTATTAGCGAGGTAGAAACCCTTCCTGGCGCGACGCTGGATGGCGAAATCGGCTCAACCTCCGGCAAACTGCTTGGGGCGCTTGCGGGGTTTATCGTGCTCGGGATTGTCGGGTTGATCCTCGGCGGCATTGCCTGGTATACCCGTCCTCGTCAGATTCAGGAATGATGCGCTACGCGAATTTTGTTATTCTCGCGGCCTGGAAACGGATTAAGGCCGCAAAGCATGACAATTGATGCCTGGCAGCAGCGTTTTGAACGCTGGTTCGCACAACACTACCCCGGTGGCGATGCCGCCCACGATATTTCCCATTTCCGCCGTGTCTGGCTCAGTGCCAGACACATCGCCGCAGACGAACCTGTCAACTTACTGGTGCTGCTCACGGCCTGCTATTTCCACGACATTATCAGCCCGCCCAAAAATCATCCCGATCGTTCACGCGCGTCGCGGTTATCTGCCGAACGAACGCAGGTCATTCTGCGTCAGGATTTCCCTGATTTCCCGGACGATCTCTTCCCCGCGCTGGCGCATGCCATTGAAGCTCATAGTTTTAGCGCGCAGATAACGCCACGGACCCTGGAAGCGAAAATTGTGCAGGATGCCGATCGTCTTGAAGCGTTGGGCGCTATCGGCCTCGCGCGCGTCTTTGCCGTGTCGGGCGCCATGAACACGCCGCTGTTTAACGCGGACGATCCTTTTGCTGACTCTCGCCCGTTAGACGATAAACGTTGGGCGCTGGATCACTTTCAAACCAAGCTGTTACGGCTACCGCAAACCATGCAAACCGTCAGAGGGCGCAAGCTTGCGCAACATAATGCGGATTATCTGGTGCAGTTTATGGCGAAACTGAGCGCTGAGCTGCGTGGCGACCCGCTGGGTATAGATGAAGCAGTGGTGCGTCGATTTACGCTGTCGGAATGAATTTCCTTCGGCAAAGTATGGTAATCTCACGCTTATTTGTCTGGTCTGGTTGAATCTATGCAACAGAGTGAGTCACTGAGCGAGGCCCCGCATCAGGCGGTTGAAACCGATGCCCAGGCACTGCTTGAACATGTGCTGGAAATATACGATCTCAAAACCGTCGTGGCGCAGCTGAATGCGGTAGGCGAGCAGCACTGGAGCCCGGCCATCGTTAAACGGGTGGTGACGCTGGCGCGTGCCAATACGCGATTGAGTGAAAACGAGATGGCTCAGTTGGCGGCTTTATTGCCCAAACCTCCTGCACATCATCCAGATTACGCATTTCGTTTTGTTGATCTGTTTGCTGGCATCGGCGGCATTCGCCACGGGTTTGAGGCCATAGGCGGGAAGTGCGTGTTTACCAGTGAATGGAACAAACATGCGGTGCGTACCTATAAAGCAAATTGGTTCTGCGATCCGAGCGAGCATCAGTTCAATGCCGACATCCGTGATATCACCTTAAGTCATCACACGGATGTGAGCGACAGTGAAGCCCAGGAGAATATTCGTCAACACATCCCCCAGCACGATGTTTTGCTCGCGGGCTTCCCGTGCCAGCCGTTTTCACTGGCGGGCGTTTCCAAGAAAAATGCGCTGGGCCGCGCGCACGGTTTTGCCTGCGATACGCAGGGCACACTGTTTTTTGATGTGGTGCGCATCATCGACGCGCGCCGTCCGCCTATCTTTGTGCTGGAGAACGTCAAAAATCTCAAAAGCCACGACGGCGGTAAAACTTTCCGCATCATAATGCAAACCCTCGATGAACTGGGGTACGAAGTCTCTGATGCAACGGATATGGGCGCGGATGACCCGAAAATTATCGACGGGCAGCACTTTTTACCGCAGCACCGCGAGCGTATCGTGCTGGTGGGTTTCCGACGCTCTCTTGGTCTGCACAAAGGATTTACCCTGCGCGATATTCCGAATTACTACCCGGCGCGGCGGCCAGAGTTTGGCGAACTGCTGGACCCGACAGTGGATGAAAAATTCATTCTGACCCCCGTACTGTGGAAATATCTTTACCGCTACGCGCGTAAGCACCAGGCAAAAGGCAACGGTTTTGGTTACGGCATGGTTGACCCGACGCGTCCGGGCTGCGTGGCGCGTACGCTCTCTGCGCGCTATTACAAAGACGGTGCGGAGATCCTTATCGATCGCGGTTGGGATAAAGCGCTGGGGGAGAAAGATTTCGACGATCCGCAAAACCAGAGGCATCGCCCACGCCGCTTAACGCCACGGGAATGCGCGCGCCTGATGGGCTTTGAACAACCCCATAGCCATCAGTTCCGTATTCCGGTTTCTGATACCCAGGCGTATCGCCAGTTTGGTAATTCCGTGGTGGTGCCGGTTTTTGCCGCCGTGGCGCGTCTGCTGCGTTCGCGCATTTTGCAGGCCGTTGCGATGCGAGAGAAAAATGGCGGACGTTCACGATAAAGCCACCCGCAGTAAAAACATGCGGGCGATCGGTACGCGCGACACGGCGATAGAAAAACGCGTCGCCACCTTGCTTACCGAGTGCGGCTTCGCCTGGACGGCACAGGATAAAACCCTGCCGGGGCGGCCCGACTTCGCGATGGACGATTACCGCTGCATCATCTTTACCCATGGCTGTTTCTGGCATCATCACGACTGCTACTTGTTTAAGGTCCCCGCCACGCGTACGGAATTCTGGCTGACAAAAATCGCCAGCAATGTGGCGCGCGACAGGCGCGATGTTGCCCGGCTGCATCAGTTGGGCTGGCGGGTATTGATTATCTGGGAATGCGCCCTGCGCGGGCGTGAAAAACTGGCGGATAACGACCTGAAGGAACGGCTGGAAGAGTGGATCTGCGGCGGCGAGGGCAGCGCGCAGATCGGCACTCAGGGGATGTCGCAACTGGCGATTACTTCTCTACCTGACACGATGTAACGCTGCTTTTCGCGCCGACCAGATACTTCCCTAATGTCACCAGCACCACGGCGGCGATAATAATCACCAGCGCCAGCCACTCGACGCCCGATAAATGTTCACCGTTAAACCCGGTACCCAGCAGTACCGCTACCACCGGGTTAACATAGGCGTAGCTGGTGGCGACCGCAGGCGACACGTTGCGGATCAAAAACATATAGGCATTAATGGCGATGATGGAGCCGAACACCGCCAGATACGCTACCGCCAGAAAGCCAGAGGTATCCGGCATTGTGGTCAGACGTTCACCCGTCAGAAGAGAAGCGCTCATCAGTACGATACCTGCTGCCAGCATTTCAACCGCCCCTGCCATCATACCGACGGGCAGTTCGATGCGTGAACCGTAGACAGAACCGAAAGCCCAGCTCATCGAACCAATCAAAATCAAAACCGCGCCCCACGGGTTACCGCTGAGGTTGCCGCCGCTGTTCAGCAGAATAATCCCGGCCAGACCGATGGCGATACCCAACCATTCGAGTTTACGCGTCGCGATACCAAAAAAGCGGCTGAAGCAGAGTGTAAACAGCGGCACCGTCGCGACCATCACGGCAGCAATACCGGAAGGCACATTCTGGTGTTCGGCGACGGTGACCAGACCATTACCCACTGAAAGCAGCAGTACGCCAATTAACGCGGCGTTCAGTAACGGACGCCAGGCGGGCAGGCGATGACCGGTTAACAGCAGATAGCTCAGCAGCAACACTCCCGCCGAAAGAAAACGCACGCCCGCCATCATTAGCGGTGGCCAACTGGCAACGCCGATGCTGATGGCGAAGTAGGTCGAACCCCAGATAATGTAGAGCGCAAATAATGCACCGATAAGCGGTAACAGCTGTTTGATACGCATAATTTCTCACGGGAAAACACCAAGGCGGGATATAGTAAGCGGCAAAATGATTCTCTGCGAGTGCTTTTATTTGCAGTGAAATGTTGAATTTATGTATGCAAAATGTATGGTATGTGTAACCCGTATATTTGTTCCATACTGTGTGATTAATAAACAAAATAATGAAAGGAATAGATTGTGGCGGGAAGTAGTTTATTAACCTTACTGGATGATATTGCCACGCTGCTGGATGATATCTCCATGATGGGAAAGCTGGCGGCGAAAAAGACGGCGGGCGTGCTGGGCGATGATTTATCGCTGAATGCACAGCAGGTTTCCGGCGTGCGCGCAAATCGTGAACTTCCGGTGGTCTGGAGCGTGGCGAAGGGTTCACTGCTGAATAAAGTGATCCTCGTACCGCTGGCCCTGTTGATCAGCGCGTTTATTCCCTGGGCGGTGACCCCGTTGTTAATGATAGGCGGGGCGTTCCTGTGCTTCGAAGGGGTGGAGAAAGTGGTGCATACGCTGCATGCGCGTAAGCACAAAGAGGATGATGCCGCGCGTCAGCAGCGATTAGACGCTATCGCCAATCAGGACCCGATGGTTTACGAACGCGATAAAGTAAAAGGCGCTGTCCGTACCGATTTTATTCTCTCCGCAGAAATCGTCGCGATTACCCTTGGCATCGTGGCAGAAGCCCCGCTACTGAACCAGGTTTTGATTCTGTCAGGTATTGCCGTGCTGGTCACCGTCGGCGTTTATGGGCTGGTGGGCATCATCGTTAAACTGGACGATATGGGCTACTGGCTGGCAGAGAAAAAGAGCGCGCTGGCACAAGGGGTCGGGAAAGGTTTACTTTTTGTTGCACCCTGGTTGATGAAAATTCTATCAGTGGTCGGTACGCTGGCGATGTTTTTGGTTGGCGGTGGGATTGTGGTTCACGGTGTTGCGCCGTTACATCACGCGATTGAAGGCTTCGCCACACAGCAGGGCGCCGTCGTCGCGATGTTACTCCCGATGCTTGCGAATCTGGTGCTCGGATTTATTATCGGCGCTGTCGTGGTTGCGGTCGTAAATGGCATCAATCGCCTTCGTCAGCGTGAAGGCTAAAAAGTGCGCACCTATTACGCAAATCCGCTGGCGATCGACTAATGTGAAACTGTTTCACCCTGATACCGGAGGCAACTATGGTCTTTTTGGTCAGTGATGAAGTTCAGTCTAAAAATGGTGGTCAGCGTATGGTTGTGACGGGTTATGCCAGTGGGATGGTTGAATGTCGCTGGTATGACGGTTTTGGCGTCAAGCGTGAGGCCTTCCATGAAGATGAGCTCATGCCTGGTGGCGATAGCGCGCAGGAGAAAGCCTAGCCAAACGTCTTATCCGGCCTATAATTTTTTGCGAATCCAATATATTGCAGAAATCTTGTAGGCCTGATAAGCGTAGCGCATCAGGCAATGATGCGTGTGTGACTCGATACTAAGATTGTTTGTACATCATGAATTCAAGGCCGTTTTTCCGTTCAGGAGTGAGTACGTTGTCTTTTCATCAGGAGTTTTGCCGGGAGCCTTTGTGCATCCCGTAGCCCCCGAAAAATCCCCCGGTTGGTTGAGAAAACTTAGCCAGCACTCCAGACCCGGTAGAGTGGTAAACCTCTGCTTTTGTATTGTTCTGCTGTGTTCAACGATTCTGACGTGGCGCGAAACGGTGGTACTGGAGGAGGCTTATATCTCCAGCCAGCGCAATAATCTGGAAAACGTTGCCCGTGAGATGGATGGGCAGCTGCAATTCAACGTCGATCGACTGCTTTTTTTTCGTCATGGCATGCAGGCCGCGCTGCAGGCGCCGCTGGCGTTTGAAGTTTTGCGTAATGCGGAAGCGGAATTCTCCCGCAAACGCCATGAGCCAGACTGGCATATCGCGCTGGAAAACCGCCGTACGTTGCCGCTCAATGGTGTGTCGGATGCGTTTGTCGAGCAATCTGATTTCTTATCGCGCGATAACCCATTGGTCGCAAACGAGTTCACCGCGGCGTTAGAGCTGGGCTATTTACTGCGTCTTTCTTCTATTACCGGGCAACATCTTTCGCGCTTTTCACCGCGCATGCTTTACGTGTCGCGGGCCGGATTCTTCCTGAGCAGCGAGCCCGTGACCCGTAATATTACCGAGCAGTTTTATGAACTGGTGACCAGCCCGTGGTTCATACAGCAGTCTGAACGTGAAAATCCCGGACGTGGCGTGCGCTGGTACACGACGTTTTCCAGCGATAAACAGCATGAAGCGCAGATGGTTACCGCATCTGTACCGCTGAACTATCAGCACTACTGGTTTGGTGTGCTGGCGGCGCAACTCTCCGTCAGAGAAATGGGCGAGTTTTTGTTACGTGCCGTGGAAGGCGAAACAGAAGGGGAGTATCAGCTTTATGATAGCCGGATGAACCTGATCGCCTCGTCCAACCCGCATGTCACGCCACTCACCCAGGAAGTGCAGGCCCAGCTCGCTCGCGCCTACGAAGAGAATAATCGCGGTAGTCTTCGCGAAATGACGCGCTATATCAGCTGGGAAAAGCTGCGTAATTTTGATGGTGTTCTGCTGCGGATTCACAGCCTGGAAGAGGGGATAAAAGGCGATTTTGGGCGTATCAGCATCGCGCTTACGCTGCTGTGGATACTGTTCACCGGTATGCTGATTCTCTCGTGGATGGTTATTCGTCAGATGGTGAGTAACATGTCCACATTACAGGAGTCCCTGCAATGGCGCGCCTGGTACGATGCGCTGACGCGTTTATACAACCGTGGCGCATTGTTTGAGCGTGCGGCAACGGCATCGGCAGAGTGTCGGCAGGCAGGAAAACCGCTGGCGGTTCTGCAACTCGATCTCGATCATTTTAAATCGATTAACGATCACTATGGCCATCAGGCTGGTGACCGCGTGCTGGCACATATTGCCCGCTTGATTGCGAATAAAATACGCGAAGGGGATATTGCCTGGCGTGTGGGCGGAGAGGAGTTCTGCGTTGTCCTGCCGAACGCCACGCTTGCTCAGGCGCGAGAGATAGCCGAGCGTATCCGCGAGTGTATCAACCGCCGTGAGATACTGGTGTCGAAAGGGCAGACCATTCGCGTCAGCGCGTCCGTCGGGGTATCAGCCAGCGACGATGAGCAGAAACGTTATGATTTTGCCTATTTGCAATCGGTGGCCGATCGCCGCCTCTATCTGGCGAAAGAGGGTGGACGTAATCAGGTGCGCGCCAAAGATTAATCACCCAGGAAGTGGCTGAGGCCCTCGTCCCAGCCACTCGGGCCTTGCCGCTGCGTGTGGTAGACTCGTTGCGGGTCGTCATTTTTTAAATGAATCCCTTCCCGATTCAGGCTTTTCACCACGACGGCGTAATCGGTGCTATCCAACAGGTCTGCATCATTAGGGCCGTCACCTAAACCAAGGGAAAGTCGGCTGTGACCTTCCCGTTGCAGCATCCTGCGGCGCAGAAAACTGACCGCCTGAGCCTTACCGCTTTGCTCATCCAGCACGTGCCAGAAACGCGCCCCCTGAATAAAACGCAGCCCAAGCTGATGTAACGTCGCGGAAAATGCGGCCATGCGTTCATCTGTATCGCGCCAGATAAGCGTCTCAGAAGCCTCCTGAAGGCGTGCCAGCGCCGCATGTTTGTCATTCAGACCAGACCACTCGCTGAGCACCTGCGCGTCGACATCGGAAATCGCGGTAAACTTATAGCCTTCCCGTTCGCGAAGATGGTGCAGGACACCCAGAATATCTGCATGTGTTGCCCCGCAAATGATGCGTGGCCAGGACTCGTCATCCTGCCATTTTGCATCAAGCTGGATAACTGCCCCGTTCTCAGCAATAAACGCGCGACCTTCCAGTCCAATCTCTTTCTGAATAAGCATCATTTCTGCAGCGGTTTTACTGCTACACAAGACAACTGGCACATCCCGCTGTTTCAGACGCATCAGCCAGGCTGCTGCCGGCTGCCAATCATAAGTGTGGTTATCCAGCAGCGTGCCATCTAAATCAGTGAAGATTACCAGCGGTTGTTGCCAATCAAACATAAGATCTCCTTATGCACACAAAGGTTATTAAGAAAAATCTCAAAATAATAAAACGGTATAATTGAGATAAAACGCATGACAACCCGCGTGGGATGCTGGGCCCGCGGTAATGCACTTAGGCATTGTCCGTGAGTGGATTGTTCTGTCTGGTGAATAAATCTTGTCATTGGATATAAACGCAGATAATGTTTCATCCACATCAGATTTCCTGGTGTAACGAATTTTTCGATGACTTCTTGCAGATGCAAGTTTGATCCCGACTCCTCAAGCGTCGGGATTTTTTTATCCCTATCCTCATCGATTGACTTCGTTCACGCTAAAATCGTGAATATCCAGCTCAAACGCTTCAGCCAGTTCTCGCCAGGTATGGTATTCACGGCCATCAACGCTCACGTGATAAGGATCGTCAGCGGTACGATGGATTTCGCTTTCGCTGATTTCATTGATTGCTGCCAGCAGCGCATCAACATTGACGCCGTGGGTCGCTTTGGCATTGTTCATCATCACTACCTCTTACAGCCCGTGCAATAATAAGTATACCCGGCATTTATCAATGTGCTCATTTTATGAGCGGATGAGTGATTGATGAAGAAAGCAGCAGTTATGCAGTCAGGCGCTGTCAGCGCGGGCATTTTGTTCTACACTGGGCAGAAATGTTGAGGAGATTGCGTATGCAGGTAAACGATCGTGTCACGGTCAAAACGGATGGCGGCCCACGTCGATCGGGCGTGGTACTGGCGATTGAGCAGTTCAGTGAAGGAACAATGTATCTGGTCTCGCTGGAAGATTATCCGCTCGGTATTTGGTTTTTCAATGAAAATGGCCATCCGGACGGTATTTTCGTCGAGAAAGTAGACTGAGTCGTCATGAAATTGACTGGCGGTGTTATCCGCCAGTAAGTCGACATTAACGCATATTCACGTAAATGCCGGAGGTGACATTATCTGCAAGACGCACAACATGATAGATCACTTGCTTATTATGCGTTTTAATTTTCCTCTTGATATTACCCTTATGTGACGATACCGTCTTGGCCTTAATATTCATTTGATCCGATATCTGAATCGTCCCCTGTCCCGACATCCACATGCGTAACATGCTCGATTCCGTTCGACTTAACGATAACGTCGACATGTTCATCTGCTTTACATTGTCAGTTTCTTTTTTAAGATAATTCCCCAAAATATCATCAAGAGTGTCTGGTTTGATCGATTTGGAGCTAATTAACAGATTACTCCTAACCATTAAATATTCATCAAAATGGATATTTGCAATCGCCATAAAAACGATAAACAGCGTTCTGGGGTGTTGATTAATGATTTGTTTAATGTGCTGACTGCTCTGTGCATCGTGGATAAAACAGTCTTCATTAATGAACACCACAGACGGGCGGCGGGTGCTACATAATGCCGCAAGTCCGTCAACGTCGCTGACGTTATCAATATCGCGCTTCTTAACCCCTCGACTCGTCAAGTACCCTATCAATCCTAGCCGGGTGTAACTGCATAGATCCATAATAATCGTTGACATGGCATACCCTCACTCAATGCGTAACGATAATTAACCCTCTTGCCTGAACACTTCATAACTGCCTGAGCAAATTATTAAAACTAAGAACCAAGCGAAGACGATCAGGCGGCCTAAACTATCCCGTAAAGTTACGTATAATTTGCCAGGAATCTTCTCAAAGTAAAGTAAATGTTATGTTATGTGAGTAGGGTAAAAACAAATAATCCGCGCCAGATATATCCTGGTTGATGTTTTATAAATTTCCTTTTAGGAATTTCCTTACAATATCGATAGCGGATTCAGGGATAATTGACTCGGGGTAACTCGCTGATAATATCCGCTAAAAGATCGAATATTTCGCTAAATAAATGTTCGCAAAAAGGCGCAATAAGTGGCATTAACGCCGCCATCAATAATATCCCTACAGTTAATGTGACTGGGAAACCGATCACAAATACGGACAATTGCGGCGCCATACGATTAAGCATACCTAATGCAAGGTTAACGGTGAGCAGCAGCGTAATGACCGGCAGTGCGAGCATCAGGCCATTGAGGAAGATAAGTCCCCCTGCCCGCGAAAGGGCCAGAAAGGCGTTGCTGTTAAGGGGGTCGCCACCAATGGGCAAGGTGTGAAAGGTATCAACAAGCAGCGAAATCAGCCATAAATGGCCGTTAAAAACCAAAAACAACAGCATGGCGAGCATATCCATAATTCGCGCCAGTACGGGCATATTCAGATTACTGCCAGGATCGACAAAGGTCGCAAACGACAACCCCATTTGCAGACCGATAATCTCCCCGGCAGTCCGCACGGCGGCAAAGGCAAATTGCATGGTAAATCCCAGTGCAATGCCAATCAGGATTTGCTGAAGCGCCAGCCAAAGGGCGTCAGGTGAAAAAAGCGGGACATCCGGCACCGGAATGGCGGGGGCGATAACCACGGTTATCACCAGCCCGAGCCCCAGTTTGACGCGTTTAGGCACGGTGCGTTCACTCAATATCGGGGCCGTAGTAATCAGCGCCAGCACGCGCAGCAGCGGCCAGAAATAGAGGCTTATCCAGTGGACCCACTGGTCGCTGGTGATATTGAGCATCAGGATTAGCCGATGATATACGGAATGTTATTGAACAGAGTGCGCACGTAATCAAGCAGCAGGTTGAGCATCCACGGTCCGGCGACCACGATAGCGATAAACACGGCGATGATTTTAGGAATGAATGAGAGCGTCATTTCGTTAATCTGCGTCGCCGCCTGCAAAATACTGATAACCAGCCCCGTAATCAGCGCCACCAGCAGCAGTGGCGCAGCCAGCGCCAGCGCGACTTTCATCGCCTCGGTGCCCATCATCATCACGGATTCAGGTGTCATGTCGCTTTCCTGTTAACTGTAAAAACTTTGCGCCAGCGAACCCACCAGAAGTTGCCAGCCGTCGACAAGCACGAACAGCATCAGCTTAAACGGTAGGGCGATTGTGGCGGGCGGTACCATCATCATCCCCAGTGCCATCAGCACGCTGGCGATAACCAGGTCGATAATCAGGAAGGGAATAAAAATAGTGAAGCCAATCTGGAAGGCGGTTTTCAGCTCGCTGGTTACATAGGCCGGTAGCAGAATGCGCAGCGGCACTGCTTCCGGGCCTTCAATGGGCGCACTGTTCGCCAGACGCGCAAACAGGGCCAAATCGGCCTCGCGCGTTTGACGCAGCATAAACTCGCGCAGTGGCTGCGAGCCTTTATCCATGGCTTCCTGCAACGTAATTTTGTCCTCGCTGAAAGGCTGATAGGCATCGGTGTAAATCTTATCGATGACCGGCGACATAATAAAAAAGGTCAGAAACAGTGCCAGCCCCAGCAGTACCTGGTTCGGTGGCGCAGAGGGGGTGCCCAGCGCGTTGCGCAGCAGACCGAAGACGATAATGATGCGCGTAAAACTGGTCATCATCAGCAAAATGGCCGGAATAAACGTCAGCGAGGTGATAAACACCAGCGTCTGAACCGGCAGTGACCAGCTTTGACCGCCGCCCGGTAATGGCTGGCTGACCAGCCCCGGCAGCTGCGCAAAGGCAGATGGCGAGAGCAATAACAGCGTGGAGATGAGGACAACGAAAATGCGGCGCATCAGGATCTCCTGGAACGCTTGAGAACATTTTTCATCAATGACGAAAAATCGGCGGCAGCAGGCTGTGTTGTTTGAGTATCTGCTGGCGCGGGCGGCAGCGTGTGCAGCAGGGTAACCTGATTGGCAGTGACGCCCAGCACCAGTCGTGCATCCTCGACGTTTACCACCACCACGCGTTCGCGTTGGCCTAATGAAGCGCTGGCGCTGACTTTCAGACCCTGCAGACATCTCACACTATTACCGCCGACGCCAAAACGTTTGGCAATCCACGCCCCCGCGAGGATCAGCAGAATAATACCGAGCAGCGCGCCGCTCACCTGAATCAGCGGTGAGGCATCGGGCGCAGACGCGTGGGTGACGGTGGCGTGAGTCGGACTTTTCATGATTAACGGCTCAGGCGACGCATGCGCTCGGACGGCGTAATGATGTCGGTGATGCGCACGCCATATTTGTCCGCCACCACCACCACTTCGCCCTGGGCAATCAGGTAGCCGTTAATCAGGATATCCAGCGGTTCGCCCGCCAGGCCATCCAGTGCGACCACGGAACCCTGCGTCAGACGCAGCAATTCTTTGATGGTCATGCGGGTGCGGCCCAGTTCAACGGTGAGCTTGACCGGGATATCCATAATCAAATCGATATCCTGCAACGTACCACTGACGTCGCCGCCGCCCAGTTGCTGGAACACGGCATCCGCCGCGCTTTTGCTGCTGGTGGATTGTTGTTCATTCAACGCTTCAGCCCACAGATCGTCCATTGCGCCGGTGTTCTCGTCGGACGGGTTATTCATATCACTCATTTGGGCTGTTCCTCATTCAACGAATTCAAAATCGGGTTAATCAGGTGTTCGACGCGCAAAGCATATTGGCCTTTTACGGTACCGTACTGGCTGGTGAGTACCGGCACGCCATCGACGTGTGCGATGATGCGGTCTGGTTTATCAATAGGCAGCACATCTCCGGGTTTTAGCTTCAGGATCTGCGACAGTCGCAGTGAAATGTCGGCAAAGTTTGCCACCAGCTCCAGTTCGGAGTGTTGCACCTGGCGCACCAGATTTTCGCGCCAGTTTTGATCTTCACTGCGCGAGTTTTCCAGCGGCGGATTTACCAGCAGTTCACGCAACGGTTCGATCATGCTGAACGGCAGGCAGATATTGAATTCGCCGGTCAGGTTGCCGATTTCAACGTGGAATGGCGTGTTGACCACGATGTCGTTGGGCGAAGTGGTGATATTGGTGAATTTAACCTGCATCTCGGAGCGCACATACTCGACTTCAAGCGGGTTAATCGCTTTCCACGCATCGCGGTAGCCTTCGAGCGCCAGTTTCAGCATGCGATTAATGACGCGCTGTTCCGTGTGGGTAAATTCGCGACCCTCAACCTTGGTCGGAAAACGACCGTCGCCCCCGAACAGGTTATCCACGGCGATAAACACCAGGCTCGGCGAGAACACGAACAGCCCGGTGCCGCGTAGCGGTTTCAGGTGGATCAGGTTCAGGTTGGTCGGCACGGGAAGATTGCGCGCAAATTCATGATATGGCTGAATTTTAATCGCCCCGACGGTAATATCCGGGCTACGACGCAGCAGGTTAAAAAGCCCCATGCGGAACTGACGCGCAAAGCGTTCATTGATGATCTCCAGCGCCTGCAAACGCTCGCGCACCACGCGACGCTGGGTATTGGGATCGTAAGGACGAATGTCGTTTTCGCCCGCCACGCCTGCCTGCGGTTCATCGCGATTGTCGCTGTCGCCGTTGAGCAGGGCGTCGATTTCGGCCTGTGAAAGAATGCTATCGCCCATGAGGTTATCGCAGAATAAAAGCGGTGTAGAGAACGTCAGTCACGTCCTGCTTTGGATGACCGGCAATCAGTGGCGTGCTCAGCGTCTCTTTAATGGCGGCGGCCAGTTTTTGCTTCCCGGCATCGGTCGCCAACTGCGTGGCGTCCTGGCGAGAAAGTAGCAGTAGCAGACGACTGCGCACTTCCGGCAGATACTCATTCAGCCGTGCGCGCGTCGCTTCATCTTTCAGACGCAACGTAATACCGAGATAAAGTACGCGATCCGCGTCGCCGAGATTCACCGTAAAGGTATCCAGCGCGTAAAAGACCGGCGCGGCAGGGGGCGGCGTCTCGGTTTTGCTTTCCGTGGTATTGTGCTGCTGCATCCGCCAGTAGCTGTAACCGGCGATCGCTACGGCGGCGAGCGTCACGAGGATCAGCAGCGGCAGCCAAATGGCGCGTTTGCGGTTTTTGGTGATAGCGGTGTCGGTCATCTGATGCGGTCTTCCTGTTGCATATACTGCTTATCGTGTGATTATCCCGACTCCCGCGCGGGTCAAAGCGTGGAAAAGACGGGAATAATCACGCTACCTCTGGCGTTTAGGCAAAAATGTCGACTCTGCCATCGCCGCTTGCGGCGGATTGCAACGCAGCAGGGGCGATCAACGTATCATCCTCGTCATCCCCGGATGCCGCGCCACGCCAGGCCGACTGCTGGCCCGAAGCATGTTGCTGTTGCTGCTGTCCGGCAAAACTCTCACTGCTGATATTGCTTTGTCCAAGCTGAATGCCGTTATCGGCCAGCTGTGCGCGAAGTACCGGTAACGCGGCTTCCAGCGCGGCGCGCACGTGGCTGTGCGGCGACACCATTTGAATCTGCGCCTGGTTATCGTCGAGCTTAAGCGAGATATGCACCTGGCCGAGATCTTCCGGATGCAAACGTAACTCAGCTGTCTGCTGCCCCTGACGTGTGAACAGGGTGATGTGCTGGCTTATGCTCTGCTGCCAGTCCGGTGAACCGAGTGGAGCCTGTACGATTGGGGCCGGTAATGCAGGCGTAGTTTGTGCGGCGACACTGACCAGCCCGGAGAACGTTGCCGTTGGGGCCGCAGCGGTTGGCGTGCTGTCGGCTTCTGCTTTCAGCGCTATCGGTGCCAACTGCGGCGCGCTTTGTGTTGCGGTGGGTAGTTCACTGTTGGCAAGCGGCTGCGCGGTATCGTTGCTGGCGGCGTGCTGAGCAAAAGATTTATCACCGCCGCGTTCGGATACACCGTTCAGAGTGGGCATCTCAGTGCCTGCGGTGACCGTCGTTGGTTGTGCAGGTTGCACCGTTGGCAGCATGGCCATCAGCGCGCTCATCCCGGCAAGCGATGCGTCGCTAACGGTTTCGTCGTCATCGCTATCCTCCTGCGGTTGGGTACTCTGAACATCGCTTTTCAGATGCGAGGCCAATTGGCTGAGCAGCGTCTGCGTATCCGTTGTCGTACCGTCCGGCAGTTCGACTGGAATCTTTGCCGTCTCCTGCTGTAACAGCCATTCGGTAATGGAGGTTTTTGCCGTGGTTTTTGCGTCCGCCGGCTCCTGAGAAAGGGCGGCGGTCAGGCTTTTAAGCGGTTGGGTATGTTCACTCCCCAACGCATCGCTGAGCAGGCTGAGAAAATCCGCCTCGCCGCCCGCCTGCGTGGAAATACCCGGCGTGCCGCTCTCGACGTCCGGGGCTAAAAGCGTGAGCAGGTTAATCATTGCGATTCCTTAAGGTGGCGCGCTGGGCAAATTCATCCATCTTTTTCTGGTCAAGGCGGTTTTCCGCCAGCAGCGTGGCGCTGGCCTGGCGCTCCTGCAACGTCTCCCACGCCTGAAGACGCTGTTTTTTCTCGCGCCAGAAGGTCAATGCTTGCTCCACTTTGTTATTCCATTGCTGTAACTGCTGGCGATGCTGTTCAATGGCGCTTTCCAGCGTCTGAATAAACTGCTGATAGTTTTGCCAGCGCAGGCTGGCAATCCCCTGACTCATGTCGCTGTTGAGATTGTTTTGATATTCAAGCTGGTAATCCATCAGCATCTGCAATTGCTCTTCGACTTTCTGAAAACCACGACGCATCTCGCCGAGCTTGAGCGCGGCGGTATCCACCTCGTTTTCCGCCAGCTCTTTGAGCGTGGCCAATGCACCTTGTTGCGCCATCTTGCGGTACCTCCTGCTTCATCAGGTTGACGGGAAAATTTGCTCAAGCCCCTGAAGAGAACTCTCCCAGTCGGCTTTTTCCAGAATGCCCTGCTGCAAAAATGCTTCCAGCTGCGGCCATAGCGCGATGGCGCGGTCCAGCATCGGGTCGCTGCCTTTGGCGTAAGCGCCGACGCTCACCAGATCGCGGTTGCGCTGAAAGCTGGAGAGCAACTGTTTGAAATGACGCACGCGGGCGTAGTGTGGTTCGCTTATCAGCGCCGTCATCGCGCGGCTGATGGATGCTTCAATATCGATGGCCGGATAGTGCCCGGCCTCTGCCAGCCTGCGCGACAACACAATATGCCCGTCGAGAATGGCGCGCGCCGAATCGGCGATGGGGTCCTGCTGGTCGTCGCCTTCGGTCAGCACCGTATAAAATGCGGTGACTGAACCGCCACCGCTGATGCCGTTCCCGGCGCGTTCAACCAGCGCGGGCAATTTGGCGAAAACGGAAGGCGGGTAGCCTTTGGTGGCGGGCGGCTCGCCAATCGCCAGGGCGATTTCACGCTGCGCCATCGCGTAGCGGGTGAGGGAGTCCATAATCAGCAGCACATGTAGGCCGCGATCGCGGAAATCTTCCGCCACGCGGGTGGCATAGGCCGCGCCCTGCATGCGCAGTAGCGGCGACACGTCGGCTGGGGCGGCAATCACCACTGAACGGGCCCGGCCTTCGCTGCCGAGAATGTTCTCGATAAAATCTTTCACTTCGCGCCCGCGCTCGCCAATCAGGCCAACCACAATCACATCCGCCTGGGTGTAGCGCGCCATCATCCCCAGCAGCACGCTTTTACCCACGCCGGAGCCGGCAAACAGCCCCATACGCTGCCCGCGACCGACGGTGAGCAGGGCGTTGATGGGCCGCACGCCGGTATCCAGCACGTGTTCAATCGGCGTTCGCTGGAGCGGGTTAAACGGCGGTGTAATGAGCGCGCCGGTTTCGGTGGTCTCCGGCGCGGGAAGGCCATCGAGCGGTTTGCCGCTGCCGTCAAGCACGCGCCCCAGCAGCGCCGGGCCGAGCGGTAATTGTTTGCCGCTTTGTAACCCGTCGCCGGAGGCATTACGCGCATAGACGCGCGCGCCGGGCAAAATACCTTCTACTTCTTCCAGCGGCATCAGAAACAGGCGCTGACCATTGAAGCCCACCACTTCGCTTTCCACTTCCTGCGTTTCTGCACCAAGCTGACGTTCGATAATGCATGTCGCACCGAGCGGCAGTTGCAGACCCGTGGCTTCCAGCACCAGCCCGGTCGCGCGGGTCAGGCGACCATAGCGGCGCACGGTAGGAAGCTGGGCGATGCGCGCTTCGACGTTATCCAGCGTTGTCAGCCAGCGGGTGAGACGCGCGGTCATCAGCAAGCTCCCGGCGCGGCAAGACGGCAGAGTTCCTGCCAGCGGGTGGCGACGCTCGCATCAAGGTCACCTTCATCGGCGCTCACTTTACAACCGCCAGGATGTAACGTCGGATCGCCGCGCAGCCGCCAGCCGTGCAGGCTTAAGGTGGCACCCAGCACCGCGTCTACGCGAGGAAGATCGTCAGGGTTTACGCGTAGCTGCGGTTTGCCGCTAAATAACGGTTCCTGTTGCAGTAATCCCTGAATCTGTTTAATCAACGCAGAACTGTCGATGGATGTAGTCTCGCCGATGATTTGTCGGGCGGCTTCCAGCGCCATCTGCATTAAACGCGAGGCGATGACGCTATCCATCGCATCCAGCGTATTCTGGAACTCGCTGACCAGTTGCTGCATGCGGGCATGGAGCGGGGCTTGCGCTTGTTGCGCCTGCATTGTGCCTTGTTCAAGCCCCTGCGCCAGACCGTCCTGATAACCCTGCTGCTGCCCGGCGGCGCGGCCTTCCTGCAACCCAGCCTGGTAACCCTGCTCGTGAGCCTGCATCTGAATTTGCGCCAGTTGCTGCTGACGCAATGCTTCTTCAGAAAGGGCGATCTCTTGCGCATCCGCTTCCTGCTCAGGAATAACAATCTCATCTTCTAAGGGCGGGGCGAGATCGTCCGGCTGCCAGACTTTCCACGGCGTGGTATCAGACATAGGTGTCGTCTCCGCTGCCAATCACCATCTCGCCGGTTTCCGCCAGACGACGCACAATCAGCAGAATCGCTTTCTGCTCGTTTTCCACCTGCGACAGACGCACCGGGCCACGGTTGGCGAGATCGTCGCGCAGAATATCGGCGGCACGCTGAGACATGTTGCGCAGGAACTTCTCGCGCAGCGGCGGTTCGGCTCCTTTAAGCGCGATAAGTAACGATTCGGAGTCCACTTCCTGCAACAGCCGCTGGATGCTGCGATCGTCCACCTCGACCAGATTTTCGAACAGGAACATCTCGTCGATAATTTTTTGCGCCAGCTCGCCGTCGAATTCGCGCACGGCGGTGATAACGGCTTCTTCCTGCTGGGTTTTCATCAGGTTAATAATTTCAGCCGCCGTTCTTACGCCGCCCATTTTGCTGCGCTTAAGATTCTGACCATCCAGCAGACCGTTGAGCACTTCAGTCAGCTCCGCCAGTGCAGCAGGCTGCACGCCGCCGAAGGTGGCGATACGCAGCATCACATCGTGACGCAGGCGCTCGTCGAACAGTGCCAGAATATCGGCGGCCTGCGCACGTTTGAGATGTACCAGGATGGTGGCGATGATTTGCGGATGCTCGTCGCGAATAATATCGGCGGCGCTCTGCGGCTCCATAAAGTTGAGCGTCTCGATGCCGCTGGCGGTTTCGCGGGTTTCGAGAATGTCCTCCAGCAGGCTGGCGGCACGCTCTTCGCCGAGTGCTTTCACCAGCACCGAGCGCAGATATTCGTTGGCATTGACGCTCAGCGCGGCGTACTGCTCGGCTTCCTGCTCAAACTCCGCCAGCACTTCGGTAAGCTGCTTATTGGAGATCTGCTTCACATTGGCCATAGCGGTACTGAGCTGCTGCACTTCTCGCGCCGACAGGTGTTTAAACACCTCGGCGGCGCGATCTTCACCGATGGTCATCAGCAAAATGACGCTTTTATCTACACCGCTTAATTTACTCATGATCGTTATTCATCCACTGGCGGATGACCAGCGCGACAACGCGCGGATCGTTATCAGACATTTCACGAATACGCTGGCTCATAACTTCCGCGCCCATTCGCTGGTTGGCGCGGCGTTGCTGGAGTTGCTCATCTTTGCTGAGATGCACTTCCACCGCGTCCTGCGTTTCCTGGATGACGCGCGACTGCTCGGCGGCGACCTGCGTCTCCTGCTGACGGCGCATTAATTGCGGACGAACGGCTTTGCGCCACAGCAGCCAGGCGACCAGCAGCACCAGTAACCAGCGACCCAACGACAGCAACTGATCGATAAACGATTGCTGTTGCCAGAACGGCAATTCACCGCCGGTTTCCTCCGCCTGCGTAAACGGAGAGTTGACCACATTGAGGGTATCGCCGCGCTGGCTGGAAAAGCCCATCGCTTCACGCGTGAGAGCGTCAATTTGCTTCATTTGCTCGGCGCTGAGCGCCTGCGTTTTACCGTCGGCCAGCGCGCGATAATTCACCACCACCGCCACGGAAAGGCGCTGAATGTCGCCCACGTTGCGTTTGGTATGGCGAATGGTGCGATCCACTTCGTAGTTACTGGTTTCGTTACGCTGTGTGTTGCGCGGCCCGCCGCTGCTCTGGGTGCTGGTGGTGCGGGTATTGTTAGTCGCGGGCGGTGTCGCAATGGGTGCTGACGGCGCGGGCGCAGGGGAGTTTGACAGCGCGCCTGGCACGCCGCCCGGGTACGGGCTGCCGATTTGCTCGCTCTCATTCACCTGACGTGAACGCAGCACGGCCTGGCTGGCATCCCCGTTTGGGCGATACTGCTCTTCCGTTTGCTCTTTATTATCAAAATCGATCTGCGCGGTGACCTGCGCGTGCACATTACTGTTGCCGACGATGGGCCCCAGAATGGCTTCGATGCGGCGTTGCACACGGCTTTCTACGTCGGCGGCGTATTTCAGTTGCGCGTCATTCAGGTCACGGGCATTGGTATTGGATTGTGTGAGCAGATGCCCGCTCTGATCGACCAGCGTAACGTTGCCTGGCGGTAGCCCGGCGACGGAACTGGAGACCAGATGCACCACCGCTGAAATTTGTCCTTCGTCCAGCGCGCGACCCGGTTCAAGATTGACGGTCACAGAGGCAGAAGGGGATTTTTGTTCACGCACGAACAGCGACGGTTTGGGCATCGCTAAATGGACGCGGGCGCTCTTCACAGGCCCCAGGGTTTCGATGGTACGCGACAGCTCGCCCTCCAGCGCACGCTGATAGTTCACCTGCTCGCTGAACTGGCTGATGCCGAACTTCTCTTGGTCAAGTAATTCAAAACCGACCGCGCCGCCTTTTGGCAAACCGGCCTGCGCCAGACGCAGGCGAAGTTCATGCACTTTATCCGCAGGAACTTCGATTGCGCCGCCGTTATCCGCAAAGCGGTAGGGGACGTTCATCTGCGTTAACTGGCTGACAATCGCGCCGCCGTCCTGATCGGAAAGGTTGCTAAACAGCGTGCGGTAGTCCGGGCTTTTCGCCCACAGCACCAGCGCAACGATGATAGCCACCGCGGCAGCGCTGGCCACCATCAACGGAATTTTCGGGTTTGCGCGCAGGCGACTGACCCACTCCAGCGTTTTAGTTTGCGGCGTAGTCGTGGCGTTCGCGCTCATTGCGCACCTCGTAAATCCTGAAAGATGGCGTTAAATGTGTACAAAAACAAAGCAGACTCCCGGGCGACGAACACAAAATGACAGCGCTGCCATTATTTGCTGTCGCGGGATTTTCTATGGTCCAAATAACCCGTTTTTTTGCCGCTAATTAACGCCTTTATCTTATTGACAAGGTGCTAATCTCTGCTCCATTAACATTTATCAGGAGTGGGTTATGGCGATTCAGGGTATTGAGGGCGTGCTGTCACAGTTACACATGACAGCCAATGTGGCGCGGAATCAGCAGGTTGATACGCAGTCAACCGTGAGTTTCGCCGGGCAACTGAGCGCCGCTCTGGATCGCATCAGCGATACGCAAAACGCCGCACGCACCCAGGCGGAAAACTTTACCCTTGGCGTACCGGGCGTGGCGCTGAATGATGTTATGACCGATCTGCAAAAATCATCCGTGTCGTTACAGATGGGCATTCAGGTGAGGAATAAAATGGTGAGTGCGTATCAGGAAGTGATGGGCATGCAGGTTTAGGTTATCTAACCTAATGATATTTATTATTAATAACCATCCGATCCCACAGCGTGGGGCATGGATGGGGCAAACTCGCTCAATTTCTGGTTTAGGATGAGTACCTGGTCCTGATTATTTTCAGCCATCCAGGATCCGTACACCCGGTAAACCATTTGCGCGTCGGTGTGGCCCATTTGCTTCGCAATGAAGTTCGGGTTTGCGCCGGCAGCTAACGACCAGCATGCATACGTGTGTCGGGACTGGTATGCTCTGCGATAGCGAATCCCGGCGCGTCGCATTGCCGCTTCCCACGACTGGTTAATCGACCCCACTGCGTAATGATGCCCGGCACGGCCATTACGTGATGCGATCTGCGGGTTGAACACGAACGTGCATGGATGCACATCGGTAAGGCCATACTCGCGCAGTTTCACCTCAACCTGATACTGCTTACCCAGGCGTGTTAACTCGGCCTGGCTCTTCAGCACGTCGATCGCTGGCTGAATGAGGTTGATGATACGGTCCGTCCCGGCCTCTGTTTTCGGAAGGGTGAACTCCTTCGTTAACGTGTGGTTCCGGCGGATCATCATCGTACCCGCTTTCAGGTCGATATCTTCCCAGGCCAGCGACACAAGTTCTCCGTGGCGCACGCCGGTGTAGATGGCAAGAGACCACATGTTTTTCAGTTGCTGGTGGGCGCAGGCGTTAATCAACCTGACAAACTCATCGCGCGTCAGCGGGTCAGGCTCGCATCGTGACCGCTTAAGCATGGCGATCCCGGTGAACGGATTCACCCGTACATAACCGCTATCAGCGGCAAACTTAAACATCCCGCCCATGGTCTTCATGTAGTTGTTGACCGTTCTGACTGAGCGGCCCTTAACCGGCGTTTTCTGCCCGACTTTCAGCGTGTGATAACCGGTCAGCAATTCCTTCCTGATAAACAGCAGGTCTTCCTGCGTTACCGCAGATACCAGCCTGTCCCCACCAATCCTGGGCACCATGTTGCGAGCTATAGATGCATAGCGTGACATCGCGTTGGTGCTGATCTCCATACGCTTCAGTTCAAGCCACTTATTCGCCAGCTCCAGCACGGTGATTTCCTTGCTCTCCACCCCAAACCTTTTCAGGTTAGGCGAGTCTGGGAATTGCGCTGCATAGTTGAAGTTGCCGGTCTTAATCGAAAAGCACACCGACGCGCGCAGCTCGCCAGCGACCTTTCTGTTTTTTGGTGTATCCGGCACGCCGAGGCTTTCACGCACCCGGCTGCCTTTATAGATGAACCATATGCGGAGCGTACCGCCATGGTTTTCCACGCCTGTTGGGTATGCTGACTTAGCCATTACTCCCTCCTGACGTCCAAGAGCCTGCTAAGCATACCTTGTTCATCAAGGGTGAGCACCTGGCTGTTTAGACGCTTGTTGTTCAATCCAGCGATTAATCGCTTCTGTGTTGTACATGCACTGGCTGGTAGGTTTTGGTTCGCCCTCTGGCGAGATGTGCATATACTCGCGTCCGATAAGCCAGCATTTACGGGCGCGCTCGATAGTCCCTGGCTTGAGTCCGGTAATTTCAGTCAACTTTTGTTCTGTCACCCACTTGTTGGGCGCCAGCTGAATAATGTCGGTCATGGGTGTCTCCAGGCAAAAAAGAACCCGGCGCAGGGCCGGGCAAAATGGATCACGAGGTGGTGCTTTCGCACCCAATAGCCAGCTCATAACCGGCTATCAGTTGCGTCATTAAGTGAAATAGAAAAAGGAATCTGACTTAGTCCGCATAGCTACCCATGCGCTAACCATCTTTCCGGTCTTTGTTGCATGATGAACGTTAGCGACAAAATGCATTTGTTGCGTATTACTGCGCCAGTGAGGCATCCCAAGTAGCCGACGTGCGGCTGCGTTACTCTTCATAATTTCTCCTCATGCCGCACGCTGGGCGCGAAGCTTCTTCAGGTGTTCTGCTGTTTCGATTTCTTCAGCGATCCGTTCGGCCTGTGCTTTTGTCAGCGGCTCGAATTCATGCTGAAATCTGCCCATACTGGCGATGCAGGTGCGGCCGTTGCGGATGTAGTGGATTACTTCATAGGTTGAGCGGAGTATTTTGCAGGGCGCGCCATGGGGATCGGCGTACCAGGTATTAGGCTGGATTATCCTGAACATTGGGCACCACCTTAAATTCGATTACCCAGACCCAAGGGTTGGAGTCGAAGCTACCTTCGCCATTGGCCTTATCCCACCACGCTTTAAAGCCGTGCATTTCTGGACACAGCCCTACCGGAACGCCAGCGATCGCATAATGCTCGGCATGGTTGAAGGCTCGTCCAGCTACGGTTTCGCAGTGTTCGAGCATGTCGCCAAGGCCATTCAGCAAGTCTGATTCATTAGCCGTCTGAAGTTTCTCGACCCGGATGCCGGTTATCTCCAGGGTGATTCGGCTGGCGGCGCGAGGCATTACTGCGCCAGATTGTGGACGTGTCCAGTCTCCCCATGCTGGCTCACCATCGGCCCAATACCAGAAGTCCGGGACTTCGTGAGGAACTGCTGGATCAAAGAAGTTAAATGCGTCGAGCCGTGAAAATGACTCTCTGACATAAATCGCATCGCCAACTACACCGAATGGACATGGATGCCAGTAATCGCACACGTGCTCCGCATCTTCGCTCCATGGCCACATGCTTCCATCGTCGCGCTCTGCAATTTCAGTAGCCCGAGTCTGACGCCATTTGATAGGGCGCCGAACCTGCGTCATGCTGCCATCAAGCAAGGCGCGCACCTGATACTCATTAAAAATCATTCCGCGCTCTTTCACTGGATCCCCCTCTGCTTATTCCTCAATTCGATAACGCCCTGGCACTCCGCGCACGTCTGGCAGCCTGGAACGGCAGCGCGCCGCGGCTCGGGAATTGGTTCGTCGCATTCCTCACAATGCTCAGCTGATACGGCGTTGTGGTCGATGCGGTGAGCGGAAAGGGCAGCGTTACGCTGAAGCTCTTCAATTTCTGCTGCGGTATCGATGATGTCAGCCATGTTGTGCTCTCCTGCGTTTCTTGGCGGCTCGACGCGCCGCTGCAATTCCAGTTTTTCCACCACTAACCGGATAGCTATTCCCGATATAAATGGAAGGGGAAATTTCTGCGATGCTCCACGATTTAACTGACGTACAGGCGGCAGCCATGACAGCTAATGCTATGGATGTTCGTTTCATGGGTGCTCCCGGAACTGTCGGTTAATTCGGTTGAATGTGAACGCCAGCAATAAAAAAGGAGCCTTAAGCTCCCGGGTGATTAGTGCCTTCATGCGGCGCGCTCCGCCATTATTTCGGCTTTCTGCTCATCGTTGAGCATGTCGTCAGAGACGATCGCCACGCGATTGCTGGCGCTCCACGAAACTGGAGCAATTTCTTTCAGCGCCTTATTCAGTGCCTCAGCAGCATCACGCACAGCTTGCGGCAAGCAGTAATAGTCATCACCATCAGGCATTATCTCTTCGCAGTGCTGTTCCAGGTCGAACTCCGGCGGGTAGTTAGGCTCGCAGATCATTAACTGCAACTCACTCGGCAGTAGGGAGTGCTCACAACAATAGTCAGCCAGCGATTCAGCGTCGAAAAAGTACTGGTCACTGTCAAAGATAACGAGCGGCTCTCCGGCCCATACCGCGCGCTCAAAGGTAGAGAACTTCGCCTGTCGGCTTTCGCGGTGGCATTCTTCGCAATAGCCATGAGTGCTATGAATAGGGTGCTCTTCAGGTTTGTTTTTGCACTTGCGATGAGTGGCACCGCACCAACGCGCCTGGTGCTCGTCACCACCCCAGAAACGGCCTTGTCGGTCTACCCAGCCAGTTACAGTCTGGATGCTGGCCGCTTCAGCGCTGTCCATCATCACGATTTTTTCAGTTTTCATATTCATTGTTCGGCTCCAAACCGCCCGTTAAGGCGGCCAGTTTTGACGACTAACTCCATGAGGCTAATTCCCAGAGCTTCAATTTTCTTGTGATGCTTGTTGATGATGGGAGGCACCGTTTCGTTCCAGTTAGGCTTTGGCTTCTTGCGCATGGCCTGCTGGATTTCCTCGGTTCAGCGGCGGCAGGCGGCACGGATGGCGTTGTCTGTTTCTGGCGTCATGCGGCCTCCGTTTGTTTTTGAGATGAGGGGCATTCGAAAGAAAAACTGCTTTCGCAAAGCCCAGAGGAGTTGCGCTTCGAATGTTGGCACGCTCGTCACTGGGAGGGCATTCGTGAATGCGGTTGTCCGGATACCAGTCAGTCACCAATCCGGCGAAAGATGTTCCTGAGATGACCTCGATTGCCTTCTTCTTCGGCACCATCCGGCCGCAGGCCAGCTTCACGGCGTCGATAGCTGCTTCCACCATCGGGTGCACATTCTCTGCCGGCGTCTTGAAGCCGTTACCTGTCCAGAGGCAGGTCTGTTTCGTGTAGTTGTCATCCGCGCACAGCCCAGTGAACTGGTACGGATGGAACGTGTAATCTGCCGAACCGAAGATGCTACTGAACACGCTCACTGGGTTTTCGAATGCCCACGGGCATCCGGCCGCCAAGCCTGTCATCCTGCATTGCTCGGCAACAAGTGCAGCTTTCGCCTGAAAATGTTGGTCCTTGGCTCGTTTTAATTCGAACCAGCGGGATCCTGATACTGCAACGTCAGTGCAAGGAGGAAAGCCGATAACCATAACCACGTTCTCTGTACGAATGATCTGGGACAGCCGCGGCATAGCCTCAATTATGGTTGCCGATATGCGTTCAATCGGACCGTTAATCGAAGTATCTGGATGCTGCGGGTCAACCAACACCGCACGGTAACCGGCTTCAACCCATGGCTCAGACATGACGCCAGTGATATCGCACAGGCAGATAATGGTACCTTTGCTCATGCGGCCTCCGTTTTCACAACGTCGATGGCGCAGCCGGGTAGCAATTCAACCGCGGCGGTGGCGCACTGATTTCCCCAGTGGTGCCAGCCCGGCGCCGCGCAGCGGCTAAACAACTCAATGCGCGGCACATCACCGTAAAGCAGCTCTAGCCGGTGGCGCACTTCCCATGGCTTTTCGCTGTGCGCGCCCAGCGGGCTGTATATCACTTGCTTAATCCCGGCGTGCTTTCGTTCCAGCCCGGCGCCGCGGGTGGCAATCAGCAGATCTTCGGTATTGGCCCGGGTGTGGTTGCCGCCGTTCATGCGCGTCTCGGCGTTCAGCAGATCGAGGAAGTCGTAAAAGTCGGCAACTTCCCCCTCGGCCAGCGCCTTGTTGATGCGCAACTCGGCGTTCTGATTCAGCTTCACCCAGGTAAAGCCCTTCATCGTGCGAACGGTGAAGCCCCAGGCCTCTGCCAGTTCGATAGCCTCCTGGTTATGCGTGCCGGTGTACCACATCGCCAGCACTGCGTTTTCGGCGGCAAGCTCCCACACAGGCAAGCGCTTGATGTCGATTAACTTCATGGTGGAGTAGTGATCGGCAGCGGCTCCGTTACTGATGGTGTTGCCGTAAGACCAAGGCGGGTCGGCGTAGATAAGAGAGTATTTTCCGGTCATACATCCTCCCGCTCCGGATCGTTAACATCCCAGCCATTACGCTCAATATTGGTTTGCAGCCGCTTATCTCCTACCTCTTCAATGCAGCGGCCGGTAATCTCAGCGACTTCAGCGTTTGAGTGTCGCTGCAGCATCGCCAGCTCTTCGAGAGACCACGCTTTCATAGCACTGACTCCATTTCGTCGATGTAGAGGCCCTGAGCAATGAGGCGACGACGGCGGGCGGCTCGCGCTATGCATTCCTGCCGTCTACCTTCCTGCGACTGCTCTATGGCGCGCCGGGTGAACAGGCGCGATTTGCCCTGTGGCGTTACGACCTTTGGTTTCGTGACCAGGTCGAAAGTGCGGTCGCAGATGCCGTCCTCGTTAAGCCATTTTTTTGACTCAACGATCTGAGCTATCTGTCCGGTGCCGCGAGTGTTGCCGTTGGCAACCCGGTTAAACTCAATGAGCGTTACGCCAAACTTCTCTGCGATTTCGCTGCCGGTTACCGGGCGGCCGCGCGTCTGAATCATCCAGATAACGCGCTCACGGAGGCCGGAGAATTGCCCGGTTCGCCCGGGCCTGCGATAGAAGGGTGTGCGTTTCATTCGAGCTCCAGTATGCGGCGCTTAATGTCCGCAACAAGTTCGAGGAAATCTTTTCTGCGTGCGCGAAGCCGTGCTATTTCTGATTCACATTCGGCAGATGTAAGGCGATAGACGATGAGCTGTTTACCATCCGGGAAGTCTGCGCAGTAGCTGATGAAGTCCACCCAATCTCTGCCAGAGCAATCAAGGTGACCGACAAGTTGCCATCTGTATGCCGTATCGAAGGAGCCGCGGGTGAGGGTGGAGTAGTGAGTGGCGGCAATGACCGACTTAATCTCAATGAGGCCGTCCTGTCCTACGAGTCCGTCAGGGCTGTCACCGTACGTTTCGTGATCAAAGAACCCGCCATTATCCACGTCGACGAAGTTCATCTCTTCGTACAGCATGCGGGCAATTGGCTCCTGTTCGTGCCCGCGCTCCATGTGCTCGTTTGAGAAGCCAAACTCAGACTTGCACCCCTTAATCTGCTCCAGAGCCAACTGTAGAGCGTAACGCTTGGCCGGTTCGCCAAACGCTTTCCCATCGTTAGCCATGATCAGGCCGAAGTTTGAAGCGGTGGCCTTACCCAGGCGAAGAGCATCCCACTCTTCACCATTTTGCTCGACGTCGTGCCAGATCATGATGAACACTCCTGTTCAAGTTGGCGGCGATGCTCTGGGGAAATGTCCATTCTCGCCAGCACTGCATCAAGGTTGCCGTCGCGTTTGAAGGCTGCCTTGGCGTTATTCCATGCCTGCGTTTTATCTGGCGAAAGCACCGGCTTTGTGACGCGCGCCGGGCTTAAGCGGAGACCTTCAACCGATTCCTTTCCGAACCGGACATTTTTATCGACGTAGACAGTGACCTTCACGCCAACCCAATCCTCAAGAAAGGGCGAGCCGGTGATGCTTTTCAGCATCTTGCTATTGGTTGCATTCAGAATCATAGGCTTAAGCTTTTCGCCAGGGCGAAGCTCGCGCTCTTCAAAATAAGCGGTGTTAAAAACGTCTTTGGATTTTTTTGTTTTGTCGTTTTCTAACGTTGCGCGGGCGATCGTCAGCACCGTTGGCTCAACGATGTCGGCGCTGCTCAGGTAAGGAGAGTCAAATGCCTTGCGGTAATGTGTTTTTGAATCTGTCATTTTGCAGCCTCTCTGATGAATCTGTTTACCAAAGGCCTGAGAGCATCCTGAATGGTGAAATGCTCGCGTCGCTCTTTGCTGCTGTCATAAATCGGTGTCCAGCCGCATCCCGTATTCACCTGGATCACCTGGTAACTACCTTTCCCATCTCTCCACTGAATTCCGTTCATCGAGAGCCACTCCTTAAAGTCGGCTAATTTCGATTTGTGGAGTAAATTTCTGCGGGCCATTAACTCTCTCCTTAAAACGGGCAGCCGGTACGGTGTTCCCAGTCGTATTCTGCCTGGGCGTAAGCAACTGCCGAAATGAAATCGTTGTAGGCCTCGCCAGCTTTATCGCTGCGAAGTCCTTCGTATGGTCTGGAGTCAATCGGGACCGTGAAGTGGAAGAGGCCGGACGGCTCTTTTGGCATCATGTCGATGATTTGCTGAGCCCGGTCGTCGATCCACTTCTCTTTCTCGTCGGTGAGTTGTTGTTCAACCCAGCGCCGATCTTCGATGCGGTCGTAAGTGAGGTATGCGTTCATGGTTGCCTCAATATTTGATGTGCGCGTCCTGCACTTTGCCGCCAGCGATCGCCAGCACTGCTTTCTGCGCGAATTCTTCGGGGATGCCCTGAGCAATCAGATCTGCGTAGACACGACGATTGACGGTGCGGCGGTGCTCTTTGTCTGCGGCTCGGCGCGCTTCTTCTTCAGCTTTGCGCTTCTCTTCGGCTAGGCGGGCTTCTTCTGCCTGTTTTGCCTTGAGGCGCTCAGCTTCCACTGCCGCGGCTTTTTCGCGCTCCGCCCGGGCTTCTGCTTCCTGTTTCTCGCGTGCCGCACGCTGTTCCGCTTCAATGCGCTGGCGTTCAGCCTGCTCTGCACGTGCTTTCTCTTCAGCTTCACGGCGCGCTGCAGCTTCTATCTCTGCTTTGTGCTTCGCTTCGGCATCGCGGCGGGCTTGTTCTGCCGCTTCGCGCTTAATGCGTTCTTCGTGCTCACGCTGAGCCTGTTCCGCCAGGCGGCGCTGCTCTTCGCGGTCACGGTCAAACTTGTCATTCATCAGCAGAGCCATTTCGTGGTCTGCCTCGATCTGCGCGGCGCGGTCACGGTCAAACTTGTCATTCATCAGCAGAGCCATTTCGTGGTCTGCCTCGATCTGCGCGGCGCGCTGACGGTCGAACTCTTCGTTCATCACCAGCGCTTCGGCGTGCATCGCGTTCATGGCTTCTTCAGCCTTGATGCGTTCCTGCTCGGCTTCCCATTCAGTGAGTGGGCGCCGGGTCGCATCGCGCAGCTCGTCACAGGCATCAACGAATCGCTTAATTTCGGCCTCAGCGGGACGCACAGCCTCTTTCAGACGCTTCAGGTACTCACGGCCCGGCTTTTCGATTGCCGTCTTGCTGCGGGATACCTGCGCCGCCAGAGAGGCGACACGGTCACGGCCTTTCTTCGTGGACAGGTCCGGCACTTCGTTTACTGCCTGGCGGATTTGCTCGAGATAAGCATCAAGGCCGCCCGCTACGTACAGCACCGGCGCCTGTTCCGTCTTGATTTCGATGACAGTTAAGTCCGTTACTTCGCTCATGGTTTCTCCTGAAATTTGGATGTGCAGATCCCGCCCGCAGAAAGCCAGGCCGATCGGTTGAATATGGTGGTTAGTGCTGGATAGGGTTGCCGTGACCGTCCAGAAGGACGTCAATCACGCAGTCACTTAGTCGGATGATTTCTGCATCGGTGTGCAGGTATACCCATTTACGCTCCTGAATGACTGCTGAAACGCGATAGGTGCGACCTTCATGCATTGCCATCATGCCGGGCGTGACGCACTGGCGAATGAGCGGGGTGGTTCCGTAGTGGTGCATCATACCTTCACCTCAACCTGTACCAGGAGGCCAGCGATATGCATCTGCCGGCGATTAAGTGTGAGCTTTTCCCGCGGTGCCGATACCGACGTCAGTTGCCACTCGTTATCGTTGAGCTTTTTGGCGGTGTACTGCTTGACGTTGTGGGTGACTGTCATGATGCCTCCCGGGCTTTGGCATTTGCCGCATTGATGGCGTCAATGTTCATTAGGCAGTAGATAGCGCATTCAGCGTCGTAATCACTCAACCCGCCGCTTGCCAGCTTATTAAGGGCAGCGCCAGTTAAGCCGATTTTGAAGCAGATAGAGCCGTGTTTAGGGCCATATCCATAGCGATGGTCTTCACGCTGATCGCTCCATTGGGCGTAATTTTTTGTGCCAAAATAGCGCTCGCTCAGGCGGGTAAACCCGGATGCAATGTCGTTAATCGCATCTTCAACACACCCGCGCCGCTCCGTGCTTTGTTTCGGGTCTCCGAAGTTAATGATCGTCATGCCATGCTGGACCATCTCAATCGTTAGGCCTTTATTGGCCTGGTTGATACCTTCAGACACAGCAATAAACTCCTTGCCGATGCGTGAGGTGTCATCAACAAACTTCGCCTTCAACTGAGCCAGTTCGGCTTCAATTGCCATTTTCTTTTTGGTCAATTCGATAAGAGTCATAATCATCTCCGCGCTTAAGGCCGCGCCGCCGAACGTTTAAACCCAATCCCCAGCAGGGGGTGCTATATCTGAGCAAACTCTGTGAATTTGCTTTGATATGGCGATAAAAAACCCGCCGTAGCGGGTCTTCAGAAATAGTCTTTATGGTCGTGCATCGCTCGCTGGAGGATCACCTTTGCATCTTCAAAGCTGGAAGATTCAAAAGCCTCTCTTATGGCCTTAGCCAGGCAAGTCGCATCGCTTTCATAGTCATCAGCTCTGCTTTCCCAGTTTGATGCCTCTTCTTCAGCCTCATAAAGGCGATCGCCATACTCGCACTCGAGTTCCTTGCGCACTTCATCACGAAGCTTCTCCTTGATAATTTCGGAGGCTTCTTAGATCGGCATTGTTTCCAGAATCGTCTCTGGCTGATGAGTGCCGTATTTCAGTGAGATGTCAGTAGCAAACATGCAACCTCCAAAAAAATGCCCGCGCGCTGGCGGGCCAAGAAGACTTTTCCAATCCAACCAGAACAGGATCATCGTCTCCTGTGCGGTTGAGATGGCAGTATTACCATCACCAAGCATCGGCGCCCGGTGCTTGAGGTTGGCTCTGTCGTTACCCGCTGATGCGGGAGAAATGCTTTGGTGATTGGATGGCCGGTGCTGAACTACTCCCGGCATTGATGATTTCTCGCTGGGTAAACCTGCCTCTCACCACTTTGCGAACCGTGCCCAGGCAGCTTGAGCATCATCATCTTGACGTCTCAGCGCATCAGCCTGCGCATTCATCCAATCCAAAAACATTCCCTGTTTTGGTCAGCGCCAACTCCCTGCCAGTGTTGCCCGTTCTCACGAGCGCCATCTTTCTCCGCGCTGAATCCTACTTATTTGCTTTTGGCTTACATGAAATTTCATTGCCAGCTCAGCTTGTGTACACTTCCCTTTCATTTCCCTAATGATCTCCACATCCCGTAGTTTTAATTTCGCTTGGTGATTTTTCTCACCAGGTCGCTTAGAACTACGCCCACGGGAAATCATGTCATTCATGTTTTCCTGTTGTGTGCCGGACTCTAAATGTTCAGGGTTGATGCAGCGTGGGTTATCACATTTGTGCCGTACAACAAGACCCTCCAAATCTGCCGGTTTCAGGTTATTTGCTTCCATAAAGACCACGCGATGAAGGCTTGTTGTACGTCCCTGATACCTGACAACAACATATCCTCCGCCCCTGATACTTCTTGTGCGACCATGATCCTGGCAAGGTGTATTAAGTTTCATATTCCTCCCATTTTCTTTACCGCTACCCCATCATGAGGAGACACTGGTAAAGATTCCCCGATGTTCGGGAACTGAGCAGCAAACCATTCCGGTGCGGAGTCCTCTTCGTGTGCTATACCCGCCACGCGTTACACACCTGCCTCAATCCCATTGGGCGCCATTTCAATTTGCCAGGAGCGCTCCGGGTGATTTGCTGCTTGACTGAATTCTTAATGAGCAGGCGACTTGCTGTCCGCCGCTGGCTAACTTCGCTCAGCTGTCGATGTTTTGTTTCGATGGGTTAAAGATACAGATAAAACTGTATTATCGTCAACAGACAAAACTGTATTTAATGGCGTAAAATACATATGTTTCTGTATTTGATTGAAAAATATTTTTGTTCAGACGAAAAAAAACCGGCAGAAGCCGGTGATTTTTTATAGGAGGGAAGGTCTGCTATCGCTTTCTGCGGTAGATGCGATGCTCAATCATAACGCCAATGATGGTCAATGGCTGGTGATCACTGTTAATGACAGGGTAATCATCATTTAGGGGGACTAATTCAAAGTGCTGGCATCCCATGGGGTCAATGTATGTTGGGCGATATTTTTTGAAAGTTGCCTGCGCTCCGCCGTTCCTTGCCACAACAAACTCCCCGGGAGTTGGCTCAACCTCGGGATCAACGATGATAATGTCCCCGGCCTTGAAATCAGGCTCCATCGAATCACCTTCTATGCGCAGCGCGAAGGTATATTCAGAAATATCAGAGTCCGTGAGGATGTACTCGAGATTCCCGTCGAAAGCCTCAATGGGATTTTTTTCGGCTAATGCGCCTGCCTGAACATAGCTTATCAACGGAACTCTCCTGCTGTTAACCTCTGCCACCGGCATAAAAGCGCCGCCATTCATCAGCCAGTCAGCATCGGATTTCAGAGCCTTGGCTATACCAATTATATTCCGTGGCTTAAGTGTTTTCCCATCTTCAATGCTCTGCCAAGATTGCTGCCGTATACCGGCCATTTCAGCTGCTTCTGCCTGGGTTAACCCCAGCTCAATTCTCTTCTGCTTTACGCGGTCCGCAAGGCTCATAAATACCTCTCTCTGTCCTCCCTGATAATCACAGTTAAAACTGTAATTGACAAACAGAAATAACTGTCAGAGAATACAGATAAAACTGTGGAGGAGATATGGAAACAATTTCTCAACGACTCAAGCAAAAACGTGAAGAGATGAATCTGTCTCAGGATCAGCTGGCGAAGCTGGCAGGAATGAAACAGCAATCTCTGCAGGCCATTGAGGCCGGGACAACAAAGCGCCCACGTTACCTGGTTGAGCTGGCGCGCGCCCTTAAGTGCGAGCCTGAATGGCTTCTCTTTGGCGACGAGCCAAATAAATCAACAGCCGCATGACCGGCGGCCATAACCAATTAAATCAGAGGAAGTATCGCAAATGGAAACCTTAACGACACGCAACAAAGCGGAGGCACGACGAATTGAGAGTTGGTTACACCGTCAGATTGCAGAGCTGGGAACAACCCGTATCGCCGAGGTTATCGGGGTCAACAAATCAACCGTAAGCCGGTGGCGGGAAAACCTGGTTCCGAACATGTCGCTGCTGCTGGCCATCCTGATTTCGAACCGGGATGGAGTGAAGGGAGATTTTGAAGCATGAACGCAGAAAGGGCGAAAGCCGCGGTGCGCGAACACCAACGGCTTTCAGGTGCAATAAACGTCAGTCAATTGCGAGGCAATTATGCCAAGTAAATCGAAGAGAGTAAACAAACCGGAGGTAGCACGTGAGCATGTCACTTATGGCGAAAGCAATGGGGGTCAAAGTGGGAAACTCACTGCGTAAGCTCGTCCTGATTAAGCTGGCTGATAACGCCAACGACAAAGGCGAATGCTGGCCTTCGTATCAACACATCGCCGACCAATGCGAATGCAGCCGAACGGCTGTTCGTAACCATATTGATGCGCTTGAAGAAATGGGTCTTATCAAGCGTGAGAACCGTGTCGGCGTCAACAACGGAAAAGGAAACACGTCAAATGTGTATTACCTGAAATTAGATGCCACCCCTATGCCATTAAATGGCACAGGGGTATGCCACGACGAAGCACACCCTATGCCACCAGATGGCACACCCCCTGTGCCACCAGATGGCACCAGAACCAGTCACTCTTTTGAACCAGTCACTGAACCTAACTCTCTCTCTGGGCGCGAAGGTTTTATGAGCGAATCCGCTAAGCGGCGGATCGGGATTTCACCAAACGGGGAGATTCCATTCCCGCCCCTGTTTAAGCCATCAGCAGATCACATTGCCATGGCTGCCGAGAAGGGGGTGAGCATTGAAACTGAGCTGCTGAACTTCCGGGACTATCACCTTTCCCGTGGCACGCAGCTAATCGACTGGAATTCGGCTTTCAGAGTCTGGATCCGGAATGCCAGGGTTAACCCGCTGGCTAAGCGTGGTCGTGCCGAGCAGGAAACGCCTCACTGGAACAGCCGCGAGGGATGGGAGGACTTCCTGTGAATAATCAGATTATGCAAGCCGTTAACGGCCGTGATGGCGCGCTACTTTCCAGAATGGCGAACGGAAGTACCGACCAGCAGAAGGTTATCAACCATGAGGCTGAGGGGCTTGTTGATTCTCTCTTTCGGCAGCTGAAGCAGATTTTCCCTGCGTCTACGCAGACAAACCTGAAAACTGACGCAGACGAGAAAACGGCAAAGCGTCAGTGGATCGCAGCGTTTTCAGAGAATGGGATCCGCACTCGCGAACAACTTTCCGCTGGTGTGCGTCATGCCCGCGCCAGTGAATCACCTTTCTGGCCGTCGCCTGGGCAATTCATCAAATGGTGCAAGGATAGCGGCACGGTGCTTGGCATTGGCCTGGCTGATGTGATGAATGAGTTCCATCGTTATAGCCGCGAAAAAGGGCTGCATACCGGCGGAGCAGAAGCTTTCCCGTGGTCTCATGACGTCATGTACTGGATTGTGACCGATACGCGCAGAGCGATGTACCAGCGCCAGCTGAGCGAGGCTGAAACTGAAAAATACGCGTCAAAAAAACTTGAGGAATGGGCGCTGAAAGTTGCTGGTGGGGAAAAAATACCATCTCCCGTCCTGGCGCTCGAGAATTCTGATGAAGTGATCCCGACAAATCACGTGAGCCGTCAGGCCGGTTATCACCCGGAAGGAAAAAGCTTCGGGTGCATGCCAAACGCAGCGACTCTCGGAGCTCTAACCCCGGCCCAATGGCTTTGGGAAGAGTATCAGCGCGGGAAAGAGAGAGGGCTTATCCAATGAAAGGCAAACAGGCAATTCTGCGTTATCTCGAAACGCACCGGACCTTCACCGCGAAGGATGTGGCCACAGATTGCGGCATGACCATCAACTGCATCACGAAGAACGCCATCGATCTGGAGCGAGCACGAAAGATTGTGCGTGTCAGCAAGGTCTGGCGAACGGTGACTTATCGCCTGGCGACGTCGGAAGAGCAGGCAGGGACGTCGCGCAACTGTACCAACATGATTTTCAGTGAATGCCGCCAGAGTCCGGCTATGCGTCGGGTATTAGCGTTTTACGGGAGAACATCAGCATGAACAGAGCCTCACCCGTTGACTTGAGGAAAAGCATAGAAATTGCTACCAACCTCGCACATATCGGGATTCGCTTTGTGCCGATCCCGGTGGAGACCGAAGAAGAGTTCCAGACGCTGGCCGCCGAGCTATCTCGACGGCTTGAAAATATGGCAGTCGAAGCAGAAAAGCATGAAGGCGGTGCAGTATGAGCATGACAACAGAACTGGCGCAGCGTGAAAAATTCGAAGCGTGGGCAGAAGAAGCCAGCGCTTTACCATGGGGTTATTTAAAGAAACGACGCAATCCAAGCGGTGGCGGTTACTCAGTGCAGGTTTTCACTTATATGTGGACAGCATGGCAAGCGGCTAGCGCTGAGCTGGTAGAGGCGCTGGAAGCCAGAGATAAGCAGATTGCTGATAGTGAAAATCGAGTAGGCAAGCAGAACCGCCATGTTTGCGAGTTGTTTGATGATAACACCGCCTTACGCCAGCGGATTATTGAGCTGGAAGAGAAGCTCGAAACAGTCGACAAGTTGCAGGACAGCGCCTTTCGTCATGGTCTTCAGCATGGCTTCAGTTTAGGTCAAACGGATAATCAGGCTGGATTTGAAGAGTGCTTATCTGCCTATGGCACCGGTAAAGGAGAGTGAATGTGAAAAATTATCTCAGCAATTTAGCCAGCATGCTTCAGGGGATTGCAGGTGTCATTTCAGACGGCGAGCGGGTGCAGAAAGAGTGCCCTGCGCACTTAAAGTCAGCACTACTCGAGGCTTCTCACGCGCTAGATGGTCAATCGGTCAGGGTCAATTATCCGCCTAATGGAAAGCCTGAAATTGTTAATGCCCGCGGACACCATCGACCGCTTACCTTCCGGGAACGAGTGGCAATCCGCTTACTTGGTGGCAGGACGGAGATTCGCCCATGAGCACTATTACCAAAGAACTGGCAAAGCTGTTCAGAAAAATTACGAATTCTGAAATTGATGCGGAGGGAAACGCTCATGTTGTTTTATCTCCTGCTGATAGCCTCCTGATTAATAATGCGCGTATCGCGCTGGCATCGCTCGAAGCGGAGCCTGTGGCGTGGGCGCACAGATTAATCAACAAGCGTAACGGAGTCGTTCACCCTTGGGTTTACGGTAGCGCAGAGGCGTGTCCAAGCGAGGGGGATATCTTCAATATTGAGGTAATGCCGCTCTACACCGTCCATCCAGCGCCGGTATCTGTGCCCGATGCGATGGAAATGGATGATGACTTTGACAGCGCGTTTGAACACGGAAAAGCTGTCGGCTGGAACGCCTGCCGCGCCGCCATGCTCAACCATTCCGATGATGATCGCGATATGGTCGAACTTGTAAGGACTGCTTACAAGTTGCCATCCACGCGGTTTCAGCAGGTAGCTGACCTGTACGGGGTCACCTCGCCAACCGGCAGTGAAACGTCATTCACGTTTGATGCTTTTGAGGCCTCCAGTTTTGCCAAAAGCGGTTGGGCGGTGCAGGAATACGTCGAACTGGAGCGATATCAGGAGGCGGTGGCTGGCAACTCTCCGGCAATTCCGGATGGTTGGCAGTTGGTTCCGGTTGAGCCAACGAAAGAGATGATTGATGCCGGGTGGTTGCATTTTATTGGCACCAAAAACCCATCATATAAGGGAACTTACAAGGTCATGCTCGCAGCAGCACCGCAGCAGGAGTAATTGACACAAACAGATATCCGGGGCTATATTCCCTGTGCAGCCGCAAAATCGGTTGTCGGGATTGAGACCCCGGATATCTAAGAGACGCATAGCCGCGTTAGCGGTTTTTTTATGCGCTAAGCACAGCCACATTCGCGATTTATGGTGGGCTGTGTGGGGCAACCGAAAGGTTGGCCGGGTTCTCTTAGCCGGTAGTCTCAACCCTGCACAGTTCACCACCCAATGATTGAGACCAGACGGTGGTGATTATCCTGACTAAGAGGACATCACAATGACTTCTCAACTTATTCCCGTATTCAACGGCACCATCTCCAGCGAATCTGCTTTACTTGTCAACGCGCGAGATCTGCATGCTTTTCTCGGTGTTAAACGTGACTTTTCAACGTGGATAAAAAACCGAATCACTGAGTACGGATTTCTCATCGATGCCGATTATGTATTGGTTCACCAAAGCGGGGGGATCAATGTTGGGCGCGGTGGCGACCGCCGTAGCAAGGATTACCATCTCACCATCGACACTGCGAAAGAGTTGGCAATGGTTGAGCGCAACGAAAAAGGGCGGGAGATCCGCCGGTACTTCATCGAGTGTGAAAAACGCCTGACGCAGAAAACCACGCAACCAGCAACCCGTCCAGTCCACCGCCATAACGCACCAACATTCCGCTACATCATCACACTGACCTACAAAGATGTGGTGACCGGTCAGGAAGAAACTTTTCGTGGCGGGGCTAATTCACCAGGTGAAATCATTCAGGGCACAGCTAAGCGTTTCGGTATCTTCGTATCGGAGATGATTACCATGCCTGTCGGCGCATATTACTGATTTTTGATAATCACCAATCAAAACATCTGCTATAATCATGGGGTCAGCGGCCTGAACACCCGCTGATACCCAATCCCCAGCGTCGTGAAGAGGAAACCTCATGGCGCTGTATGAAGTTACAATCCGACCTCTTTCACAGATGCTTTCTGGCACCTGTGATTTTCTGCATTCTGCGTTTGGCCTCTGCGGAGGTGAAGCGTGAACATCCCTCAATGCGGTATCAAGCTGCACTCCGGTAATTTCGCCGCTATTGGCAAGCTCCTGCAAGAGCAGCTCGAATCTGGCCGCCCATTGCGTTTGCAGGTCAAAGAGTGGCGCGAGAAACGCAGCATCTCTCAGAACTCACTTTCCCATATGTGGTACCAGGAAATCAGCGAATACCTGATCGCTTCCGGTCGCACAGACGCCACCCCTGATTGGGTTAAGCGCAACCTCAAAAAGACCTACCTCGGATGCGAAGAAGTCACCTACACCGATTTCATAACCGGTACCAAAGAAACCACCTGGGAGCCTCGCCATACATCGCAACTTGATACCGGAGAAATGCAATCTTCCTGTGCAAAGTCGAAGCGTGGTGCGCTCAGTTTGGCCTGGCGCTGACGATTCCTAGCGGCTGCGAATTCCAGCAGTTGCGCGATAAGCAGGAGGCCTGATGAGTATTTATCAACGCATTAACGGTGCTGACTGGCGCAATATTTGGGTGGTTGGCGATCTGCATGGTTGCTACACAAACCTGATGGGCAAGCTGGAAGACCTAAACTTCGATCCGACTCATGACCTTCTTATATCCGTCGGTGACCTCATCGACCGCGGAGCCGAAAATGTCGAGTGCCTTGACCTGATTACTATGCCGTGGTTCCGAGCTGTGCGCGGCAACCATGAGCAGATGATGATTGATGGGCTATCTGAGTATGGGAACGTCAATCACTGGCTGGTAAATGGTGGTGGTTGGTTCTTCAATCTCGACTATGACAAAGAAGTGCTGGCAAAGGCGTTAGTGCATAAGGCCGCTGAACTTCCTCTGATCATCGAACTGGTGACCGGAAATCGCAAAGTGGTCATCTGCCATGCTGACTACCCGTACAACGAGTACGAGTTCGATAAGCCAGTGTCAGAGGAAATGGTAATTTGGAATCGTGAGAGAGTGAGCGATGCGATGGACGGAATCACCTCAGAAATAACCGGTGCTGACCTCTTCATTTTCGGGCATACCCCGGCGCGCCAGCCTCTGAAATATGCAAACCAGATGTACATCGATACCGGTGCTGTGTTCTGCGGAAACCTGACGCTGGTACAGGTTCAAGGTGGTGACCATGCGTAATCCAGCCCGCCGTAAGTGCAAAGTTTGTGATGAGTGGTTCGTGCCGAAATATCACGATATCCGGATCCGCTGGTGTTGCCAGGAGCATGGCGTCATCCTGGCAATTGAAGAGCGAGCCAAGGAGAAAGTGAAGGAAGCCGCAAAGCGTATCAAAGAGCAGAAAGAGGCCGAGAAGGCAGGGCGCAAGCGTCGCAAGGAGCGACTGGCAGAGCTACGTCCCGCCGGTTATTACAAGGCGCAGGCTCAACAAGCATTCAACGCCTTCATCCGTGCCAGAGATGTCGATCTTCCCTGCATCAGCTGCGGAGAGACAAATCCGCCTGATCTGCATGGCGGGCAGTGGGATTGCGGCCACTTCAAAACGGTTGGTGCTAACCCTGAGCTGCGCTTTGAAGAGCGCAATGCCCATAAACAATGCAAATCCTGCAATGCCGGTTCCGGCAAGTACACAGCTAAAGAGGCCACGGTAGCGAAGAACTATGAGTCCGGACTGATCGCTCGTTACGGGCAGGAGTATGTCGACTGGCTGAACGGGCCTCATAAAATGACCAATTACCGCCGCGATGACTTCATCCGGATCCGAGACGAGTACCGAGCAAAGCTGAAAGAGCTGAAACAGCAGGAGGCCGCATGACCCGCGACCAGATATCCCGATACCAGGCCGAAAGCGTCATGCGCGCCAGGATGCCGCCAGTAGCAAAGCACAGCCAGAACAAACAACCTCAGAAGGAAGCCGCTTAATGAACCTTGAGAACACGCTGAAGTTCCACTTCGCAAAATCAACCATGATCAGTGACTCTCCTCGCGCTACTGCGTCTGACTCTCTGACTGGTACGGACGTAATGGCAGCCATGGGGATGACTCAGGAACGAGCATCGATGGGATACAGCGCTTTCCTGGGGAAAATGGGTATCAGCACTCATGACCGAGATAAGGCGATCTCGCTGCTGGCAGAGTACGCGCTGACCAAATGTGACAAGGTGGCCGCGCTGCGCAAACTTGATTCTGATATTAAGCCAAAGGTCATGCAACTGCTCGCAACCTTTGCCTTTGAAGACTATTCCCGCAGCGCTGCCAGCACCCGTACATGCGACTGCTGCAATGGTGATCGCTTCGTTGAGGCTGAAGTCATGACCATGAAGTACATCGGTAGGCCGAATCTGAAAGAGAAGCGAGAGACCGTCAAAGTGCTGTGCCACAAATGCAAAGGGAAGGGCGTTATCAGCAACGCATGCCGCTGTAATGGGAAGGGTGTTGTCCTGGACGAAGAGAAAACCAAACAGCAAGGCGGCGTACCGGTACATAAAACCTGTTCCCGCTGTAATGGGCGAGGCTACTCCCGACTACTGCCGGAAAGCGTCCGCAAATTCATTAGCGATAACGTTATCGATATCCCGGAAACCACATGGCGCCGATCCTACAAAGACTTCTTCGAAAGCCTTGTAGGAGAGTGCATTAAGCAAGAAGAGTTTGCCAACAACATGCTAAAGAAAGTGACTCAGTGAGAAATATTTCCTACAGGATTAACTTTCTGTAGGAAATATATTTACAAAGTGGCGATATTTGGTTAATATCGATTATAACGATGGGTTAATGCCTTCGTTGAGGTGATGAAGTGCAAGATGACAGCGCTCATGAATCGGGGACATCGAAAGCCCAAAAGCTGAATTGTGTGGCGACAGCCAAAACGCGACTTGAGCCATCACCAAAAATCCAAGCCTGAGGTTCGCGCCTCGGGCTTTTTATTTGCCTGTAGCTCAGTGGAAAGAGCAACCGCCTTCTAAGCGGTTTGTCGCTGGTTCGAATCCAGCCAGGTGAGCCAAACCCAGCCAGGGTATTTACGGCCAGAGAGCCGGCATTGCCTTACCCTCATCTTCCCGGCCTGTCGCCGGGTTTTTTATTTGCGATGTCCGGTCGTTGTTTCCTGTCATCCTTCCACTCTACACAAACAGCACCCCGTTTTTTCGGAGGTGATATGGCTAAACGTATGCAAGATAAAGAAAGCATTGCCGGAGTGTCATGGCTGATTGTCCTTGCTCTGTCATGCTGGGGCGGCCTGGTCAGATACCTTATTGACGTGAAGCAGAACAAAGCCGCCTGGAGCTGGGTCAATGCGTTGGCGCAAATTGCAGTGTCCGGCTTTACCGGACTCATTGGTGGCCTAATCAGCGTAGAAAGTGGGCTGAGCCTTTACATGATTCTGGTTACGTCAGGCATTAGCGGGGCGATGGGCTCCGTGGCTCTGACCTATTTCTGGGAACGTCTGACGGGGATGAAGAATGCAAACCAGTGATAAAGGCATTGCCCTGATCAAGCAGTTCGAAGGCTGCAAGCTCACCGCGTATCAGGACAGCGTCGGAGTGTGGACGATCGGCTATGGCTGGACCAAGCCTGTCGACGGCAAACCGATCCGAGCCGGGATGACGATTAAGCAGGAAACTGCAGAACGCCTGCTGAAGACCGGGCTGGTCAGCTATGAAAACGACGTGTCCCGCCTGGTCAAAGTTGACCTGACTCAGGGGCAATTCGATGCTCTGGTGTCGTTCACTTACAACCTCGGCGCCCGGTCACTGTCGACATCGACCCTTCTGCGAAAACTCAACGCCGGTGATTACGCTGGTGCTGCTGATGAATTCCTGCGCTGGAATAAAGCTGGTGGCAAAGTCCTGAATGGGCTAACCCGTCGTCGTGAGGCGGAGCGTGCTCTGTTCCTGTCGTGATAGCGGCACTGGCAAAGCGTTATTGGTTGCAGCTGCTGGTGCTGGCGTTAATCGGCGTTCTGGCGTTCCTCGTTAACAAATACCGCGATAACGCCATCACCTACAAAGACCAGCGCGATAAGGCTACTGAGAAGCTAAGCCTGGCGAACGCCACTATCAAAGACATGCAGACTCGCCAGCGTGATGTCGCTGCACTGGATGCCAAATATACGAAGGAATTGTCTGATGCGAAAAAAACCATTAACGATTTGCGTCGGGATGTCGATTCTGGCGCTAAACGGCTGCGCATCGCCGCAACCTGCCCTGGAGTGTCCAAAGCCACCTCCGCCACCGGCGTGGATGATGCAGGAACCCCCGAACTTACTCCAGACGCTCGACGGAATTATTTCGATCACCGGGACGGAATCGAAACCGTTAACAAAATGATTCACGGCATGCAGGAATACATCGATACGCAGTGCCTGAAGTAACCAAGCCTCGCCATCGTGTGGGGCTTTTTGTTGTAACCAGAAGACGAAGAAGGAAGTAACAATGTTCACTGTAAAAACCATTATCAATGGTGTAACCCATATCTGCGAGTTGCCTACATTCACAGTAGCTAGACCTGACTCAGAACGATTTGACGACATCCTCAAGCTTACAAATGACCATTCTAACCCTGACTTTGCTATCTGGCTCCCGGATGTGTATGCCGACCCAGAGTGCAAACACGCACTCCAGGGAGAGGAGTTGATTGTCAGTGAGCGCGATGGCGTATTGGACCATGATGCCATCGCTGTCCTTATTGAAGACTTCGAAAGTCCTGAGCATGCAAAGAAGCGCGCCTTTGATGGCATCCGTTACCAGTTCATCTATCCGGGCGACCAGGTTTACGTGATGAACTCTCACGGCTCAACCATCGAAACTGTTAAGTAGGGCATTACAGGAGCCCTTCACTGAGGGGCTTCGATAATGATCTGTGTAACCCCGTAAGGATGGTGATCACATCTTGCTGACGGGTAAGCCGTAAGTGGCTAAGCACTTCTGAGAAGCAGGGCAACAGCTGCGACAAGGCAAAGAGGTAATCATGTCCGACATCTACCAAATCACGCTAACTACCCAAACAGGCGAAACCTTCACGGGCAAGATGTCACGACGTCAGCCTGAGCTGGTTAACGGCTTTGTACCGCTGGCGACCGAGACTGGGCAGTGGCTGTATTTCGCTCCTGCCGATGTAAAGCGAGTGGAGTTCACGCCAGTACCAGCAGAGGAAGACACCAATGGCGACGTGCAGACTGTCAGTTGAAATCAAGAGCAGGTGGTGGGTTCCTGTCTATCTCAGGACGCTGACACTGCTCTGCTTGATGATGCGGTGCGAGCCTGATTACCAAAAGGTGGGTAACTTCATCGTTAAGTATGGCATTAGCCAGAAGTTGAAGTATGAGCCTGTAAAGAGATAACGGAGTAACGAATGAGCAAACCGGACTGGGAGGCCATCGAGACGGCGTACCGGGCCGGAGTGATGTCCCTCCGAGAAATAGCATCACAACACGGCATCAGCGAAGGCGCTATCCGTAAGCGTGCCAAACGTGATGAATGGTCTCGTGACCTCAATGCGAAGGTGAAAGAGCGTGCAGACGATCTGGTACGCAAAGCCGAGGTACGCAAACAGGTACGCAGCGAAACGGTACTTTCTGAGCGCGTACTAATCGAGGCCACTGCCGAGGTGATTGCTACGGTGCGCATGGAGCATCGCGGTGACATACGGCGAGCCAGGGAGATCACCAATGCTCTGTTTGATGAGTTGGGCGCTGAGTGTGCGGACGTAGCTTCTCTTCGTAAGCTGGGCGAGCTGATGCTTGAGCCGGACGAGAATGGACGCGATAAGCTCAACGAGATTTACCACTCAATTATCAGCATGCCGGAACGAGTCAAAGCAGTGAAAGCGTTGAGTGATGCGATGAAAAACCTTGTCGGCCTTGAGCGCCAGGCATATGACATTGGCGAGAAAGAGCCTGCTAAGGACGTCACTCACAACGTAATGCTGGTACCAACCAGCGACAATGTGGATAGCTGGGAAGCTGCAGCACAGAAACAACAGAGCGAGGTTCTTGGTGGATGAATTACAAAGCCGTCTGGAAACCTTTGCCGGGATCGCAATCGCTCTCCCTTAGCTGTCCGTGTAACGAAGTCCTCTATGAAGGTACGCGCGGACCGGGTAAAACTGCCGCGCAGCTGGCGCGCTTTCGTCGCCTGGTTGGTCTGGGCTACGGCTCGTTCTGGCGCGGTGTCATTTTCGATACCGAGTATAAAAACCTCACCGACATCATCACCCAGTCGAAGCGTATGTATCGCCTATTTAATGACGGTGCGCGCTATCTGGCGTCAGCATCCGAGCTGCGCTGGGTATGGCCGACTGGAGAAGAACTCCTGTTTCGCTTCGGCAAGGAGGAGGGCGATTACTGGGATTATCACGGGCAGGAATTCCCGTTCATCGGTTTCAACGAACTGACCAAGCAGCAGTCATCTGAGTTTTACGAGATGATGTTTTCCTGCCGGCGCTCATCGTTCCGGCCAGAGAATTACCCGCTGGAAGATGGTTCATTACTTAAGCCGATCCCGCTGGAGACTTTCAGCACCACAAACCCGTTCGGCATCGGCCACACCTGGGTAAAAAAACGATTCATTGAGCCGGCGCCGCGCGGCACTATCATTCGCGAAACACAGAAGGTGTTCAACCCGCAGACCGAGCGTGAAGAGGACGTCACGCTTACCCGCGTTGCGATTCACGGCTCGTTCAAAGAGAACCCGTACCTCGATCCGCAGTACATCGCAACGCTGATGGCCATCAAAGACCCGAATCGCCGTAAGGCGTGGGTTGATGGCTCGTGGGATGTTACCAGCGGCGGACGTTTCGACCATCTGTGGAATGCCTCGCATCATGTCATCAAGCCATTCCGCATACCGGATAGCTGGACGGTCGACCGCTCGCATGACTGGGGCGAATCGAAACCGTTTTCCAACCTCTGGTGGGCACGATCCGACGGAACCGCCGCAGAGCTGCCTGATGGTCGCCAGTTCTGCCCGCCAGCCGGGTCGCTGATCCTGATTGGCGAGTGGTATGGCTGTCCACCTGACGAGCTGAACAAAGGGCTCAATATGAGCTCGACAAACGTCGCCAAGGGTGTGGCCTGGATTGATAAGCGGCTGATGGGCGAAGAGCTGCCTGAACCTGAAGAGATAAAACTCAATGGGATAACTCAGGGGCAACTGAACATCATGCCCGGTATCTGCAAAAAGGTTGTGCCGGGCCCAGCTGACGGTGCCATCTACAACACTGGCGATGACGAGCTCTCTATTGCCCAGAAGATGGAATCGCAGGGCGTTAAGTGGGTTCCATCCAACAAGAAACCGGGATCGCGCGTAAACGGATCGGCCCTCTTTGCTGACATGCTGGAGGCCGTCCTTGAGGGTAAGAAGCTGGAATCTGGTGTACCTGAGAAACCAGCATTCTACGTCTTCGACTATTGCCGCGGCTGGATAAGCCGTGTTCCGGTGCTCGTTCGCGACAGTAAGAACCCTGATGACGTAGACACTCAGCAGGAAGATCACGACTGGGATGGCACTCGATATGCCGTCCTGCATTCACCGCCGAAGAAAGTCGGCAAAGTCACCAACCTACGGATGTAACTCCATGCCTGACATCTCAACACCCAATCTGGACTATGGGAACATGGTCGAGGCGTGGGATATCAACGACGCCCTGATGGGCGGCACGCTCTATATGCGACAGCTTGGAGAGTCTTATCTCCCGCGCTGGCCAAAAGAAGACAAAGAGGACTACAAAAAACGCCTCGCCGTGGCCACGCTTCTGCCAGCCTACGAAGAGACCATTAAGCAAAACATCGGGCGTGTATTCGCCGAGCCCATTAAGATTGCCGAGAATGTGCCTGATCAGCTGCGAGAGTATGCGAAAAACTTCGACCTTGAGGGGACGCGCCTGGACGTATGGGCGCAGGCATTCTTCGGTCTGGCGATGCAGTATGGACTCTCCCACGCGCTGGTGGATTATCCCAGGGTGGACACCGAAAAGGTGAAAACCAAAGCTGAAGAGAAAGCTACCGGCGCGCGCCCCTATGTCACCATGCTTAATCCACGCCAGGTAATTGGCTGGAAGTCGAAAATGGTGGACGGCAAAGTGGTGCTGACTGCGCTGCGTATCAAAGAGGTTGTGGTCGAAGACGGCGACGACTTCGGGCAGACCAAGGTCGAGCAAATACGGTACCTGACACCTGGAAAGGTGGAAATTTACCGCAAGGCCAAAGATGCTGACGGTGCCGCGAACTGGGCGCTATTCGAGGAGTGGCAGACATCCCGCCAGGATATCACTCTGGTCACGCTCTACACCAAGCGCACCGGGTTTATGTGCGGATCACCGCCACTGCTCAACATGGCCCTGCTGAACATCAAGCATTGGCAGAGCCAGAGCGAGCAGGACAACATTCTGCACGTCGCCAGGGTGCCGTTGCTCACGGTGTTCGGTTTGGAAGAGGGGCAAGAGCTGATAATTGGCTCGTCTTCAGCTACGTCGTTCACTGATCGGCAAAAGCAGGGTCTGGAATACGTCGAGCATACAGGCTCCTCCATCGGTGCTGGTAAAGAGTCGCTGGCAGAACTTGTGGAGCAGATGCGCCAGGCGGGCGCGAAGTTGCTGCGTACAGAGAACACCTCTACCAAATCGGTAGACCAGACCTCTGAAGAGAAAATGCAGGAGCAGTCACCGCTCTACACCATGGCTACCAGCCTTGAAGATGCGATCGACAACATCCTGCAAATCATGGCTGAGTACATCGGCGAGAAAGATGGTGGCAACGTAGATGTCCGCACTGAGCTGGATGTCGAATCGACCGTATTCAATCCGTCCGCCGCGCTTGCCATCCAGGCACTGCGCCAGGGTGGTGATATCCGTCGAGCTGATGCGATTAAATCGCTACAGAAGTTGAACATTATTGATGCCGATGCGGATCCTGATGTGGTTCTGAGCGAGTTGCTTGCTGAGTCAGCATCTCTGACTGAACCGCCACCGGGCGAGGTGTGATATGGCTCGTTCGGTAAACGACAGGTTGCAGGACGAGACCATAGCTCACGGACTTTACGTGACGCGCTACGGGACGGGTGTTGCCCGACGAATGGTGGGGCTGCTTAACAGGATGGATGCTGATCTGGCTGCCCGGCTGCTTGTTCTGCTGGAGGGTAAGCGCGCTGATACCTACAGCGCTCGCCGCCTGGCTTCGCTGCTGGCTGGTGTGCGCGACCTGAATCAACAGGCCTATGAACCGGTGAATGCTGCGCTGGCACGTGAACTGACGCGCTACGTTGAATATGAGGCCGGGTATCAGCTGGACCTGTTCAGCAGCATCATCCCGAAGCAGATCCTTAAGCATGTGCCGTTGCAAAGCATCGCACCTGAGCAGGTCTACGCCGCAGCAGCAGCGCAGCCATTCCAGGGGAGATTGCTGAAGGAGTGGGGCCAGAAGCTTGAAGCCGACCGGCTGGACAAAATCACAAATGCTGTGCGCTCCGGTTTCCTCCAGGGCGAGACGGTAGAACAGATTGTCCGGCGCGCTGCTGGCACGCCAAAACTCAACCGTGAAGACGGGGTGATCAACGCATCCCGGCGCGACATGGCGGTGGTGACCCGCACCGCTGTGAATCACATGGCCGCCACGGCGCGCCAGGAGTTCGCACAGGCCAACAGCGATATCGTGAAGGCCAAACAGTGGTCGTCCACGCTGGATACACATACCAGCCAGTGGTGCATTATCCGCGACCGCAAGCTCTACACCCTCGACGGCAAGCCGCTGGGCCATGTGGTGCCGTATCTCAGAGGGCCTGGAAAAATCCACTTTTGCGCGGTACCAAAAGGGACCATCATCACAACTGACAATGGCCCCAAAGCGGTGGAACATATCGAACTTGGGGATAGGGCTTTAACCCATAAAGGGTGCTTTGAGCCGGTCATGCAGAAGGTCAGAAAGGCTGCTAATGGTCTCCCTGTCATTAAGATCCAGGATGATACCGGTAGGGTTCTTTTGATAACGCACGATCACCCGGTATTGACGCTTGAAGGGTGGAAATTTGCAGGAGCTCTCAAAGTTGGGGACAAACTTTTCCATCATGGAAAAGAGGTGGTGCCAGTAATCAACGGAAGTGGCCTTGTCACATCTCATGCGCAGGATTACCCAGCCAGACTCCGCCAAACTCTCATCGCGCTTCTGAGAACGACCGAGCTTGTGCCCGCCGACGTCGATTTCGATAGCCACGCCGAGGGATGGGATCGCAAAGTCGAGCAGATAGTGTTCGAAAAGGTGCTGGTGAACCCATCTATCATCATGGGAGAGAGCGAGAAGCATCATTTGCTCGCGATCGCTAATCTTCTCTCTGAATTGGGGTTGCAGCGTTTTGGCTATTTTCTCTCGGTATTCATGGCTAACGTGGCGGCTCTTCATTCGTTCGCTGACTCTCTCGAAATGACCATTGGCAAGATTGGTTGACTTGATTCTTTCCACGACATCTCTGTTTTGAGTGGGGTTGTTCGCGGTCATGCGAGCGGAGTGGGCGGCCATGACGTCGCTGTTTTCCTTTCTGAGCCCAAAGAAGTGGTGATCGGCTCCGCTGTGGTAGGTGGTAATTCCGCGGTCGATGCTGACACGCTGCTGCTCAGCTCTAGTACGCGTTCTGATGCCGTGCTTAATGGCTGCTCGGGAGACAACACCATTGCCGAGCCCGTACAGCCTCTCGATTTCACGCAAAGAAAGGCCCTTGCCCCAATGCTCGAACTGGATGAGGAATGCGTAATCAATAACTTTTCTCATGGCACTATTGAATCCATTTTTGTTGTCGATAATAGGAATGAATTATACGACCTTTCTGTTGGTGAGGCTAATTCATACTTCGCTAACGGCTTGCTCGTATCAAACTGTCGCTCCGGTGAAATCCTGATTACCAAATCGTGGGAAGAGATGCAGATAGCCTCAGGCGAACTGAGCAGCGCTACACGCGCCTCGATGGATGGGCAGGTACCAGCGCATACCAGCTATGCCGATTGGCTTACCCGGCAACCGTACGCACGGCAGGAGCAGGTGCTGGGTGTTACCCGCGCCATGATGCTACGTGACGGCAAAATCACGGTGCCGGAAATGTTCACCGATAAAGGTGAGTTCATGACTCTGGACGAACTGCGCCGCGTGGATGCGTCGGCGTTCGAATAACTGATAAAGGTAAAAACCAATGACTCAACATATTGGCGTGAAGCTTATCAATGCTTACCCGATGAACCGTCAGGCTTATAACGATTTTCGCGGCTGGCAGTTGCCAGGTGATGAAAATGGCAGCGATGAAGGCTATCTCGTCGAGTATCTGGATGGCGGAAAGCCAAATACCGAGCGCTTTAATGGGTATGTGAGCTGGAGTCCAAAAGAGGTGTTCGACAAAGCCTACCGACCAGTATCGGGCCTTAGCTTCGGATTGGCTGTCGAGGCTCTGAAATCAGGAAAGCGTGTCACCCGGGCAGGCTGGAACGGCAAGGGCCTGTGGCTTGAGCTGGTCCAGCAGTCGCCATCTGTGGACCTGCCGTACATTCGTTTAATTTATCCGGTGCCATGCAATGGTGCTATGCCATACCCAAATGGCGCTCGCGTGCCTTGGGCACCAAGCCAAACCGACGTCTTAGCTGATGACTGGCAGATTATCTAAACCAGTTACTTATCGTTTTAGCAGGTCGCCTCCGAGCGGCCTTTTTTATGCCTGCCGCTGAGCGGATGCGACGCGGTGACCGGGTCGGATGACCTATTACCAATGGCCGGAAGGCTGGAGCAAAAACAATGAAACTGAAACTTGATGCTAACGGAAATGTGGTCGTTGAAAACGGTATGCCTGTGTACATCCATGAAGATGGCAAAGAGATCCCGTTCGACGCAGCCGCAGCGATGACCAAAATCACCTCCCTGAATGGTGAAGCTAAAACTCACCGTGAAGCGAAGGAGGCGGCGGAAGCCAGTCTCGCGAAATTCTCTGGCATCACCGATCCGACCAAGGCGCTCGAAGCCCTGGAGATGATGACCAAAATCGACCAGAAAAAACTGATCGACGCTGGCGCTGTTGACCAGGTTAAGGCTGAGATTACCAAGGTATTCCAGCAGCAGCTGGATGAAGCGAACGGCAAGACCAAACAGCTCGAAAGCCAGCTCTACGACGAGATGATCGGCGGCCGCTTCGGTGGCTCCAGATTCATTTCAGAGAAGATGGCGATCCCGGCTGAGTTCGTGCGTTCGTACTTCGGGCAGAACTTCAAAATCGAAGACGGCAAGGTCGTGGCCTTCGACGGTCAGGGCAATAAGGTGTTCTCTCGCACCAAGCCTGGCGAGCTGGCTAGCTTCGATGAAGCGCTGGAATCTCTGGTCGAGTCGCATCCGCAGAAAGACTACATCCTCAAATCGTCCGGCAACAGCGGCGGTGACTCCCACCAGTCGCAGCATCAGGCCGGGCAAAAAACCATGAAACGCGGTGCGTTTGATTCCCTGGATAACGCTGGCAAGCAAGCAGCGCTGAAAGACGGCGTCAGCATCGTCGATTAATCGAGCCACGCCCATGTTTTTCTGGTTTTTATGCTGTGAATAGCTCTGGTTGATACTGAGTACATATCAGCTAATTCTCGCAATGTGTGGGAGTCTATAAGTTTCCTGATCTCCCGCACTTGCTCAACAGTTAGCTTGTGATTCCATTGAGCCTCGCCTCTATTTGATGTGCCGTGCAGGACTCTGTCGCCCTGATTTTCCTCTGGGGTTGCCCAGTAAAGGTGTCGTGGATTAACACATCCTTCATGTCCTTTACCACAACTGTGAGCAGATTCATGGCGTTGGGTTGGTGGCTCACCATGGGCAGCGATACACATTGCCCTTGAGGCGGTTATTAGCCGCTCAGTTCCTGATTCATGAATGCGCCCGTAGCCGTCTTTTTTATCTCGGTGGAAAGGCCAGATTAAACATTCATCAGAATCATAATCTTTATGCGTTTCAATAAAGTCTTTTGCAGGTGATGGAGTCTGTTTAACAACCAAAGGGTCTCCAGATCGTTTAACTCGCAGATAGTGCATTGAGCAATATCCACGTTTACCGCCATTAGTACGGTTAGCGCTTCTTTCGCAGTCCTCAACCAAACATTTTTTAAATTCAAAAGGTTTTGCGATCTTTTTGTACGTCATCGCATCACCATAAATTCGGATGCGCTGGTAATGGGCCGAGCAATATCCTTTTTTACCATGCGCCTTTGAATCAGCATCGCGATCACAGCCATCAATCAGACATTTTTTCAATTTTGATTACCATTTATAACAGATGTAATCCCTAGCTTATCCTTGGAAGAGGTGCGGCGCAAGCTCTGGATAGAGCAAATATCAATCCATTGAATCATAAGGACAATCTAGTGAATACTCTCACAAATTTAATCCCGACCATCTATACCGCGCTGGACGTAGTGTCCCGCGAGCAAACTGGTTTTATTCCTGCGGTGGCTCGTGACGCGAAAGCGGATGCTGCTGCAAAAGACCAGACCGTACGTGCGCCAGTCGCACCTGCAGCCACCACTGAAGATATTGTCCCTGGTCCGTCAGCACCTAATTCTGGCGACCAGACCATCGGTGGTGTGGATGTCAAAATCACCAAATCCAAGATGGCCCCGGTCAAATGGGATGGTGAAGAGCAATTGGCTTTGGGCCCGGCTGGTACCTACAACACCATCCTGGCTGACCAGTTCAAGCAGGCTTTCCGAGCGCTGGCGAACGAAGTGGATGCAGACCTCGCTGCGCTGTACCTCAACTCCTCCCGCGCTGTTGGCGCGCCGAAGAATACCCCGTTCAGCATCAAAGACGATCTGACTGATGCTGCGTTGGCGCGTCAAATCCTGACCGATAACGGTGCGCCGACTACCGATTTGCGTATGGTGCTTGGTGGCGAAGCGATGGCATCCATCCGTGGTAAACAGGCTGTCCTCTTCAAAGCGAACGAAGCGGGAACCGACCAGCTGCTGCGTGAAGGTGTTATCGGTCGCATCATGGGCTTCAACCTCCACGAATCCTTCAGCATCAAGCGTACCGCGAAAAGCGCTGCTGCTGGCTATAAGGTCAATGGCGAGAAGAAAGAGGGCGATATCATCATCGCTATCTCTGCCGGCACCGGCGGTATTGCTGCAGGTACTGCGGTGAAGTTCGCTGGTGATGACAATCAGTATCTGGTTGTTGCGGCTACGTCTTCCACTATCACCATCAGCGCGCCGGGGCTCCGTCAGGATCTGGCAGACCAGGCTGATGTCACTGTGTTGAGCGAATTTGTACCGAACATGGCGTTTGACCGCGGGGCATTCCTGCTGGCCAGCCGTACCCCGGCGATGCCTGAAGGTGGCGATACTGCTGATGACGTCATGAATGTGACCGACCCGGTATCTGGCATCACCTTCCAGGTGGCGCTGTACCGCCAGTACCGTCAGGTGCGTTATGAAGTTGGTCTGGCATGGGGTGTGGCTGCTGTGGCGCCACGTCATTCCGCCATCATCATGGGTTAACCCAGGGGGCTTCGGCCCCTTTGTTTTTCAGGAGGCCCAATGGCCGGATTAACCAAAGAGCAGCGCGCACAACGTGACGCGGAAAAGCTTGCAGCTCAGCATGGTATTGAGCTGGTGGTCATGGTTCGCGACACCACGGAATTCCCTGGCGGCCCGCTGCGTGCAGATGTTCATCCTGATGAAGTGGATAACTGGCTGGCGCTGGACTGGCGTCGGGAGGAATAACCATGCTGGTTGCCGATCCCAACTCTCCAGACTTCAACAGCTACGCCAGCGTGTCAGACCTGCGGGCATTTGCCGCCTGGCGCGGATATAGCATTCCTGCAGATGATGGTGAGTGCGGCCAGATGCTGATGCAGGCAATGGATTATCTGGAAGGTAAGTCATGGCGCGGGCAGCGCAGCGTTGTTTCACAGCCACTATCCTGGCCTCGCTCTGGCGTGCGCTTCGACGGTGTTGACCTGTCGGATGACGCTATCCCACAGCGCCTGGTTGATGCTCAATGCCGGCTGGCTATCGAATCTCAGGAGATTGACCTCACGCCGTCGGTAGCTGGTGGTGGCGCCGTGACAATGGAGCGCGTTGAGGGTGCTGTTACCGTCCAGTACGAGCCGGGAACCAATAAGGCCTCGCCGTCATTCCCCTGGTTCTATTCCTCGCTGCGCGGGCTGGTGGTGGGCGGCAATCAGATCCGTATCGAAAGGGGGTAGCATGGCAATCGACTATCTCCGCATGCGCGCTACGGCAACGCGGCTCCTGAAGGATAACGGCAAATCCTACCAACTGACCCGAGGCGGTACCACCTCCCGCGATCAGTATGGGAAAGAGATTACCACCGAGCCTGTTATCGCGACCGTTACCGGCGTTATCACTGAATACTCCTCTCGTGAAATCGACGGCTCTCTGATTGCTACAGGCGATAAGAAGCTGGCGGCCACGTATGAAACTGAGGTGCGTATCGATGACCGCATCGAGATTGACGGCAAAAAGTGGCGGGTAGTGCAGCCGAATCCGGTTAAGCCTGCTGATGTGCTTATCTCCTACAACATCCAACTGAGGGCGTGAGTATGGCCAGTACTGCTAATCAGCCGTTCCTGGCTGCCATTCAGTTGTTCGTGGATAGCTCAAAAGAGGAGATGGATGAGGTGGTACGCAGGACGGGTATTAAAATCCTCGCTCAGTTGGTGGAGATGTCTCCAATTGGTAACCCCGACCTCTGGCAGGTGAACCAGACAGCATCGGCCTATAACGATGCAGTTCGGGAGCATAACGCGAACCTACGTGATAATCCGGCTAACCTCACCAAAGCCGGGCGGCTCAAGCGCGGCCTGCGCGTAAACGACTCGATGGACATCAAAAAGCCAGACGGCTATGTCGGCGGGCGGTTCAAAAACAACTGGTATGTTGGTTTCGACAGCCAGCCGACTCAGTCAAACGATACACCAGATGCTTCCGGCCAGGGCTCAAATTCCCGTGGCATGGCGGTGCTTGAGGTATTCAGAGTGGGCCAGGTCAGCTCGATTTACTTCACCAATAACCTGCCATATGCGGCAGCGCTGGAAAACGGTCATTCCACCCAGGCGCCGGGCGGGATGGTGGGCATTACAGCTATCGACGCGGCGCAGCTATTCCGTGAGGCAATGAGCGAGGTGCGCAATGGCCGGTGATCAGTCAATGCGTATCGCTGGCATGCTGGAAGGTCGCGTCGCGGTTATCTGCTCCTCGCTCGGGCTGCCGGTGGCCTGGCCGAACATCGCGTTTACTCCACCGGATAATGCGCCGTACGGGCGTGTTTACGTTCTTCCGGCGCAAACCGTGGGGCAGGATCTGGAAGGTCAGTTGCTTACATATCAGGGCATCCTCCAGCTCAACATCATCGCGCCGGCAGGCGGCGGGGTGACGCTGGCAAGGGGGCTGGCAAAGTCTGTTGCCGATGCCTTCCCTGAAGGACTGCCGCTGGTGGACGGTAATCTGACGGTTTACATCAACGGGCCGCCGCAGGTGAGACAACCCATCCAGGACCGGCCAACCTCGGCGCCCAACGGGTCCAGTGGCTCCATAACCTACACCATTCCCGTCAGCATGCAGTACCGCGCTGACTACTGACCTGCCAGATGGCGGGTTTTTTATTAGCTAAATTCAGGAGAGTGCTATGGCATTCGCAATCCCTAACGGCTCGCGTGTGAACGTGGCCAAGGCCTATCAGGCTCCCATCACCTTTACCGCTGCCTCTAACGCAACTGAATGCGAACTGACTGTTGCATCTGCCGCTGGCATTCTGGCGGGTGATGTTGTCCAGGTTAACTCTGGCTGGCTGAAGCTCGATAACATGGTGCTTCGCGTGAAGTCGGTCACTGGTACCAAAATCGTGCTGGAAGCGTTCGATACCACCGATACCAATAAATTCCCGGCCGGTACTGGCGCGGGGACGCTACGCAAAATTGACTCGTGGATCACCATGCCACAGGTCATGACCTTATCTACCGAAGGTGGCGACCAGCAGACCATCAGCATCCAGTTCCTGGAAGATGATAAAGCCCGAACTATCCCGACGTTTAAAAACGCAGTGGTACAGGTCTATACGTTCGCTCACGACCCGCTGCTTGCCATCTACAAGCGACTGATTGAACTCGATGAGTCAAGCGATACGACGGCAATCTGGTTCCACAACCAGCGCGGCAAAGCGGACCGCTACTACTCTGCGAAAGTCTCATTCCAGAAGGTACCAAAGACCGAAATCAACGCCGTAGAAAGCAACGAAGCGCGCATGAACTTCGAATCGGATATGCAGATTTACCCGATCGCTGACTCTTCCGCTGTGCCGCTGGCATTCCTGACAGACCTGCTGGCAACCAAGTCTGTTGCCTCTGGCTCACCTCTGGACCTGGCTGTTGTCATGCAGGGTGGTTCAGCGCCTTACACCTACGTATGGAAGAAAGGCGGTACCGCCATTCCTGGTAAAACGGCATCGACGCTTAACATTCCATCCGCACAGTCTTCCGATGCTGGCGTTTACACCTGCGAAGTCACTGATGCCGCAGGCAAGACGCTTACCTCTGCTGGGTGCACCGTTACTGTCAGCTAATCAATCAGGCCCGGTTCGCCGGGCTTTATTTCGCAATGAGTACCGCTGGCGAATTTTCTGTATTCGCATTGCCCATCTTTTCAAACTGCGCCTTCACACGCGCTCTCTAACCAAGAACCTTTCAGAAAGCGTTCCTGAGAACTGCCGTTAGTGCCGGTGGGCCTCTTGGGGCGGCTTTTCTGTGTGAACAGGTTCGCTTTTTAAAAGGTACACACCATGAATCACCCAACCGTCTCAGTGAATGGGGTCTCCGTCCACGTTGATGACGAAGGCCGGTACAGTCTTAACGATCTTCATGCGGCAGCGGTAGCTAACGGAGAGGCTACTGAGTCACAAAGGCCCAGCGTCTTCCTGCGTAGCGCGCAGATCAAACGCTTCGTTAAAGCGCTAAAATCCAAAGCACTAAAAAGTGCTTCGGAACAAAATCAACCACTTAAGGTTATAAAAGGCGGTGATCAAAGTGGTGCATGGGGCATTGAACTTCTGGCAATTCGCTATGCCGCCTGGATAAAACCAGAGTTTGAGATTGAAGTGTACGAAGTATTTAGAACAGTGGTGCGTCTGGGTATTAGTGCCATGTCGCGCCTGAACAAAATCGACCACATCATCAACACTGAAACCAAAGCAATTAGCCAGTGTGCAAGTCAGATGGCTAAGTGGGGTATTGGTGGGCGCAAACAACTCCTGCATTCAGTCCGGGAGCGTGCTGCTGACGAAGTCCAGATGTATCTGCCCGGCATTAACTAATACCCGCTCCGGCGGGTTTCTTTTTTTCTAAGGAACCGAAATGACCAAATTCTCCCTGATCCCAAACCCAACCTTCTCCGCAACTGCCAGCATCCCGCGCGCCGGTACCGAAGACGGCAAGCTTACATTCACCTTCCGCCATAAGACGCTGGAAGAGCTGCGCGCGATGGACGAGAAACTGCAAAAGGATGCAGCAAGCAAGAAAGCTGCTATTGAGCCACAGGCCGATTACCTGATGGAAATCGTCGATGGCTGGGCGCTGCCGGATGAACTCACCCGCGATAACGTGATCGTCCTGCTGAAGAACTACCCTCGCGCGTTTGACAGCATCGGCCTGGCTTACACCAAGGAACTCATGGGCATCCGCGAAAAAAACTGAGGCAGGTCGCCGCAGCGTTGTACACGCCGGGGCCGACTCTCGCGGAGCTGAGCGCTTTTGGTTTGACGCCTGAGGACGTGGAGGAAGAGGTGTGGATCCTGCCCTCGGTGTGGCGGTCCTTCACCATCTTCTCTTCCCTGGCGACCCAGTGGCGAGTCGGCGCGAGCGGGGCGACCGGCCTTGATTACAACGTTCTACCCTGGATGTTCGAGTTACACGGGGTTGAGGATGCGGCGGCCTGCATGGCTGACCTTCAAATTATGGAAAGCGAGGCTCTCAAGGTAATGCACAAGGAGACGAAATAATGACAGACCAGATCGCCTCGATTACTTTGCGGGCCGATGTTTCTGACCTGAAAACAGCCAGCAACGAACTGGATAAACTCGGCCAGGCGGCGGCCGGTGCTGTAGATAAAGCAGATGATCTGAATAGCGTGTTTCGCGCTGGCGCTGAATCTGCGAAACAGGGCAGTGAAGGAATTAAGGAACAGCAGAACGCGCTCAGGGGGCTGCTGGAGAATATTGACCCGGTAAACAAGGCGCTTAACCGCCTTGATGAGCAGCAGGCGGCACTGCGCAACTTCCAGGCGAAGGGGTTTCTTGATACTGATTCGTTCCAGGCGTATAGCAAAATTCTGGACGACACCCGCCTCAAGCTGACCGACACCGGCGAGGCAGCAGCGCGTGCTCAGGCTGAATTAGCCGCCACCCAGGCGGCAGAGAAGCAGTCCACAGCACTGAAAAACCTGCTGGGCTCCATCGACCCGACGATTCGTGCTTTCAACTCGCTGGATGAGCAGCACGCACAGCTGGTGGCCCATTTCGAAGCAGGGCGCATTAACGGTGCTCAGTTCGAGCACTTCAACACAATCCTTAACCAGACGCGTGAGCGCCTCTCTGGCGTGGCTGACGCTCTCCCAGAGGCACTATCCCGCCAAGAGGCGGCGGCCCGCCGCGCTGGAATCTCCGTCGGTCAATACAGCGCAGCGCTGCGCACGCTTCCGGCGCAGTTTACCGATATCGCTACGCAACTGGCGGGAGGGCAGTCTCCATTCCTTATCCTGCTCCAGCAAGGTGGGCAAATAAAAGATTCCTTCGGGGGGTTAAGTCCAATGCTCCAGGCTTTGCGGGACGCATTGTTTGGGTTTAACGAGGAGAGCAGAGAAACATCCGAGTCGGCAGCGGGGATTAGTGACGCTGCTGAAGGACTTAACAATACCAGTGAGGCAGCGGAGAAACTGGGGCGGGCCGGCGGGCTGCTAAATACCTTTAATCTTGCGATTGCGGGCACGGTGGGTTTACTGGCTCTTCTGGCGGGGGCTGCATACAGTTCATCCCAACAGTTCGACAACGTTGCCAGATCGCTCATTTTGATGGGCGGGGCTGGTTTTTCCTCCATGCAGCAACTGAATGATGCGGCAAAAGCTGTTGCTGATAACGCAGGTGCTTCCCTGGCTGAGTCCGTTGATACCCTGGTCCAACTAAATGACACCGGGAAGTATACCGCCGACCAGATGTCGAAAATCGCCAAATCAATTCTGGCTATGGGCGATGCTGGGCTGGATACAAAGGCTGCGCTGGCGGATTTTTCACGCCTGGCAAGCGACCCTATTAAAGCGCTCGCAAGCTTGAACCAGCAATATGGCTTTGTTGATGAAGCCATGATGAAGCACATCATTACCCTGGAGAAAACGAAGGGGAAAACAGCAGCGGCAAACGAAGCTATAACGCTTTTTGCCGACACCATGGAGGATCGAAGTAATAAAATTGTAGAGGCCACCGATAATATCGGGCAGGCGTGGAACGGTCTTAAGGCTTTTGCCTCCGATACCTTCGGTCAAATCGGGGTCACAGTGAGGGCCTGGGGCAACCAGGTCATCGAAGTACTTAAGCTGCTGGGAACCTCGTTTGAGGCCCTGTTCGTGAAGATGAAAGAGTTCTCTCTCGAAATTATGGGGGGAATGGTCACTGGCTTCACAGATATTGCAAACAAACTCCCGGGTGGAGAAGCACTCATCAAATCCATGGGGTTTGATGGGTTAGCTGAGAGCGTCGCCAAGAATCGAGAAGCTGCCAACAAGGAGTATGTCCAGCTTACTGCCGACTACAACAAGCACTTTGCAAACCTCAGTAAATCCCAAGGACAATGGGAGGATGAGGCCAGAAATGGCGCTGGTGGTGGAGTAAAAGGCAACGGGTCGGTAAGTCGTGAAACAAAGGACGCAGTATCGAAGCTTGCCGAAGACTCGACCAAAAAGACCAAAGAGGCCAAAGCCACTCTGGATGCTGGCGATCGCACTCTTGAGAACTACCGGGCACAGGCCAGAACGTTAACGGAAACGCTCGAAACTCTGCGGCAGACCGGTGATGTCCACGCCAAAAACACTGAACTCAGCAAGCAGCAATCACGCTTTGCAGAGCTGGATGAGGCTTCGAAGACACGGTCGCTTACTGCTCAGGAAAAATCTTTACTGTCGAGCCGTGAGGCGATTCTGAACGCCGCCAAGGTGGTTGATCAGAAGAATAAGGAAGTAGAGGCGCAGCAGAAGATTAACGGCCTGGCGCAGCAGGCGAATAAATACGTCACGCAGATGTCGGAAAAAACCGATGCATTGCGCGACAGTGCAGGCCTCAGCAGTCGGCAAACGCAGCGCATGATGGAAGAGGCGCAGCTTCGCCAGGGCTGGCTCAACGGTGGCGGTAAGCTTGACGATGCCGGTTATAAAAAAGAACTGGCAGCTCTCAGAAAATATTACGCTGAAGAGGACAAATTACGGGGCGACTGGAAAGCAGGTGCGGTAAGTGGCTGGAATGAATATCTGGATGCGGCCACGAACACTTACGACGCCGTTAAAAACGTTGCCAGTTCCACGCTGACCGGCCTGGGCAACATGCTGACTGAGCTTATGACAACTGGCACCGCGTCAGTTAAAGAGTTCGGCAAATCTATGCTCAAGATGATCCTCGAGATAACCAACCAACTTATAGTGGCCTATACAGTACAGGCTGCGATGGGCTGGATAAGCGGTGGCAGTAGCGGCGGCAGCACTCCTGGCGGATCATATGCTAACGCTGCTGCTGGGCTAACCTTTAATGCTAAAGGCGGTGTCTATGACTCGCCCGGGCTCAGTAAGTACGTCAATGGGGTATACGACTCTCCCCAGTATTTTACTTTCCAGGGGGCGTCCAAGTTTGCGAAGGGCGGTGTATTCGCAGAGGCCGGCGCTGAAGCAATCATGCCACTTACTCGGGATTCTGCCGGGCGGTTGGGCGTACGCGCCCAGGGCGGTGGCGGTATGGCTCCGGTTATTAATACCACCGTTAACGTTGATGCTGGTGGTTCTGCAACTGTTCAGTCTTCCAGCTCAGGTGATGCTATGGGCCGTGCCCTTGCTGATGAAATGCAGAACGCTGCGTTGCAGGTTATCCAGAAGCACCTTAAGCCTGGAGGCATGATCTACAACTTCAGTAAAGGCAGGTAGTGTTTACGTCGTCCCCTGGTTAATATGATGAAAACCATAAAAATCAGGGGATGATTGTGTTAAAAAAAATCTTTAAGAAGATACTCAAAACCATTGGTTTGCTCATTTTACTTTTAGTTGTTGTCCTTGTGGCAGCGAGACTTAGTCTGAAAACTGATGACGAATTGAAAGCTGAGGAAGCCAAAGCGTTATCTGATAAGAAGCTGGATGAGTTGAGAAGCGCGTGTGAAGCTTACGTAAGGATGTCAGTCATTAACAAAAGCACCCTGGATATGTCGGTGTTTGGCTCGAACAGATGGCTCGGTGATGACGGTAAGTTTTACGCCACGCAGGAGTTTAGCGCCAAAAATAAATTTGGTCTTGAGCAGAAATTCAGGGCTGAATGTATTGAAGACAAGGATGGGAAGACTGATTACCGGCTTGTAGAAATGAATGGAAGTTAAACCAAAATGGTTTGATATCTTTCCCTCCCATGCTTTCAACCAAAACCAAGCCTCGCTAACGCGGGGCTTTTTGTTTTCGCCGGGGGGGCGGTGTGTGGTCAAAATCTGAGCGCCTCTTTCAGATGGGGCCAAATACTACAGCAATCTTTGTTGTCGTGCATTCCAACCAAACCATGCATTTTGTGCAAAAAGTGCTTTTTATGCCATTCTTGAACGTGTGAAGAGGATCATAGGCTCGGCCTATCTCCCGAGAACGTGACAATAGTTTACTATTACCTGAGGGTAATTTCTGCGAAAATGGTGTTAACTTGCAAAGTGGCCGCGATTAAGTTCGTCGAACATGCATCCATCTTCAGACATGGGCCCATTGCTCAAATATGACGAATGGTATTAAATTGTCCTCAACCACTTAAAGTGGTCATGAAATCTTTGGATGTGTTTACATCCTACAATTTGAGAAAGCACTGCCAAACGTGCATGAGGGTGATAATCATGGGTCACGCATTAAAAAAGGCAGATCGCTTGTACATTCCGCCTCGTGACAAATCCACGGTGGCGAAACCTCGTGCAGCGATCAGCGAAGCTTGTTCACATACTGGTCAAGTAAAAAACGCCTTTGAGTTCGGGTTTGCTCGTTACGAGAAGGCGATGGAAGAACTTTCAAAGGTCTGAGTAAAAACGGATGACGACAGAGTATGTTGAGGGAGTCAATTATCTTTCCATCGAAGATATCGTTTACATCAACAGGTCTCTGATCGAGACTCAGACGCCAAATGAACCTATAGGCGTACTGAATCCGAACAACCTCAGTTCTTCCCAGTCACGACCAAGTACAATTCGATATTATGAGCAGACAGACGACATGTTTCGTCTGTCTGCTGTTCTGATTGAAAGCCTGATCCAGAATCATCCATTCGCAAATGCAAACAAACGAACTGCCATGATGGCTGGTTACGTATTCCTGTTGCTGAATGGATATGAGCTTACAGCACCCAGTGATGAGGTCGTAACCATCGCAGAGGGTTTGGCTCGTAAGGATTATTCAGTGGATGACCTGGAAAATTGGTTATGCCACTGGTCTCGAGAGTACGATTCCAGAACGTTATGTGCAACAGGCGGAAATTCGCTTCAGGCTCTCGTGGCGACTTCACACTACATCCGAATCATATCGAATAACTGAATCCGCTAAGAGGCGGTTTTTCTGCCGACCAATACTGAATTATATAACCCGCTTCGGCGGGTTTTTTTATGGAGTAAATATGGCAGTTGAAACATACAGCTGGCGCTCGCAGCTCGGTGCTGGGGCGATTGAATATAGTCAGGCAGTACGCGCGGCGCAGTTCGGTGATGGCTACGAGCAGGTGGCCGATAACGGGATTAACTCCACGGCTATTCAGGTCCATATGAAGCACACGGGCAACGAGTCGGAAGTGGACAGGATTCGTGATTTTCTCCTCGCTCATACCGTGAAAGCTTTCATCATTACGCCGCCAGGTGAAGAGAAGGGACTTTACCGCGTCGTAGCCGATTCGGTTCGTAAAACGCAGATCAGCAGCAAATATGCTGAGTTGACGTTCACCATCAAACGGGCTTACGGAGTGTACGCATAATGGCATTAGTCGATCAGGCGGCGATGCTGGCACCAGGTGGCAGAGTCCGCCTGGTTGAAGTTGACGCCTCAGAGTTCAGTGGTGGTATCCACCGTTTCCACTACGCACCTTTCCCCCATACGCCGGAAGAAATTGATGCTGCCAATGGAGATGAACAAAAGCTCGGACCCAAGCCTATCTTCTTCGGTGGCAATACCTACGATTTTTGGCCGTTTCAGGTTTCAGGCCTGGAGCTATCAACAGACCAGGCAGCGGAGCCCACTCTCAGTGTCTCAAACCTTGACGGCCATATCACTGCGCTGTGCCTGCAATTTAAGGATATGGTTAACGCTAAAGTGAGCATTATCGACACTTACGCGGTTTATCTCGATGCCGTGAATTTTCCTGGCGGTGTAAATCCTACAGCCGACCCGTCGATGTTCACGCTTCAGACCTTCTGGCTTGACACCAAAACCTCCGAAGACGACGAGGTAGTTACCTGGTCACTCAGCAGCCCGGCCGATTTGCAAAATCTGGTCATTCCTACACGGCAAATCACCTCCCTCTGCGAGTGGGCGCTGCGCGGGCAATACCGTAGCGGCGACGGCTGCACCTACAACGGCACGGCGTATTTTGATGCGAAGGGTAATCCTGTCGCTGACCCGGCGCTGGATGTGTGCGGCGGCTGCCTGAGTGACTGCCGTAAGCGGTTTGGTGCCGGGCTGGCAGAGCCTAATACCGCGACCCTTGATTTTGGGGGCTATCCAGCCACCGTGCTTTTTTCCCGATAACCGGACGTACCAATGAATAAAACCATAATGGCAGCTATCCGGGCGCATGCACTGGAGGAATCCCCACGCGAGTGCTGTGGCTTCGTTATTCAGTCTGGCCGTCGCCAGCGCTACATTCCCGTGCCGAATACGCACGAAAATCCGACAGAGCATTTCCGGATTGACGGCGAGCACTGGGCAAATGCCGAGGATGCGGGGACGATTATTCGCGTCATCCACTCCCACCCTGGCGACGGTGCCCGGCCTATTCCGTCCGATCTGGACCGACAACAGTGCAATAACTCCGGCGTGGTATGGGGTATTTACGCTCCGGACAGCGATGAATACGCCGAGATAATGCCGGAGGCGGTGCCACTTATTGGGCGTCCGTTTATCCTGGGCTCGAATGACTGCTGGGGGCTGATTATGGACTGGCATGCCATCCAGGGCGTCACGCTGAACGATTTTCGCGTCGATTACCCATGGTGGGAAAGCCAGTACCCGGACAACCTCTATTTCGAAAACTGGGAGCGGGAAGGGTTCGTCGAGTGCGATCCGGCACCTGGCTGTATGGTCATCATGCAGGTTGATTCCGATAAGTGGAACCATGCGGGCATCATCACTGAAGAAGGTGAACTGCTCCATCACCTTTACGGCCAGCCTTCATGTATTACCCCGTATGCCCGCGGCTATTTCAAAGACCGCACGATGATCTGCGTTCGTCACAAAGACCTGCCGCAGGAGATAAAGCCATGGCGCGTTTAACCACGATTCGATTGTATGGCGCACTGGGCGCCCGGTTCGGGCGCGTGCATAAACTGGCAGTGCAGACATCTGCCGAAGCGGTCAAAGCCCTGTGTATCAACTTCGACGGGCTGGAAGACTATCTAATGAATGCAAAAAAAAATGGCATGACCTTCGCGGTGTTTCGCGGTAAGCGCAACATAGGCGTGCAGGACTTCCAGGAGCTGGCAGGCGATAGCGATATTCGCATAGCGCCAGTTATGGAAGGGGCGAAGAAGGCCGGCATGTTCCAGACAATCCTCGGCGCCGTGATGGTTGTTGCTGGCGTAATTATTGGAGTAACGACCAACTGGACAGGCGTTGGCCTGACCTTTGGGGCCGGACTTATCATGTCGGGCGCGTCAATGATGGCCGGCGGTATTTACCAGATGCTTTCGCCCCAGCCCAAAGGGTTACAGGGGCGAGACGATCCTGACAATAAACCCTCATATGCCTTCGGTGGCTCGGTGAATACCCTTGCGATGGGTAACCCGGTGGCGCTTCTTTATGGTGAGCGCGAGATTGGCGGCGCCATCATCAGTGCCGGCATAGTCGCAGAAGACATCTGAAAACTCCTTTCTGAATATCAAGCACCCAATTGGGTGCTTTTTTTATGGATGTAATATGGAAGCGATCACTGGTGCAAAGGGTGGCAGCCAGAAGCAGCACACACCTGTAGAACAGCCCGATTCGGCTCAGTCAATGGCACGCTGCCGCATGCTGCTGGCGCTCGGGGAGGGGGAGTTTGCTGGTGGCCTGGATGCGACCCGGATATTCCTGGACGGTACGCCGTTGGGAAATCCCGACGGAACGATGAATTTTGAAAATGTGTCATGGGATTTCCGGCCTGGCACACAGACCCAGACACCAATACCGGGATTCCCTGCAGTCGAGAATGAAACTACGGTTGGGGTATCGCTGACAAAGGCCACACCATGGACCCGCGCACTGAGTAACACCCAGATTGACGCGGTGCTGGTTCGTATTGGCATCCCTGGGTTACAGCAGCAGGAAAACGATGCGGATATTGTCGGCACTACGGTTCAGTACCATATTGATCTGGCGGTGGACGGTGGCGCTTACTCGACAGTCATGACTAAAACCGTGACAGAGAAACTCAGTTCTCTCTATGAACTGACCCATCGCATTAATCTTCCGAAAGCCAGTACAGGCTGGCAGATTCGCGTGGTGCGTGACACCGATGACAGCACCAGCCAGATGTTGCAGAATAAAACGCAGGTACAGGCAATCACTGAGGTGATTGATGCGCGCCTGCGTTATCCCCATACGGCGCTGCTGTATGTGTCGTTCAACGCCAAATCGTTCAACAATATCCCGAAGGTTTCCTGTAAACCTAAGGGGCGCATTATCCGCATCCCTTCGAATTACGATCCGATAGCCCGAACCTATAGCGGCACATGGGACGGGACGTTTAAGTGGGGCTGGACGAATAACCCGGCATGGATCTGGTTCGATGTGCTCACTGAGCCGCGTTTCGGACTTGGCCGACGCGTCACGGCGCAGATGCTGGATAAGTGGGAGCTTTACCGTATTGCCCAGCGTTGCGATCAGAAAGTACCTGACGGGAAGGGTGGCGACGGTACCGAGCCGCGCTTCATGTTTGATGTCTACATCCAGTCGCAGGCTGATGCGTGGCAGGTAATCAAAGACATCGCCGCAGGGTTCAATGGCATGACGTTCTGGGGCAACAACATGTTCAATGTTGTCTCGGACATGCCGGCGGATACGTCGAAGCTGCAAATCCTTACCCGCGCTTCGGTGGTGGGCAAACCGGTTTACTCGAGCGGCAGTGAAAAGACCCGCTTCTCCAGCGCGCTGATTAACTTCAGCGACCCTGACAATCACTACCAGGACCGCACAACAGCGGTGATGTTCCCGGACCTGGTTAAGCAGTTCAAGTTTAAGCAGACGCAGATCACCGCAATCGGCTGTACGCGCGAGAGCGAAGCACAGCGCCGTGGCGGGTGGGCTGTGTATTCCAACTCACTCGACCGGATTATCACGCTACAGACCGGGCTTGATGGCTATGTCTACGTGCCGGGTACCGTGTTTGCATTTGCTGACGAACGCCTTTCAGGGCGTGTTTATGGCGGGCGTATAACCGGATATAACGCCGGGTTGAAGGCTGTGACAACCGATCGGGGAACCAGTGCCGTTGCGGGTGACACGCTGATGATCCGCACACGGGGCGGTACCGTTGAAAGCAGGGTGATCCAGGCCGTAAACGGCACGCAGCTGGTGGTCGCCACGCCTTTCACGGCAGAGCCGTTACCCAACGCTGTTTTCGTCATCGATGCCGGGCAGTTGCGCCTGCAATACTTCCGTGTTACGAACCTGAGATTTGATGATGAAGAAAACACCTTCACAATCACCGGGGCCGAATATAACGCATCAAAATATGATGCGGTCGACAACAATGCCCGCCTGGACACGCCGCCAATCAGTCTGATACCAACCGGCCTCGTTAACCAGCCGACCAATATCGCGGTAGCGAGCTATGACGCAGTGCGCCAGGGGCAGCGAGTGGCTACCCTGACGGCATCCTGGGATGCGCCGGTCGACAAGAACGGCAAACCACAGGCGGATGTCATAGCCTATCGGGTGCAGTGGAAGCGCGGCGACAATGAGTGGGTTAACGTACCGGAGACCGGTCTTCGCAATATCGAAGTGCCTGGCATCTTCGAGGGTGATTATCTGGTCCGTGTACGCGCGATCAACTCCGGCGGTGCATCGAGTCTCTGGGCAACTTCCGCGCTTACACACCTGAAGGGACGCGCGGGTGATGTACCCAAACCTGTCGGGCTTAAAGCCTCCGAAGACGTCGTATTCGGGATTAACGTCACCTGGGGATTCCCGGCGAATACCGGCGACACCCTGAGCACTGAGCTGCAATACAGCATTGCCGCTGACGGTTCGAATCCGATGCTTTTGGCATCTGTACCGTATCCGCAGAAACTTTATCAGCAGATGGGGCTGAAGGCGGGGCAGGAATTCTGGTACCAGGCACGGCTTGTCGACAGGATCGGGAATCAGAGCGGATGGACCGACTGGGTGCGCGGACAGGCCAGCATCGATGTATCCGATATCACCGATGCAATCCTGGAGGATATGAAGGACTCAGTGGTTTTCAAAGACCTGATTGAGAATGCCGTCGACACCAGTGAGAAAGTCGCTGGCATGGCTGATGATATTAAACAGGCTAACGAGGAACTGGAGCAGCAGGCGAAGGATATCGCCAAAAATGCCCAGGACGTCGGGAAGGTTCAGACCAGCGTTAATGAGCTTTCGAGTACGGTCGGTGAAGTGTCGTCTTCCCTCTCTGAGCTTGAGCAGACCGTTGCGACGGCTGATACCGCGCTGGGCCAGCGAATCGACAGCATCAGTGTGTCTATGGACGGCATGACGGGAGGGGTCAAGAACTCAGCGATTGCCATTATCCAGAGCAACCTGGCGCAGGTCGCCACGCGGAAAACGCTCTCAGCCACGGTTGCCGGAAACAGCGCGCAGCTGGACCGCATCGATCAGGTTATCGTCGATGAGAAGCAGGCAACAGCCGAATCACTGCTGAGCCTTGAGACGGACGTCGCCGGTAATAAAGCCTCGATTAACAGCCTGAGCCAGACTGTTTCGAATTATCAGCAGGCGACGGCGACACAAATCAACGCCATCACCGCGACGGTGGAAGGGCATACGTCCTCCATCACGACGAACGCTAACGCAATTGCCGATATTAATGGCGATTTATCCGCGCTGTACTCAATCAAAGTTGGTCTGGCCAGCAACGGGCAATACTACGCGGCGGGCATGGGGATTGGCGTTGAGAACACGCCCAGCGGCATGCAGTCGCAGGTGGTATTCCTGGCGGACCGCTTTGCCGTGACAACGGCTGTCGGCGGCGTGACGACGCTACCGTTCGTTATTCAGAATGGACAGACGATTATCCGGGATACCGTAATCGGTGATGGAACTATCAGCAACGCCAAAATCGGTAACTACATTCAGTCCAATAACTATGTCGCGAACAGCACCGGCTGGCACATCAATAAAGACGGAACATTTTATATAAATGGCAGCGCGGGAACCGGTCGGATGGTTATCAGTAATACATTGATTCAGATTTACGATAACAATAATGTTCTGCGCGTTCGTATGGGCTTATGGTAAGGAGTTGATTATGCCTCAAGGGGTACAATGCTGGGATGCATCAGGCAATCTTGTCGCTGACATTGGTGATTATAATTGTCGTTATGTGGGCTCTCTGGTTATTTCAGTACCTGCAAGTGCGACGGTCGTTACCACAAGTTATGCAGGTGCAACAGCAGCTGGTTACTTTGCGGTGCCAGTATCGGTATCAGCGGGCCGTGAAATTGGATATTACTACTGTCGGGCATACGATGGAGGGATAAGAACATTTATTCTTTTAAAATATGCTTATGCCCATACAGTGACTGTTAATGTGTATGCATTCATATGAGCGGATTCCAGTCCTTTAATACAGCAGGGGCGAAGGTGGTCGACTCTGACTTTTACTGTACTTATTATCGTGATTCAAAAGTTTACTCTACCATTTCCGATACTGGCTATTTCGAAATTTCAACGCCACTTGGCAACGGTACGGATATGGGATTTGCAATAAACCCCTTTCCTTACAATAACGATTTGCAGTGGTTCAAGTTCAATAACAATGCGAAGGTTATCTTCGGTTACCCTTACATGACGGCTAATGCGGGAACAATGGCTCGTACTGGCTATGATGTCACAACCACAAGTGGCTATGTCGATGTGTTCAACGCCCAGGGAAAGCTTGTCTGGTCAGCCGTGACAGCTGCAAAAATACCGCGCGTGACAGGCTTCTTTGAAATACCTGCAAATTATGATTTAGATAACACAGCCTATTCACAGAGCATTGGAACGAACAGCTGGTTACTGGCCAGCGACTGCCCGGGGAATATCAATACAGACGGTACTGTTTCCGGATATTCAGGTTTGTTTTTTAAATTCTCGGGAGGCACGCTGCAGGCTGTCTGGATAAATCGAAATCAGGTGTCGTGGGCAAATACCTTAAAGCCATACGGCCTAAAGATTCCATTCGCTATTCTACCGAATATTTAACGATATAGTCAGTTCATACATTTATTAAACTTCAAACCCGCTCCGGCGGGTTTTTTTATGCCTGGAGAAAATATGATTTATAACACCGGTACCATCAGCATCAACGGGAATACCGCAACCGGCACCGGGACGAACTGGACAGCAGCGGCAAGCCAGATTCGCGTGAGCCAGACCATTATTGTGCTCTCTAACCCGGTCCAGATGTTTCAGATTACCGCTATCAACAGCGGCACATCGTTAACCGTTACCCCGGCTGCGTCACCGGCACTGAGCGGACAGAAGTACGGCATCCTCGTTACCGATAGCCTCTCAGTCGATGGCCTGGCGCAGAGTATGTCTCAGCTCATTAATGAGTACGACGAGAATATCGGAGCATGGGAGACGTTCGCCAGCACTTCAGCAAATCAGAGCGTAACCGTAACGATTAATGGAGTCAGCGTTACTATTCCCGCACTGGGTAAATTGGCCCAGAAAGGTTCTAACGGGGCAGTTCCAATAGCGCAAGGTGGACATGGCGGAACGACAGCAGCAGACGCTCGCACAAACCTCGGTTTAGGAAGTAGCGCTACGAAAGATGTCGGGGATTCTGGAGATAATGTCGTGATGGCCAACAACCTCCATGCTGCCTTTATGAAAGCCACACCGATGCTAGTCAGTAATCAAGCATCCGATTTCGGTAGTAATTTTAATTTGTTACCTATAGGTGACTCTGCTATTGGATTAAATGCTTCAAATGGTATGGCATCAGGGCCTGGCATTACGGGCCAGCACTGGGCTATTTTGTCTCAATATGGATGGGGGCATAAGTTTCTTATAGACTGGATTTATTCAGGTTCTGCCGTGCATTTAGGTACTCGTTTTTATAATGCATCTGGTGAAGTTACAGGTTGGACTATTTTTTATAATAACAGAAATACAACTAAAGCCAGCGATGGCACGCTCAAAGCAGCCTCTCCAATCGTGCAGGTCTATACCGATGGTTCATGCCATCTCAACGATGAATCTGAAGGCTGTACAGTAACAAGGCTGAGCGTCGGAGAATATCTCATTGAAGGCTGCACTGGTCTGAACGCTGACGCTGCCTGGGGTGGCATAGACGGCGGTTTTGATATCCCCACAGACCGTAATAAGCAGCCGTTAATCTGGCTTGATTATGAAGTGAATGCAGATGGTTCCGTGCTTGTAAAAACCTATCATCGTACGAATCCCGGCGCACCGGAGTTCGCTCGTAATGAAATTGATGGCCTGGCTGATGGAGACCCGGTCGATATTCCGACAGATCAGTTTGTTTCTGTTCGTGTTCAGATGCCAGCTTGCAGTATCTGGAATCAAAAGCAGGAAGAGGCAATTGATGCGATGAGGAAGTTCGAGTCTGAAGAGCCGACCGATTCTCAGCAGGGCTAACTAACAGTGCCGCAGCCGCGCTGATTATCGTAATGGGCTGCGGCAGCGGCCAGGTTGTTCATGCCCTGGCACGTGCAAAAAGTATATAAGTTAATAATGCTGTCACCACATGTTTTGCCCGATTTTGGTTGCCGTACTGATAGCCTCAGCCGGTTCTTTGAAAAGTCTTGCAGTGGCCAAGCCCCATCTTCCATCTTTGTGTATCATCAGAAAGTAGTCGGATAACTCTTCTTCGTCTCTAATTACGGCAAAGGTGAGCATATCCGGCGATGGAGTGGGTAGGATGTTATCTGGTGGAAAGTAGATTCTGACACCAGAGATAATGATGTTATCGATGTCCATCAGTCTGCCACCATCCACATATCAGACTCTTCAAACATTTCCTCAAGCATGCGGTTAAGCCGCTCTTTCTCTGTTTTCGTACAGTCACTGTTTAGGGCGTTCGCCTGCATCGGTTTCACCTTCACATCTGCATCAGGAAAAATCCGGTGAACACGTTTAGTAAGCTCTGACAGGATGATTTCACGAGCACCCGGAAGTCCTGCCACATTGCGCTTGTCATAAACCAATTCCACAAACATTTTAGCTTCCCTCTTTACTGGTTGGATATACAGTATTTATACTGTGTTTTTATCCAGTGTCAAGTATGGGGGCAATCATGGGTTTTCCATCGCCAGCAAAAGACTATATTGAACGCACGCTCACCATAGAGACTATCTGCGGCGTCACGGCTAACAGCCTGGTGATTGAGACATCGCATGGACTTGCGGTGATAGAGAAGGGTATGAAGCCCTCGCCGGATAGCACCTACCTGATTTCGTACTCAGGAGGCTGTCACTTTGCCAGGCGTAGAGGTGATGCACTGATAACGGTCGATGGTGAGGTTCTGGAAGGTGATGTTTTGGATGAGGTGGATGTGAAGGGAGTTCTGACGCATCTGATTAACCGGGCCACCGATGATGATAGCCCGGTAATTTAATCAGACGGGCTCGATTAACTCCGGGCCCTGATTCTTCACATTGCCGACGGCGCGCGAGACTGCGTGCCAGATAAATGCATCTGCTGACACAGAACCGTCAGCAACAATCTCCTCTGCTTCTTTCCCGCCTACATCCTGCCTCATCCATTCGCGCGCTGCCTCCGGTGAGAGGACCAGTGGCCTGCGGTCGTGAATATCGACCAGTCCTTTATCGGCAGACGCCGTGACAATTAGAAAGCCTTCTGCTTCATCGCCACGTTCAAACGGCGTACTGCCTATCGCTGCCATGAATATCGGCTTACCGTCCGCCCGATGAATGAAGTACGGCTGCTTCCTGTCGCCTTCCTTCTTCCATTCGAACCAGCCATCAGCAAAGACTATCGCCCGGCCATGTTGCCAGAGTGGTTTGAACATCCTACTGGTGGCCGCGGTTTCCACACGTGCGTTTATCAGAGGCGGCTTATCCCACCATCCTGGAGCATAGCCCCAGTAAACCGGATCGAGGTGTAGTTGTTCGTCTCGTTCGCTCAACAGCAAAACTTTAGTGCCTGGCGCCACGTTGTACCGGCCAATCGGTTCCGGGTCGAACGGGATGTCACGCTCGGCCTCTTCAGCGATTAACGCCAGGTAATCTTCACGGGTCATTGATTGAGAGAAACGTCCGCACATGGAAACCTCCAGTAGTCGAACTGAAAGTATAGAAGAGGATAATTGCTGAAATGGAATGGGGCATGGATGGGACATAAATGGAGGGGGATTCTTGGGGGAACTTGGGTAGGGATGGTTTTTAACGACGCCAACCAACTGTTATGTAATGCGCTCTTGGACGATCTTTGTCGTTTATGAAAAATACATGCTCATGTGATGGGCATGCAGGTGTAATTGATGGGTAAGTGCGTGCGGGTTCCCCTCACCCTAACCCTCTCCCACAGGGAGAGGGAACCGATTGTGCTCAGTGTTGAATTCTGCGTCGGTTTTCGCCCTCTCCCTGTGGGAGAGGGCCGGGGTGAGGGGAGTGCAAACAACTCACTTCTGAATCAAATACCGAATCGTGGGCCCATCCTGCTGAATATCCAGCACGGTATAGCCGTAGTTGCGGGCGTCCAGTGGAATGTTGTTGATCGACTGCGGGCAGTCGCTCACCACTTCCAGAATTTCGCCTTTTTTCAGCTGCGGCATCGCTTCAAGCGTGGCGACTGCCGGGTACGGGCACGGCTCGCCGACCATATCCAGACGGTAATCAGGCACGATATCTTTCATGCTATCTCCTTCGCCGTGACAACGGCAGACTGATTCTTGCGTTTAAAGAAGTGTTTTTCCCAACCGATGATCAGCATCAGCGCCGCAAACAACAGAAGGTAAGTTACCAGCAGACCGCCCGTCGGGCCGAAAGTGTTGAGCAGGTTGACTTTATCCCAGTTGGTTGCCAGTGCCGGGGAAATATCATCCCAGTAGTAGGCGAGAATGGTTGAACCGATGACGTTGCCAATGCCCACCCACCAGAAATGTACCTGACCTTCCACCGCGCGATACATCCAGCCGGTTTCGCAACCGCCTGCCAGCACAATACCAAAGCCGAACAGCAGACCGCCAATCACCGCATTTGGGCCCGCCCACATGATTTTGGCTTCTGCTCCCAACTGAACATAACCGAAAATACCGATAGCGCTGGCCGCCATACCGAAGATAATCGCTTTCGCCATATGCGTGCGCCCGGTGATCCACATATCGCGGAAGGCTGAGGTAAAGCAGATTTGCGCGCGTTCAATCAGCAGGCCAAAGCCAACGCCGAACAGCATCGCGAGGCCGAGTTTGGGTTTATCGATGGCGGTAAACAGCCCCCAGCCAACGATGCCGATAAACACCAGCATGCCCAGACGGAAACGGCGACGCGCCTGATCCGGTTTTTGCGTTAACGGCGATGCGGCAGAGACTTTCTGCATTTTTACCGGGATCCGAAACAGCGGCAGCAGGGTGAAGCGCGCGCCGAACCAGGAACCGATCGCGGTTGCCACGGCGAAGAACCAGGCGTGCAGCGAGAACTGAGGGATCCCGGTGAAGAATGCGGCCAGATTACAGCCCATCGCCAGACGCGCGCCGAAACCGGCAATCGCGCCACCGATGATGGCCTGCAGGATACGCACGCGGCTGCGTGGCATGCGCAGTTTGACGTTATTGGCCCACAGCGCGGCGGCAAAGCAGCCACCGAACATGCCAATAATCATCATGCCGTCGATGCGGGTCAGCGGGGTGCCGTCGAGGTGAATCAGTTTGTAGTATCCCCACTCTTCAGCGTGAACGCCTGCCAGTTGCAGCAGTTGTCCACCCCAGCGGGTGAATTCGCCGGTCACCGCCCAGAAGGTGCCGGTAATACCAAAATAATAGGTGGAGAGAATACCGGCCGCGATAACCGCCGGGGCAGGGGCCCAGAATTTGATCAGGTACGCCTGTTTGAAGTGTTGCCAGGTCATGGTGCTAGCCTCTGAACTCAGAAGGATCGAAAGAGCGGGAATTCTACGCTGCAATATTCATCTGGCGAATGCTTTTTGCGTAAAACCTCGAACAGATCAATTTCAGACAACGGACGTGAAAGGGTGGCGAGCTTAAGGCTATAATGTCACAATATTTTTTTCTCCGTGTGCAGGATGAATCATGAAAAAATTAGCAATGGTTGCCGCGCTGATGACGCTGGCAGGCTGCGTGCAGGTCGAGAACTATAAAGACGTGGTGAAAGCGCCCGCGCCAGAAGGGCTGGTTGGTTACTGGCAAACGAAAGGGCCACAGCGTTCGCTGGTCAGCCCGGAAGCCATCGGCAGTTTAATCGTCACCCGTGATGGCGATACGCTGGATTGCCGTCAGTGGCAGCGTACGATTGCCGTGCCGGGCAAACTGATGCTGCGTGGGGATGAGCTGTATAACGTGACCGAAAAACGCGATGTCTATTCCGTCGATCGCGAAAACGGTACGCTGGACTATGATGGCATGACGTTACAACGCGTCGATCGCCCAACCATCGAGTGTATCGCCGCGCTGGAGAAAAAACCGCTGGCGAGCGCGTTACCGACAGAGCTGCCAGCCACGCAGCCGGAAACGCAATCCAGCAGCGTGCCTGCGGATATCGTTCCCATCAAATAAGTGTTAACCCGGCGGTTCTCCCGCCGGGTCTGTTTTACAGCACATCCTCCAGAACCCACACGCTGACGCCTCCCCCCTTACAGGTGAAGGTGGCGCTGCCCGCATCGTCGGTCTCAACAATTTCTTCCCGGTTATTGAGGAAATCCTTCCAGCGTTTGTTGGCGTAATTTTCGCCAAGCGTAATGGCTTTCTCGCCATCGTCGCCGTTAGACATGACCACCACGCAACCCGGCGCGTCGTCAGTGCCACTGCGGCTGAAGGCGATACAGTTGGGATGATCGAACCACAGCGTTTGCACACCGTGGGCAAAGCGCTGGCGAGCGTCGATTAATTCATGTAGCTGTTCAATCACCGGCATATCGATGGTGTAAGTGTCGCCGTCGCCACCTGTGTCTTCATAGTGTGCCCCAAAAAGATCGGGATAAAAGACGGAAGGCACACCGTTTTCCCGCAGCAGGATCAGCGCATAGGCCAGCGGTTTAAACCAGGCTTCAACCGGGGCCTCCAGCGCCTGAAGCGGTTGGGTATCGTGATTGGCGACCAGCGTCACCGCGTGGAAGGGATCGGCTTCCACCAGCGTGCCGGTGAAAATCTGGCTCATGTCGTAATCCGCGCCCATGCGTGAGGCTTCATGGAAATGCATCTGCAATGGCGCATCGAACAGCATCGTCTGGCCGTCGACCTGATCGATATACTGTTGCAGTTTGTCCACTTCATGCGACCAGTATTCGGCCACAATAAACAGCGGTTTGGGCGCCACCTCCTGAACGTGCTCAATCCACTCTTTATAAAACCAGGCCGGAATATGTTTTACCGCGTCGAGACGAAAACCGTCGCAGTGGGTTTGATCCATCACCCAGCGTGCCCAGTATTTAATCTCTTCAGTGACCGCGTGATTACGAAAATCAATATTTTCGCCCATCAGGTAATCAAAGTTACCCATCTCATCATCAACCTGATCGTTCCAGCCTTCGCCGGTATAGTCGTTAACGACTTTGAAAATACCGTCTTCGGTCGGATCTTCAATATGATCGACCCCGCTGAAGCATTTGTAATCCCATATGAATTTTGAATATTGTCCCGCGCGCGCGGGGAAGGTGTAGCGTGTCCAGGCCTCGCACTCCACAATCTCTTCATCGATCTGCGTGCGGTCGTCCTGGTTAACCCGCTGCACGCGAATGCGCTCTTTCTCATCTGCCCCCATTTTGTGGTTCACTACCACGTCCAGCAGTACCGCGATATCGTGCTTTTTCAGGGCGTCAATAGCCGACAGTAGCTGACCTTTATCACCATATTTAGTGGCAACGGTTCCTTTCTGATCAAACTCGCCTAAATCGAACAGATCGTAGCTGTCATAGCCTACAGAATAGCCGCCAGAAGCGCCTTTATAGGCCGGCGGCAGCCAGATCATGTTGATACCTATTTCATTCAGGTTCGGCGCAAGCGCCTCAACTTCGGGCCATAATTCGCCGCCCGTAGGGTAATACCAGTGAAAACATTGCAAAAGGGTGGGGTTGCGCATACCTGCTCTCCGTGTAAGGCGACACAAGTAATATAGGTGTGAAATGCGTGCGGCGCGATATTTGGACAAAAATCACGCCGCGGGGATTAATGGCTGGTGTCGTTGCTGCTTTGCGGCAACAGAACATGCCCCCCTTGATTACCGTAGGTGGTGAGTACCGATTTTTGTAGGGAGGATTGACCTACAAGCGTGGCCAGCTCATCCATCCTCAGTTGTAAAAGACGTTTTACTTCGGCTTCGTTATCCAGCACGGCGCGTAATAGTGGGCGGAGCTGGTCCTGAATGGCGCCCGACGGCGGATTCTGCTGGGTGAGCTCCGCGACCTGATGCACCGCACGCACGTACTCCATCTCACTGGCGATCAATTCATCCCACAAACCCTGTGTGGCAAGGCGGAGCATCGTTTTGCTTTTCTCAACCAACTGTTGCCAGGCAATATACAAGTGCGGTGCGTGGTTCATTAGACGGCGTCCTGAATCAAGTTTGGCGTAAGTAACGACTCCTTCCACGCATCTGCGATATTGCGCAGCAAGCCTTCCACTTCCTCAACGGCGGCGACATCATTATGCAGATTAGCCTGCAACAGGCGTCGCACCATATAGCTGTACAGCGAAATAAGATTCAGTGTGAGTTCATCACGGCTGTTCTCATCCAGCCCCACTTTCAGGCCGTTTTCGATAATATTAATCGCCTTCGATAGCGAGAGCCCTTTACCTTCTAACTGATTGTCCTGCATAAACAGGCGAGCACGAACCAGTGCGCTGAGGGCCCCGTCAAACAGCATGGTCACCAGCTGCGGCTGGCTGGCGCTCATGACTGCGCTCTCTACTCCGATTTGTGCGTAGGCCTGCGTGCCTTTTGCGCCGTACATGTCGTCTCCTGCTAATTATTTAGAGTTGCTGCTGGACGTATCGAACTGCTGCGTCAGGTAGCTGCTGGTCGAGTTTAGGGAGTTCATCAGCACGTCCAGTTGGGTGAACTGCGCTTTGTAGCGCGCCATCATTGTGTCGATACGATCGCTGGCGGCGTTGTACTGATCCGTCAGATTATTCAGCGTTTTACTGACGCCATCTTTCGCCGCCTGGATAATCCCGGTGGTAGAAAGCCAACTGGTGAGGTTGTTGCCAATCGTGGTAGTGACGCCGGTATTTTTGCCGTCGCCGATAAACATATCGCCCACGCCGGAGGCATCTTTTTTCAGCGCCGCCTGCAGTTTTTCGGTCGACAATTCAAGCTTGCCGGTGCTGGCGTCGGTGGTAATGCCAATCTGCGACAACGTTTTGTAATCGGAACTACTGTGCGTATTGCCCAGCAGGGTTTTCAACTGCGTCTGGATCGTGCGCAGCGTGGAATCGCCGAGCAGTGCGCCGTTGCTGGTGTCCTGGCTCTCTGCGCCCGCATCAACGGCGGTGTATTTGGTCAGGCTGCTAAACGTATCCTGCAGCGCGTTATAAGCGTCCACCCATGCTTTCACCGCGCTTTCAGCTTTTGAGGTGTCTTTGGTGATGGTCAGCGTCTGGTTGCCGGTGGTGACATCATTCAGATTGAGGGTGATATCTTCCAGCGCATCGCTGATGGTGTTGCTGCTGTTTTCAATCGGAACGTTGTTGACCGTCAGTTTGGCGTTCTGCGCGGTGACGCTCTCTTCCATGCCGTTGCTGGACGCTTTCGGGTCGTAGCCCATAAAGCTTTGCAGGGCGCTGTCACCGCTCACGCTCAGGGTCATTGCGTTGGCGCTGCCCGTATCGTTCGAGGTCACCGAGAGGCGATACTGTCCGTTGCCGACGTTGATAATACTGGCGCTGACGCCTGCTTTTGCATTGTTGATGGCGTCGCGGATACCGGTTAGCGAGGAGTTGGCCGCGCTGATATCAATGGTCACCGGATCTTTCCCGCCGCCCTGCTGGATAGTCAGCACGCTGTCACTGCTGGCAATAGCGGTTTTGGTGTCGGTTTGGCTGTTTTTGGTGGTCAGCGTTTGCGCCTGCGCCAGCTGAGTGATGCTGATGGTGTATTTCCCGGCAATCGCGCTCCCGGTGGTGGTGGCGCTGAACGCGGTGCTGCTGCTGGTGGTGGAGGTGGCGGTAAAAAGGTCGGCTTTATTCAGCGCAGTGTTGGCAGTCTGAAAGGTTTCCAGCGCGCTTTTTAATGTGCCGTAGGCGCTCAGTTTCGCGGTATATGAACTCTGCTGTTTTGAAATTGGCGTCAGCGTCGATTTTTGCGCCGCCTCAAGACTGTCCAGAATGCCGCTCAGATCCAAACCCGACCCGACGCCCAGCGTTGAAATACTTGCCATTATGAATTCCTTAATCGTGTGACACGTAGAACGAATACCGGGGTTATCGGCGGGAATGGCGCAAAGTTTACGATTAATTTTGCGTATTTAATGGCGAGAATAGGACGGTGTGAGGAGAGTATTTCGGCGGCTAGAAAAAAATTCTAAAGGTTGTGAGTGACCAGACGATAACAGGTTTGACGGCGACGAAGCCGAAGGGTGGAAGCCCAATACCTAAACCGTAGACTTGAAAACAGGAAAAGAAATCATGGCACAAGTCATTAATACCAACAGCCTCTCGCTGATCACTCAGAACAACATCAACAAAAACCAGTCTGCGCTGTCCAGCTCTATTGAGCGTCTGTCATCTGGCTTGCGTATTAACAGCGCAAAGGATGATGCAGCGGGCCAGGCGATTGCTAACCGTTTTACCTCTAACATCAAGGGCCTGACTCAGGCTGCACGTAACGCCAACGACGGTATTTCTCTGGCACAGACCACTGAAGGCGCGCTGTCTGAGATCAACAACAACTTGCAGCGTGTGCGTGAACTGACTGTACAGGCTTCAACTGGCACCAACTCAAAATCTGATTTGTCATCTATTCAGGACGAAATCAAATCTCGTCTGGAAGAGATTGACCGCGTATCTGGCCAGACTCAGTTCAACGGCGTGAATGTGCTAGCTAAGAATGACAAGATGTCTATTCAGGTTGGCGCTAACGATGGTCAGACCATCACTATCGATCTGCAACAGATTGATTCGACCACTCTGAATTTAAAGGGCTTTAGCGTAGAAGACGTTGCTGCAACAACCTTATCTGCAACGGCGACTACCTCTATCGGTGGAACACCAGCCGTTACGGCCCCGGTTACTTTTAATGATGCGGGTGCCGGTACGGCAGCCGATGGTTTGTTCACGGACGGAGGCGGTAATTACGCCGTGAAAGTTGGTGCTGATTACTTCACTGCCACTTATGATGATACAACTGGTGCAGCGTCTTATGATTCAACCGATGCAGCCACTAAAGTGGCGTCCGGTAGTATTGCTACTTTCTCAACAGCAGTAACCACCTATGAAAAGACTCCGGCCTCAGGCGGGACAACACTGACAGGTGAAACTGGTGATGGTGTCTTTGAAGCACAGGATGCAGATGGGAAAGGTACTGGCGTTTATTACGTCAAAGATGGTGCTGATTATTACAAAGCAGATATCGCGACCGATGGCACCGTAACTAAAGGGGATAAGGCTGATTTATCCGCGCAGGCTAAAACAGCTAATCCGCTGGCTGCCCTTGACGACGCTATCAGCCAGATCGACAAATTCCGCTCCTCCCTCGGTGCGGTACAAAACCGTCTGGATTCTGCGGTCACCAACCTGAACAACACCACCACCAACCTGTCTGAAGCGCAGTCCCGTATTCAGGACGCCGACTATGCGACCGAAGTGTCCAACATGTCGAAAGCGCAGATCATTCAGCAGGCCGGTAACTCCGTGCTGGCGAAAGCCAACCAGGTTCCTCAGCAGGTTCTGTCTCTGCTGCAGGGCTAATCGCCTGAATGCCTCGCAAACCCCGCTCCGGCGGGGTTTTTCACGTTTCCACTTCCCCGACTGCGCAAATAACCCCTCATTTCACCCACTATTCCCTCAATTAAAAATTATGCAGAAACGGATAATTATGCCGATAACTTAATTAATGCAGGGCTGTTTATCGTGAATTCACTCTATACCGCTGATGGTGTAATGGATAAACACTCGCTATGGCAACGTTACGTACCTCTGGTGCGCCATGAGGCACTGCGCCTGCAGGTGCGATTGCCGGCGAGTGTGGAACTTGACGATTTGCTCCAGGCGGGCGGCATAGGGTTATTGAATGCCGTTGAACGCTACGACGCTCTGCAGGGCACGGCATTTACCACTTACGCAGTGCAACGCATCCGTGGGGCGATGCTGGACGAACTACGCAGCCGGGACTGGGCACCGCGTAGCGTTCGGCGTAACGCGCGTGAAGTTGCGCAGGCGATGGGGCAACTGGAACAGGAACTGGGCCGTAACGCGACCGAAACAGAAGTTGCGCATCGGTTGGGCATTCCCGTTGAAGAGTACCGTCAGATGCTGCTCGATACCAATAATAGCCAGTTGTTCTCCTACGATGAGTGGCGGGAAGAGCATGGCGATAGCGTCGAGATGGTGACGGAGGCAAATCAGCAGGAAAATCCGCTACACCAATTGCTGGAGGGGAATCTCCGACTACGCGTGATGGAAGCTATCGAAGCCCTTCCAGAGCGGGAAAAATTGGTGCTGACGCTCTATTATCAGGAAGAGCTCAATCTGAAAGAGATTGGCGCGGTACTGGAAGTGGGGGAGTCGCGAGTCAGTCAGTTGCATAGCCAGGCAATCAAACGCCTGCGCACTAAGCTGGGTAAGCTGGAGTAATGCCGCATAAGAAATGACGACGTGGAGTTTTCACCACTATGCAGCAATTAAAAAGACGGCCTTTAAGCCGCTACCTTAAAGACTTTAAACACAGCCAAACACATTGTACTCACTGCCATAAAGCGCTCGATCGGGTGACGCTTGTTCGCCTTGGCGAAATCGTTAACAAACTCGCCATCGCCCGTCTGGATATGCTGATGGACGAGGAGACCTGGTTACAGCAGCGTGGCGAGTGGGCTGCGCTATGCCGCTTCTGTGGCGACCTGCACTGCAAAGAGCAGAGTGATTTCTTTGATATCATTGGCTTTAAGCAGTTTCTCTTTGAACAGACCGAAATGAGCCCCGGCACGGTGCGTGAGTATGTCGTGCGCTTACGGCGTCTGGGCGAGCATCTGGTTAAAAATAATATTCCCCGAAACCTGCTGCAGAAAGGCGCGCCGGATGAGATATTAATTCCCTGGCTGCCGCTGACCAGCACCAATAATTATCGTATTGCGCTACGAAAATATACGCAATTTGTTAATCGGGCTGGCATGGTACCGGGTCAGAACCTCGCGTATCCCGCGACCTCTGATATATATTAAAACGGAATAGCTTATAACTGTCTGGTGTTTGTCTGTTTTCACAAACGGCCTACACTACAAAAAAAGCAATCTTTTCGGGGGTATAATGAAATTAGCACTTTTCGGTCGTCAGGCACTGATGGGCGTGATGGCAGTGGCTCTGATGGCAGGTGTCAGCGCGAACACGTTTGCAGCGGAAAATCTGCTTAACCAGGTGAAAGAGCGCGGCACGCTGCGCGTTGGTCTGGAAGGCACCTATCCGCCGTTCAGCTTCCAGGGCGACGATGGCAAACTGACCGGTTTTGAAGTCGATTTCGCCAACGACCTGGCGAAACATCTGGGCGTAAAAGCAGACCTTAAACCGACCAAATGGGACGGGATGCTGGCGTCACTGGATTCCAAACGCATTGATGTGGCGATAAACCAGGTGACCATTTCACCTGAACGTCAGAAAAAATATGATTTCTCTACCCCGTATACCATCTCCGGTATTCAGGCGCTGGTGAAAAAAGGCAACGAAGGTTCCATTAAAACCCCGGCTGACCTGAAAGGGAAAAAAGTGGGCGTGGGTCTGGGCACCAACTACGAAGAGTGGCTGCGTCAGAATGTGCAGGGCGTAGATGTTCGCACCTATGATGATGACCCGACGAAATTCCAGGATCTGCGCGTAGGCCGTGTTGACGCCATTCTGGTTGATCGCCTGGCAGCGCTGGATATGGTGAAGAAAACCAATGACACGCTGGCCGTCACTGGTGAAGCGTTCTCTCACCAGGAATCTGGCGTGGCGCTGCGCAAAGGCAATGAAGACCTGCTGAAAGCGATTGATGGCGCGATCGATGCCATGCAGAAAGACGGCACCATGAAAGCGCTGTCTGAGAAATGGTTCGGCGCTGACGTGACGAAATAATCGAAGTTGCTTAAAAAAGGCGCTAACAGAGCGCCTTTTTTTATTTCCGCGGCAACTGGGTGCATAATCAAGAGAATTTAGTCAGGAGGTTTCATGTCTCTGCAAAACTTAACGCGCTTCCCGCGCCTCGAATTTATTGGCGCGCCGACGCCGCTGGAATATCTGCCGCGTTTTTCCGATTACTTAGGGCGCGACATTTTTATCAAACGCGATGACGTCACGCCGCTGGCGATGGGCGGCAATAAACTGCGTAAACTGGAATTTCTGGCGGCAGATGCGCTGCGTGAAGGCGCGGATACGCTGATTACCGCCGGGGCCATTCAGTCGAACCACGTGCGCCAGACCGCTGCCGTAGCCGCGAAGCTCGGCCTGCACTGCGTGGCGCTGCTGGAAAACCCGATTGGCACCACGGCGGAAAACTATCTGACCAACGGTAACCGCCTGCTGCTGGATCTGTTCAATACCCAGGTGGAAATGTGCGACGCGCTGACCGATCCGAACGCACAGCTGGCTGAACTGGCGACGCGCATCGAAGCACAGGGTTTTCGTCCCTACGTCATTCCGGTAGGCGGCTCTAACGCGCTGGGTGCGCTGGGTTATGTCGAAAGCGCGCTGGAAATCGCGCAACAGTGTGAAGGTGCGGTGGCGATTTCTTCCGTGGTGGTGGCGTCAGGTAGCGCAGGTACTCACGCCGGGCTGGCGGTGGGCCTTGAGCAGGTGATGCCGGATGCGGAACTGATTGGTGTCACCGTTTCGCGCAGTGTCGCGGACCAAAAACCAAAAGTGGTGACGCTGCAGCAGGCCGTTGCCGAAAGCCTTGAGGTGAGCGCCAGTGCCGATATTCTGCTGTGGGATGACTATTTTGCCCCGGCTTACGGCATGCCAAATGAAGCTGGCATGGAAGCGGTGAAACTGCTTTCTCGCCTCGAAGGCATTCTGCTGGACCCGGTCTATACCGGCAAAGCGATGGCCGGGCTTATCGACGGTATTACGCAGAAACGCTTTAAGGATGAAGGGCCGATTCTGTTTGTTCATACGGGCGGCGCGCCTGCGCTCTTCGCCTATCATCCGCATATCTAACGTAGAAAAAGACTTATGCAAGAGAGTATACAACTGGTTGTTGATTCGCTGCCCTATCTGCTCAAAGGCGCGGTATTCACGCTGCAATTGAGTATTGGCGGCATGTTTTTTGGTTTGGTGCTGGGGTTCCTGCTGGCGCTGATGCGCATGTCGCAAATCTGGCCGGTGCGCTGGCTGGCGCGATTCTACATCTCTATTTTCCGCGGAACGCCGCTTATCGCACAGCTGTTTATGATTTACTACGGCCTCCCGCAGTTTGGCATTGAATTAGATCCTATCCCGTCGGCGATGATTGGTCTGTCGCTGAATACGGCGGCGTATACGTCTGAAACGCTGCGTGCGGCGATCTCTTCTATCGATAAAGGCCAGTGGGAAGCGGCCGCCAGTATCGGGATGACGCCGTGGCAAACGCTGCGCCGGGCGATTCTGCCGCAGGCTGCGCGGGTTGCGCTGCCGCCGCTGTCGAACAGTTTTATTAGCCTGGTGAAAGACACCTCGCTTGCGGCGACGATTCAGGTACCGGAGCTGTTCCGTCAGGCGCAACTGATCACTTCGCGCACGCTGGAAGTGTTCACCATGTATCTCGCGGCGTCGTTGATCTACTGGGTGATGGCGACGGTGCTCTCCTCGCTGCAAAACTACTTTGAAAATCAGCTTAACCGCCAGGAGCGTGATCCAAAATGAGTGCCATCGATGTAAAAAACCTGGTGAAAAAGTTCCATGGTCAGACGGTGCTGCATGGCATCGATTTGCAGGTAAACGAAGGTGAAGTTGTGGCGATTATCGGGCCGAGCGGCTCGGGGAAAACCACGCTTCTGCGCAGCATTAATTTGCTGGAACAGCCGGAAGGCGGCACCATTCGGGTGGGTGATATTACCATCGACACGGCAAAATCCATCAGCCAGCAGAAGGGGCTAATTCGCCGTCTGCGTCAGCATGTGGGGTTTGTCTTCCAGAGCTTCAATTTGTTTCCCCACCGGACGGTACTGGAAAATATCATTGAAGGCCCGGTGATTGTGAAAGGGGAAAATAAGGCTGAAGCCAGCGCGCGCGCGCGTGAGTTACTGGCGAAAGTGGGCCTGACCGGGAAAGAGGGGAGCTATCCGCGCCGCTTATCCGGCGGTCAGCAGCAGCGTGTGGCTATCGCCCGCGCGCTGGCAATGCGCCCGGATGTGATTCTGTTTGATGAGCCGACGTCTGCGCTGGATCCCGAACTGGTCGGCGAGGTGCTGAACACCATTCGCCAGTTGGCTCAGGAGAAACGTACCATGGTGATTGTGACGCACGAGATGAGTTTTGCGCGCGATGTCGCCGACCGGGCCATATTTATGGATCAGGGACGCATTGTGGAGCAGGGCGAGGCGAAAGCGCTGTTTGCTAATCCGCAGCAGGCGCGTACCCGTCAGTTCCTCGAAAAATTCCTCATGCAATAAGCCGCAATCAATTACCGTCCTTAACCAAAATCAGGACGGTAATTGCCTCGCCCTCCCGCAGACTTCCCTGACATATCTCAGCCCGGCAGTCGAAAATTAAGTTAATTTTGCGGGAATGTAATATTTTATACATATAAGCACTGTTTATGTGTTAGTTTTCTGTATTGATAAAAACAATTCTCAATAAGAGGCTTTCTCGTTCGTTATGAGGGACAGTGACTTTTTCAGTTGGCGGCGGGAGATGCTGCACCGTTTTCAATCCGCATCGACCAGCGACCAAATTTATACGCTTCTGCAGCAGCAAACCGAACGCCTTGAATATGACTTCTTCTCGCTGTGCGTGCGCCATCCGGTACCATTCACGCGACCTAAAATTTCACTTTATACCACCTATCCTGACGCCTGGATGTCGCATTACAAAGCAGCGAATTATCTGGCAGTCGATCCGGTGCTGAAGCAGGATAATTTCCGTCTTGGTCATTTACGCTGGGATGACGCGTTATTCTGTGAAGCCCAGGAGCTGTGGGATGCCGCACGCGATCATGGTCTGCGCACCGGCGCGACACAATGCCTGATGCTTCCTAATCATGCTCATAGTTTCTTTTCGGTATCACGGACTCACGCCACAGAAGCGGGGCCGTATAGTGATGAAATAGAACTTCGTCTGCAAATGTTATTAGAGATGAGTTCCCTTGCGCTATTACGCGTAGAAGATGAAATGGTTATGCCGAGGACGATGAAGTTCAGTAAACGTGAACTGGAAATACTACAGTGGACGGCAGAAGGTAAAACGTCGGCGGAGATTTCGATGATTCTGTCAATTTCCGAGAATACGGTGAACTTTCACCAAAAGAATATGCAGAAGAAATTTGACGCGCCCAATAAAACACAGATTGCCTGTTATGCGGTGGCGATTGGTCTCATCTGACTCTTTTTAAGGTTCTGCGTGTCAGACTGGAAACCGGCTGCAGGCATTGCTTACAGCCGGTTTTTTATTACTGGCGGTAAGCTTGTTTAATTTGCTTAACGGTGCTGGAAAATACAGCAGACTGGTGTTCATCTTCCAGCAGTGCAATTTGCTTTTCCATTTTGAGAATCACGCGGCCTGCATCTGCCTGACCCATGGCCTGTAGCATCAGCGTCAGCATGGCTTTCAGACAGGATACCTCCTGCGCCAGGTGTTGATTATTCTCCGCGGTGGAAAAATCAGGTGTGCTCATTTATTGCCTCGTATGATTTCTGCGCTGGTGCGCGATACTGGATAGTGAAGGGCGCGAAGTATACCACAAGCCAGTAGAAAAAAAGGAGTGCTTGTTTTTTACCCGCCGCTTTCACCTTTCCTGATAATTAAAAATGGCCGGAACAGTGATTATGCACACAAAATGTTTAAATCTGGTTCACTCATCGTTAATTATTGTTACATATTATATTGCGTATTTCTCATCTGCGAAAAATTGTCCATATTTGGACAAATTGCGCAGAAAGTTGTAAAAAGTGCGCGTTGCATCTCACTGTTTTTAAGACGTTTCCAGCGGATGTACATTCTAATTTCCAAAAACGAGATCAAAATCGACGCTGTGACACTTTTAGACTTTCAAAATTGATATAAAACCCGGTACTATGGAGGTGAATTAAGAGGCAGTAGCGTTATCCCTATTCTGGAGATTATTCCTTTGATCAACGTCCTTCTTGTTGATGACCACGAACTGGTGCGCGCAGGGATACGACGCATTCTCGAAGATATAAAGGGTATTAGGGTCACCGGTGAAGTTAACTGCGGCGAAGACGCTGTGAAGTGGTGCCGCGCTAATCCCGTTGATGTTGTACTGATGGATATGAACATGCCGGGCATCGGCGGCCTGGAGGCCACGCGTAAGATTGCGCGCTCTGCGGTTGATACAAAAGTGATTATGTTAACCGTTCATACCGAAAATCCGCTTCCCGCCAGGGTTATGCAGGCAGGGGCGGCTGGCTATTTAACGAAAGGGGCAGCGCCACAAGAAGTGGTGAATGCCATCCGCTCTGTCTTCTCTGGTCAGCGCTATATCGCTTCCGATATTGCACAGCAGATGGCCCTGAGTCAGATAGAGCCGGAAAAAACTGAATCGCCATTCGCCAGTTTGTCTGAACGCGAATTGCAGATTATGCTGATGATCACTAAAGGCCAAAAAGTAAATGAGATCTCAGAGCAGTTGAATCTGAGTCCCAAAACGGTGAACAGCTATCGCTATCGAATGTTCAGCAAATTAAACATTCACGGTGATGTGGAGCTGACTCACCTGGCAATTCGCCATGGTCTGTGCAATGCGGAGTCGTTAGCAAGTCAGTGAGTGAAGTTTTTGATTCAAAAGCCTTCCTGAAAACGGTCACCAGCCAGCCCGGCGTCTATCGCATGTACGATGTCGGCGGCACCGTTATTTACGTTGGTAAAGCCAAAGATCTAAAAAAACGCCTCTCCAGCTATTTTCGTCGCCAGGTCTCTTCCCGTAAAACGGAAGCGCTGGTGGCGCAAATTGCGCAGATAGACGTGACCGTGACACATACGGAAACCGAAGCGCTGCTGCTGGAGCATAACTACATCAAACTCTACCAGCCACGTTATAACGTGCTGCTGCGTGATGATAAATCCTATCCCTTTATTTTCCTGAGCGGCGATACCCACCCACGGCTGGCGATGCACCGTGGCGCGAAGCATGCGAAAGGGGAGTATTTTGGTCCGTTCCCTAACGGCTATGCTGTGCGGGAAACGCTGGCGCTGTTGCAAAAAATCTTCCCGATCCGTCAGTGTGAAAATAGCGTGTACCGCAATCGCTCGCGTCCCTGTCTGCAATACCAGATAGGCCGCTGCCTTGGGCCCTGCGTGGCCGGGCTGGTCAGCGAAGAAGAGTACGCGCAGCAGGTCGACTATGTGCGCCTGTTCCTCGCCGGGAAAGATGATCAGGTATTGACGATGCTGATCGCGCGGATGGAAAAAGCCAGCCAGGCGCTGGAGTTTGAAGAGGCGGCGCGCATTCGTGACCAGATTCAGGCGGTTCGCCGCGTGACCGAGAAACAGTTTGTCTCGAATAACGGCGATGACCTCGACGTTATCGGCGTCTCGTTTGAGGCAGGAATGGCTTGCGTCTATGTGCTCTTTATCCGACAGGGTAAAGTGCTGGGCAGTCGCAGTTACTTCCCGAAAGTGCCCGGCGGTACGGAACTGGACGAAGTGGTGGAAACTTTCGTCGGTCAGTTCTACTTCCAGGGCAGCCAGATGCGTACTCTGCCAGGGGAAATCCTGCTCGACTTTGCGCTCAGTGATAAAACGCTGCTGGCCGATTCCTTATCTGAGCTGGCCGGGCGACGTATTCACGTTGAAACCAAACCGCGCGGTGACCGCGCACGCTACCTGAAACTTGCCCGCACCAACGCGGCGACGGCGCTCACCACCAAACTTTCGCAACAGTCTACTGTGCATCAGCGCCTGAAAGCGCTGGCGACGCAACTGGAGCTGCCCGAGATCAAGCGTATGGAATGTTTTGATATCAGCCACACGATGGGGGAACAGACCGTGGCCTCCTGCGTGGTGTTTGATGCGAACGGGCCGCTGCGCGCCGAGTATCGCCGCTACAATATTACCGGGATCACGCCGGGCGATGACTATGCCGCGATGAATCAGGTGCTGCGACGCCGCTATGGCAAAGATATAGAAGAGAGTAAGATCCCGGATGTCATACTCATCGACGGCGGGAAAGGGCAACTGGGCCAGGCAAAAGCCGTTTTTGCTGAGTTGGATGTCGCGTGGGATAAAAACCATCCTTTACTGCTCGGCGTGGCGAAAGGCAGCGACCGTAAAGCCGGGCTCGAAACGCTGTTCTTCGAACCGGAAGGCGAGGGCTTTAGCTTACCGCCAGATTCGCCTGCGCTGCACGTTATCCAGCATATTCGTGACGAATCACACGATCATGCGATTTCCGGGCACCGTAAAAAACGCGCTAAAGTAAAGAGCACCAGTACGCTGGAGACTATCGAAGGCGTTGGGCCGAAGCGACGTCAGATGCTACTCAAGTACATGGGTGGCCTACAGGGCTTGCAGAATGCAAGCGTAGAAGAGATAGCAAAAGTTCCGGGTATCTCTCACGGCCTGGCAGAAAAGATCTTCTACTCGTTGAAACATTAGGGGCTCTGTAGCAACATAGGGCTAATATTTACTAACAACAGATAGTTACCTTGCATGCAATATAATATTCCTACGTTGCTTACCCTGTTCCGCGTCATCCTTATCCCGTTCTTTGTGTTGGCGTTTTATCTCCCGTTCGTCTGGGCGCCATTCGCCTGCGCGCTTATCTTCTGTATTGCCGCCGTGACAGACTGGTTTGATGGCTATCTGGCGCGTCGCTGGAACCAGAGTACGCGTTTTGGCGCGTTCCTTGACCCGGTAGCCGATAAAGTGATGGTGGCGATTGCCATGGTGCTGGTGGTGGAACACTATCACACGTGGTGGGTGACGTTGCCGGCTGCCATTATGATTGGCCGTGAAATCATCATTTCTGCTCTGCGTGAGTGGATGGCAGAACTGGGTAAACGCAGTAGCGTGGCAGTCTCCTGGATCGGCAAAGTGAAAACCACCGCGCAAATGGCCGCCCTGGCGTGGCTGCTGTGGCGTCCTAATGAGTGGGTTGAGTGGGCCGGTATTGTGCTCTTCCTGTTTGCGGCGGTGCTGACGCTGTGGTCAATGCTGCAATATTTGAACGCTGCGCGTGCAGATTTGCTTGAACAGTGATCGTTTCGGCGTAATTTTCAGCAAACAACACAAAGTTGCGAAAAATACCGTTGACTCAGTGCGTCAGATAAGTAGAATGCAACGCATCGAACGGCAGCACTGATTGCCAGACGATAGCAAAATCAAGTGGTTAGCAAAGCAACTTGATGATGCGGGAATAGCTCAGTTGGTAGAGCACGACCTTGCCAAGGTCGGGGTCGCGAGTTCGAGTCTCGTTTCCCGCTCCAAATTAAAGCATCGGCAGTTGCGGGTGTTAAGTTTTAAAGGCGCGTTAGCAAAGCGGTTATGTAGCGGATTGCAAATCCGTCTAGTCCGGTTCGACTCCGGAACGCGCCTCCACTTTCTTCCCGAGCCCGGATGGTGGAATCGGTAGACACAAGGGATTTAAAATCCCTCGGCGTTCGCGCTGTGTGGGTTCAAGTCCCACTCCGGGTACCATGGGAAACATCAGAATAATCAAAGCAATAAGCAGTGTCGTGAAACCACCTCCGGGTGGTTTTTTTGTGCCTGAAATTCATGTCCTGTGCATATCCTGTGCTCATGGGGTGCAATGAGCTGCAATCTCCAGCCTGGCAATGCCGAATCGAACGTGTCGCCTCCAGCATAGAGAACCAGGCCGCTTTGCCTGTTTTCCGGTACGCTTCCGGGAAGGGGGCCCGCTGAGCAAGCTGTAATGCTCTAGCCACCCTGAGTACAAAGTTGCTTAATTCGTGCAATCACCTCATCTCTGTACTTCTGGTGTCCGCGCATAGCCCGTGGATGGGCAATTCTGAAACAGATTGCATTACCTGTTTTGAACTCCCATAGCTTCCCCGGAATGACTGAAGAAGTCTCATAGCCGCCCAGCTCAGTAAGCACCTGTTTTATGATGTAGTCTGTTCTCCGGGCTCCAGATGCAAAGATGATGAAATCAGGCTCAAGGTGTTTAATTTGTACCGCCAGTAGCTTCAGCGAGGCTAATATGACTTCCTGCAATTCATTTTGAGGGCGATTGAGAGGGGTCAGTCCGTCGTAATCCCACGCCAGTAGATTGGCATACACGATAGCCTGAGGAGGAATATTAAGCTCCCGGGCCAGCCTGAAATGATATTGCGTGAAGCGGCTACGTGATTTGAGGTTGGTGGTGCCATCATTTTGTACCGGAAGATGTTTCCTGTAACGATCTACAGCCTCTTCAACCACCTGCCCGATGGTGACGTCAGGCATAAGTCCCAACACCCGTGATATCGTATTCTTACCATTCAGCGTATTCCAGCCAGCGGTTTCACGTCCAACCAGCATGATTTTTACCGGTGAATGCCAGTATTCTTCAAACGGCACGGGTAAAAAGACGCCTGAGTATTTATCTTCATTCAGGTTAAATGACTGGGCGTCAACTTCCTGTAATATCCGTTTGTACGCGTCTAATAGCCTTTCCATTCTTCAATCCTGCCCCGTAATAAAAACACCTTCAGATATATATTATTTTCATGATATCAATCAGATATATGAGGATAAATATGCAAAAATCCTTCCGATTCACCAATTCATCCATCAAAGCCCTTCCGGCAAACACAGATACCCGATCTACAGAGCTTGAGGTATCTGATACCGAGGTCATTGGCCTCAAATGCCTCTCAGGTCGAACGGGTAACAAACGTTTCCTCCTGCGCTACACATTCCACGGTACCAAAAAAAGTATCAGTATTGGCAGATTCCCTGAAATTGATGTGGGGACAGCCCGTCAGATAGCTCGTCGTCACAAGGAGGCGATTGCACTGGGAAATGACCCTAAGGCAGAACGCGATAATTATCGTGCTATGCCAACGCTTAGTGAGTTTTTTCACCAGACCTATGTTCCGTTCATCAAGCGCCATAAAAAGTCCTGGGATAAGGATGTTCAGCGTTTCACGCAATACATTGAACCTCGTCTGGGGAAGATACGTTACTGCGACCTTCGGGCCCGGGAAATCCAGCAGGTGCTTTTCGACATGCTTGAGGGTCGTATTCACGGCCAGCAGTATGCACCGTCAACCTGTAACAGGGCACTGGCTATTCTGAAAACTATGGGGCGTTATGCGCTACGACAGGATGTCCTGGAGAAGAATGAAGCCGATAAGATCCCTTTGCTGAAGGAGAATAATCAGCGGACGCGCTTTTTTGACGCCGATGAGATCAGAAGGATCCTCGACGCTGCGGCACGATATCCCAATAAGGCTGCCGGGGGACTAATAGCCATGCTGTTGTTAACCGGTACCCGCAAATCAGAAATGCTTAACGTCATGCACAAACATATTGATCGGGATAACAGGTCGTTATTCATTCCTTATACTAAGAATGGTCGCAGCAGAACTGTGTATCTCAGTGATGTTGCATTATCTATTATTGATTCGATCCCACGGGCTGGCAGCAACCCCTATCTGTTTGCCGTAAAAGATAATGGAAAACCAATATCAGAACCCCGGTGGGCCTATGAAAAAATACTGGCAGAGTGCGGGATAGATAAAAGTGAAGTCTGTTTCCACACTACGCGCCATTCCGTCGCATCATTACTTGTCTCCAGCGGACAGTACAGTCTGTATGACGTTAAAGCCCAGCTGGCGCATGCCAGTATTCAGAGTACGGAGCGCTACGCAAAACTGACACCAGAGCGAATGCGTCAGACCGGGCAGGGTGTTACCGACCTTCTTTTACCCCCCGTAGCTACCAGTAAAGAACAGTGATTTTTGCGTCTCTTAAACGTGGAGAATGATTATGACGTTAAAGTGCCCTAAGTGCGGTAGTCGGAATACAGTCACAGAAACTGCCGGAAATATAGCAAAGGTGACTCGCGATGACCGGTTTCTGACATCGACATCCGGTTATATTAGCCCGGAGCAATTACCAGAATTGCTTAAAGAAATCATCAGGGCGATACAGCGTCTATTTGGATTCCTTAAACAGCGTGAAAGAAATAATGCGCCAGTGCTTATCTGCAAGGATTGTGGATATTATGAAAGAATATAGATGACCACTGAAGGCAATTCCAGATTCTTTACCCTGTCTATGTAACCCCGATACTTAAAACGTATCGGGTTTTTTGTTTATGAGGATTATTCAATGAAATTTATCTCGAACTGGCAAGACCTGCCGTCGCTCCTTCTTCCCGATTCAGTTATGACTGTCCTGAGAAAAGAACTGATACTTCCATTTGATGATGAACTTTCCGCAATGAATTTTTGGGGCGAGGTGGGTGTAACATTAATGTACATTGAACCCGGTGATGTTCCCGAAGATATTAAACGACACGTACTGGATGTAATTCATCATTTAATTGCAAACCCTGAGTTCGTGGTCCATCTGACAGATGAATATTACTTGATGCTATCAATTACAGAAGATAATGGAAATGGTATTTATCTGCTATTTCATCCGGAATACCCTTTGAAGGGGATTGACACATTAATGTCTATGGCGGAATCCCGTCTGTAAATCAGATTAAAATCAGGAGATGAAAATGAGAAAATCAAAGTTAGAGAAAAATAATAATGAACACGAGAAGCTGGAGTTAAATAATGATTTAAGTGATATTGAAAAAGGTATCACTGAAGATGGCCAAATATTACCTGAAGAGAGTTATAAGCTGCTCATTGAATCAGGACAGGCGGAAAAAATCAGCCCTAAAGCCAGCGGTATTCTGACATGGCAACTGGCTATGTCTGAAACGGATAATGAACTTTACCTGCGTCTCATGGCAAATGGCAGCGGTGGATTGTTCTCTAAAGACTGGGTCCCACTTTCTAAGATTGAAAGTGTACTCGAAGTTCAACCGACAACGGGCTTCACATCAGGCGTATTCAGATCATTATTTAAAGGAGCAAGTGCCAATAATGCTGGTTTTCTGGCTGCTGTTTTACGCTCACCGGATATATGTCTGCTTGAGGCGCACCCTGAGAAGTTGTTTACGCATGTTTTATATGCTGACTGGCGGGCGCGTCTTAAAACACTCGGTAAGGTTGGCGATTGAGAAAGGATTGCGAAGAATTAATTCTTTACCAGAACTGTTATACAACCAGAAACTACTACACACCTCTACTCACCTTTTACAGGAAAATCTATTATGCAAACCCAGTATGTCTTAAAACAGGCAGGATTAACGCTGCCTGTCACTAAATTATTTCAGCAGCACATCGTTACGCTTCTGGCAGAACAATCTCAGCAAACATCGGTCAGGGCAGTAGTCATTAATTTTCGTGACCCGGACTACAGTGCAGAATCCGGCGGATTTCATCCGGTTGAAATGCGGTTCATCCGCCAGGATAACGAATGGTATTTCGACTATGTCACAGACTTTAGTTACATGGGACGAGTCTATCCGGAGCTGGAAAAGGAAATGGACTTTTGTTGGTCAGGTCAATACGTCTTCCATTATCTGGCTGGGGATATTTCACTGGCGGCAGAGAGGAATGAACTCTGGTCCTTATGGGAGGGTAATTTTATGGATTACCTGTCTATGGGGATTTACCGGGTAACGGTAACTGTGGAAAGTTGTTGACCTGTTATGAACAGGAAGAAAACGGGCATCTTTGTAATCCTCTTCATGCGCAGTACATCGCAGCATGATGATGATACTGGTTGTACCGGACCGTTCGCATAAACATGTGCAGACACGGGGGATCTCAGATCCCTCGTGATTTTTGCCCCCTATGGTGCATTCTCCAGTAGCAGGGTGATAACGGTTAATTCATTACCCCAACGACAGTATTACACCGGTAATAAATATTCATGAATACAGTCAGTTATGTGGGTTTTGAGGTGGACTATGTCATCGTTGACGATAACTGAAGGTTTTACAGATGTATAAAACTCGCGGTGAAAGGATCGCAGAAAGGCTGTGCTGGATATTACTTCAACTGTATACCGGTAATACGGTATCGGTTAATGATATATGTCAGCGTTTCGCGGTCAGTCGCCGAACCGGACAGCGTGATTTGTTGAGAGTTGAAACTGTAACGGAAACTATTTCACCTGGAAGGGTAAGGCTGGCAAGTTTGATAAGGGAACGGGTCAGACGAAATTTCTAATCGAATCCATATAAATACTTAAATATGAAAACGTAACGGGAGTTGATGTGCGCTCCCGTTATAATATAAGATTTTTTTTACTCTAAGTTGTTTTACTACTTGAGTGACGTTAATTCAGGCACGGTGATGTCTTCGTGGTGTGTTAAATTTGCAAGGTCAATAATATCATTAAATAATTTTATATCGTCGTCAGTGAGCTCTACGTCTGGATCAGCTAAATCGGCACAGGTAACATTTAACCAGTGTATTAATGAATCAATCCTTTTTGAAGTAATATATTCAGTGTGACCAATATCCCACTTCCAGTTGATCACCCGAGCAGGTCCGAATCTCACCTCCCGAACCCCAATTGGCGTTACTGACTCTACGAGAGGGTATATCGTGTTAAGCACTTTATCATGTTCACTGTAGATATTTAAATGCCCCATCTTTGAACCGTAAGTCATTTTCATTATATTCTCAGTATAACTTGTTATTGGGGTGGCTCCAGCCATAGATATTGTTAAAAGGGTATTGTCATTCTTAATGTAGGGTAATGTATTATTTATTAATCGAGTTCCTAAAGAATGTCCCATGATGATCACATTACGCTTTTCTTTATCATATATCTCATTTATGATTCGCGCTAATTTATCTCTGTTATTAACCGATGCTTTAGTTGCATTATACCAGGCCTGACGCGCTTTAAATGGGATGGAGATTGATGACAATAAAGGGGGCGTTCTCAGGGGGAGGAGAGTATATAATCCCCATTTATTCGCTATGTTAGAACTTAATATGGATAGTAGATTTGCTGATTCCCATTGAAAGTACCTGACATCAAGGTCACACCCTGCTTCAATTCGGTTTAACCATGAAATGTCATTTTCGGTCAGAAATCCTGATACAATAATAAGAACTGGGTATTTATTCATGGTAACTCCATTTATTTAGCTTACAGAAATAGCATTCAGTGATAATGATATTACCCGAGTCTCTACGGGGCGTTACTTGGCTGGGTGTAACGTTTCAGTGCGGATTGTATATCTTCAGTAAGTTGTTGACGGACTGAGAGGGGTCGTATTACTTCGATATCCGGCATCCAGTATTTCATTAAAGGTATTATCTGATTTGTGTGTGCTACACGTGATATTATCAGTAAATCGCCATTCCGGGAAGTATGAATTATTTCCTGCCTCGGTAATAGATGACGGCGGGTAAACCACGGAGCAACATGTGCGGAAACTGAAATGAGAACTTCGATAAGATCTTCGCCATACCAGATACCATCTGTTTTTTCTATTTCTTCATTAATTTCGGGGGGTATACTGAAAGCGATATTACTCACGCAAACATCTTTGATAGATGAGATAACAAAGCTTTTTAATGTGCTGTTATGGGAGGCTGCTAGGTACCACAACCCTTTGTCATTAACCAGCCTGTATGCCTCAACAGCCCGAAACTCTTTATCTTTGTAATTAAAATTTACTTTCTTCTGTGACAGGATGGCATCGGATAATACATTCAGTATTGACATGAATGATCCGCAGTTTTCGTATGGGCGTTGTTTTATCAGAAACTGGTTGTTTTTCGTGTTACCCAATAAAATACCCAGTAGCCTGTCATCCCAGCGAGGGAACAGCCCTTCAATGCCCAGGATGCGCGTGAAATGACGTAAATCAGCATTGCTGCGTTGACCGAGAACACCGTTAGACAGGCGATAGCGACCATTTTGTCGAATCAGACTAAGATAGCACAGGCGCTGAGTAAGATCACGACGAATAGTTTTTTCGCAAACGTTAAATTCCTCAGATAGCTCCCGGACGGCTAGTGATTCACCATTGTTCAGGCGAGTTAAAATCAATCCGAGTCGATATCCAAGTTTATCGTGCTTACCCATTCGTTTAACCGGTTAATGCCAGCGAAAAGGATATTTTCAGCAAAGCAACGGACAAGATGAGTCCACTTTTACCGTGGTGGAGAAAAAAATTAAATCTTTAATTATCAATATACTAAAACATACGTAGACTGATCGAATAACATGTGGACTTATCCTGTTCATGTGTATTTTTACGTTCAGGGTGATGATTATTATCCTGACCTGTGCATGACCTGTTTTTGCTGCATATTTGGCCATGCACTTTTGCCATCAAGTCAGAGAGACAGGGGCACCGTAAGAGACGAAGGTTGCTGCCTGTGATGAGAGGTTATCAGCAATTACAATGGTCACTAATATTTACATAATGTCGGAGAACATCATTTTAGTTGAAATAACATAAAGGCGGTTCTATGTATTTACATATCAGAAAGTATCAACTCGTAAATGCGAGATGGCGTGATATCATTGATTTGACGGATTATGAAGAAACAATCAAGCAGGTTGTGAGTACATTATTTGGAAATGATTTTATTGAGGTCAGAGTTGAAACGCGTTGTTTTATTCTGACGGTAAACAGCACAAGCAGTAAAATACCAAATGGTATACTGGTGAATATGGGGAAAAGGCTGGCGGCTAATCTCGAGAGTATCACCTGTCATGCCATGAGGATCTATCATGTAAATGGTCATCCTGATGCACGGCAGTTATTTCACTGTTTTGATGCCGATTGTCTGTGATTAAGCCCCCAACTTCTGTTAAAGGAGTTGGGGGCGATTTATCTTTTATCACACGGGAAGACCGAATGTCGGATATTTACGGGCGATGATATCCATCAGTCGCTTCATTCGCAGTGTTACAGAGCCAAATTTCATTTGGGGTATCTTTGCTCTTACCGCATTTTTTACATCAGTCACTGTTACTGAATAGCCTTCTGACGTCAGCCATTCAGCAACCTCTTTACAGGAATAACTTTTTTTATCTTTCGGCATCAGCCCCCATTGGCACTGAGTCAGCGCCCGGAGAAATAGTCTGACTAAAATATCATCACTACGTTTGCTTCCGACTTTTAGTTTCATATCAGAAAACACCGTCCGGCAATAGAGAAAATCACACCAGTCATCCCAGTCAGCCAGGGTCTTCAGTGTATGCGTTTGCCGCCAGTCGTCGAAAAGGGAGCGTTGCTGCAGAGCCTCTTCCATATTATCCCACGGGCGGGAAGACATCAGTAAATGCCCTTCATTCATGGCGGGCTGTACGGGCTGGCGTTTGAAATCGAATTCCAGATTAAGACGAATATCCTGTTCCCGGGATACCAGATCGCTTTCCGACAGCCACATCTCACGCGTTGATATCAACGTACTTCGGGATAACGTCTGACCGGGTAAACGATTAAGGTAAAGATCTACCATATAGTCGTTATAGTCACTGCGTGGAATATCGGCAGGAGGTTTAACGCCAGCCCTGGCATGAACAACAGGTTTTCCCTGAATAGCTTTATAGGTTAACTGCCCCCGGGTTTTCATGGCGATAAGTTGGCTAACCTCATGCTTGCATGTCAACATTGATGAGCCCGGATCAACAATATCGCACAGCGACTGGAATCGGGAAGACAGTGGACCGCTCATGTTTATCTTGTTAAGTGAACAATTTGTCAAAAAGCCATCGGTTGTGACGCTGACAACGGTTGAATCAGAAGGCAAAGCATTCATGAGTTCCCCGACAACGGCGCGGATAAATCCCGTCACATGCGCAGCAAAGAATGGCTGAGTAACCGATGATGGCGGGAGGGATCTGTTTACCCCACGGGCAGTATCAAAGGCGGTTTTGGCGCGAAGCCCCTGAGCAAGTTTGCCATAAAGCGAGTTGCCAATTTCTTTCCAGAATTTCTCCTCCAGAGAACCTTTAATATGGCGATTGCGGTTCTCCCGGACCTGTTGAACAAAGGGAAGAAACACCGATGTTGATTCGCTGTTATGTGGGGAGGTATCACAGCGCCAGGGGACGATGATCCCGTTATGGATCGTAATATCAGCCCCGAGTGCCAGAGCAAGTGCGATTTCAGGTGCCGTTGCCCATGATTCGCCACTTAATGGAAAGAATAACCCATATTGATCGGTCCGAACCGGCAGGCTGGGATAGGGAACTGATTCCGGGAACCGAAATGTGACAAGCGCAAATCCCATTACATGCCCACAGTAATCGTCCGGATTTTTACTGAGGCGGATGTTCCCGTAATCGGGTGTGAGGATATCTAATAGCCCGGTGGTATACGCTCCAGCCAGATCGTAGTCATACCAGTGATCAGACGGTGTAACCCCCATCATAAAACACTCATTGCGTCCGCCGTGGTAACAGTTGATCGGGAACGTTTCAAACAGCTCTCTTGAAGGAACACTGGCGGGGTTTTTAATCGTCCGGAATGCCTGTTTCTCCGTGAGCCAGAGTTCACGGGTTTTAATGTGTGTCCCAAGGCAGACTTCAGGAGACATATTGTTTTCTTTCAGTGTTTTGGTGAACCGTGAAACTGCCATCGCCCCGATGGTGGCGGGGACACGATCAATCATCAGCTCCCGGGCGCAAAAATTGCGAACCTGTAAAGCATAACGAACCGCAATCTCGGCATCCCGCAGAGCATAGGCTTCAAACCCTGCTCTGTCGCCCAGAAGATATTCACGCATATTGGTTATGGAATAAGGTGCAGGAATGGTGAGTTTGGGAAGACCCAGTAATTCACCACATTCAGCCAGACCCATACCCCCGGGAGTGATAAGCAGTGTATCGATGAAAGCTACGTTACTGCAACGCGGAGGGGAAGTTCGTTTGTCAAACATTATCTGTTCAGTCTTTACGCGACGTTCCTGCTGTTCATCAAAATCGATACCGTAACGATTTTTGAAGCTGCTGACAGTACCGCGTATTCCTTTCAGAAGAATTTTGTAGTCTGACCAGAAATTGGCAAAGGAGGCGATATCCGCACGAATGAAATGCGCATATATATTAATAATACCGGGCCATTTTGTAATCACACCCGTTTCAAGAAGCGGTGTAATCGTTTGACAGAGAAAGTCCTTAAAAGACAGCCGGGATTTTTTCTGTGAGTCAGGTGGATAGATAATGTTCGATACACCAGTGTTATCGGGTAAGACGACATAACTCTGATATGACAGAATATCATTCTGTCGTGTTTCAGGGTTGAAAACATATTCGGTATCAAAACCGATATGGAGTGTCAGGTCACTTGAAATAACAGATACTTTTTTTGATGCAGGTGGTATCACAGGATAATCATCAAGCGTTTTAGGTCTTTTAAGATTGAGCGCTGGCTCTGAAGTCACGGACTGATACCCCGAGGCGGCAGCGAGGATGTCCTGCAAATTATGGCTCATAGTTAACTCCGAAAAAATGCCGGGAGTTTGTCCCCCCCGGCATAATGAATCAGGATTTAATGACGTCTACTACAGCTTTGAAAATATCATTTTTGCGAGATTCATTATCTGCATAGATAAAGGAAACGAGTTTCCTGCCTGCTTTAATCAGGATACCACGTTGCGTCTTTTCCACAGACGGGGTAACGTGTGCAGATAACAGACAATGTTCATGTAAATGAAGAAACTTTTTCGAGGCGTAGCCGCCATGTAATCGGGCTTGAATGTCAAGATACATATCATCAAGAGAACCGGGTTCTCCTGATTCACTCAATACTGGATAACCCTTCTTATCAAAAAGGTTAAGGATAGATTTACTATCATGTTCGAACAGGGTAACACCGTAAATGTATTTCATTCGAAAGGTGAGGTAATCGGTGGTGTAGACCTCCTCCTGACGATTGAAATTTTTGAGACGCCTGGCTAATTCATTAAAAACAGCACGAGCAGTAGCCGTGTCCTGCAGGGTGTAGGTATAAAGTACGAAGCCATCTGTGCCGATGAGCTTTACTAAGTTGTCCATAATCGTGATAGCGAGAACTAATGCAAAGGACAGATATTTTTCATCGTTGTCTACAGCTGTGTTTGCTGCTTCAGGAAGAATGTTCAGTGCATTATTAGCATTATTTGCTGTGTTCTTAGTAACCATTTATATCACCTTTAAGTTTGTTTTGACGATGTGCATTTTCCCACTCAACAATATCATCAAGAGAGAATCGTATAGCCCGCCCAATTCTGATGAAGGGCGGGAGTTTTCCTGGGTTGCGCGATATATCTGACGCAACCGTGGATGCGGAAAGATTAAATCTTTCTGCAAACTGCTTAATGGTTAAATACATAAACCTCCGGTTTTAGAGAAGAAGAAGCCACGCGGATTTAATATCAATCCACATTCTTTGATGGCTTAATGCAGGGCCCTGCAGAAGCATGCAATGACAATACCGTCCTTAAACGAGTGTTGCATCAATCACGAATCACAGATCATAGGTTCATTTTTGTGTCATAACTTTCTATGACCTGAGAAACCACTGCGTGCGATGTCGCTGCATTGTGAAAAGCGTAGCGACGGGTCGCCGTGAGTGAATGGTGATTTAGCAGATGGGAAGCGATTGCAATATCCCCGGTCGCCTGTAGTACCCGGGTGGCAAAGGTACGGCGCAGGTCATGCATCCGCAGGTTATCAATGTTGGCATCCCGACAAATACGGGCAAAGGTTGCACGCGGATATGCCAGAGGGCGGGCATTGTCGGTTAGTTGTGGAAAAATGTAAGTTTTGCTGAGCATCAGGTCTTGCTGGCACTGGACAACTGCAATGGCTGGAGGTGCAAGTGGGCAGGTGAAAGGGTGTCCGGACTTTGTATCAGGCAGTATGAGTTGATGCATATCCGGGTGCCAGTACTCCCATTTCAGGGTACATACCTCTCCAATACGCATCCCGGTATAAAGAGCAAGCAATATAGAATCAGCTGCCGGTGTTTGCAGCGCTGTTGCCGCGTCAATAAAGCGCGGGATTTCTGTCGGTGATAGTGTGCGATAGCGAATGTTATTTTCTTTCAGATAGCGGACATGTGACATCGGGGAATGTGTGATCCATCCAGCACGTACTGCCAGAGAGCATATTTTGGACAATATTGCGAGGATACGGTTTACTGTTGACGGACGTAATTTTTCCCGTAAGCCAGCAGCATATTGTTCTAGTTCTCCTGCCGTGATGTCGCGAAGTTGCCGCTTGCCCCAGAACGGGCGAACGTAGAGGTTGAGTTTTGACAACTCTGACTGAGGACTCTTTTTATACAACTGCAAATCCGGTAGCCACAGGTCATTGATGGCCTGTTCCACAGTGAATCGACGGGACTGAACAGCAAGGCGATTTTTATCGGCAAGCAGGTTCATCACATGCTGACGGGCATCCTCAATGCAGAGATGAGGGAATTCACCCAGTGTTTCATATATACGTTGATTTTTGATGGTGGCGCGAAAGGCCAGCGTGATCCGTTTTGGATATACCAGTGCACGCAGGTTTTGGCACTGAATATCACGGTATTCCTGACAACCCGTGAGGGGATGTGGAAGTTGGTGAATTGATTTGTTGCTGAAACGCAGATCCAGAATAGGCATCGTATTTCTCCTGTAAATGACACTGGAAAAATACGATGTGAGGTTATAGTCTGCCAGTTACAGCTTTCACAGTTCATCAGGTGAAAAATGCTGATTCGGATATAATGGCAACACAATTCCATGTCGCCATTATATTAAGAAACTACAGTTTCATGATCTTGTTCGCTATTTTTTCGAAGTAAACCTCATTCTTAAGAAGAGTGATATTGTTAGTTTGAACACCCAGACCACTGGAGGTTGACTGGAAGTTGAGTGAACCACTTATCACGGTGGACTTTCCTGATAAAAATGAAATCAACTCCTTGGAAGATGGTGCCCACTCAGGGTTTAAGAGTAATGCAATGTAGATATATGTCTTACGAAGCAATTGTTCGATATCTTTTTTATACCCCGTAGTGTTTTGCTTACCTTTAATGCAAATTGATTTGATTATGAACTCATCAGGGCTGGTTAAAGGCGTTTTAAACTTATTCAGTGATCCATCGTTATGAATGACTTCATAAGGCAGCATAGATAAAATGATCAATGCAATCATTTTAGGATGATAAAGGTAGTTATCACGAATGATTTTTCCTGCCTTCATTGTATTGAGTGTTGTTTGAATAAATACAAAAAGATATTCAGAGCAAAAGTAACAAAACACAAGCCAGGATAGGTCAATGGCTGGAATGTTAATATCCTTAGGTAGTTTGTATAGCCAGTATTCAGACTTCAAAAAGGTCCTGATTTCAACAGTATATTCATGCATTTTTGCGCTGAAATCAAGCATTGCTACTTGATCTGATTGTTCCGTAACTGTGTGGTCTATAAATGTTAGTGTATTGCACATTTTATCCAGCGTGTTTTGAAAACAAGAAAGGAGTTCGGCATTATTATTACCATTAACCGCAGATGAAAGTTCAGTTTCAATAAATGCATCCAGTAGCATACAGATTTCTTTTGGAATTACATTTTTACGGGATTGCTGTGAATAGAAATGTACTGCCAGTAAATTAAAGGCAGTGCACTCATTTTTTAACCATTGTTCGAGCACTGGGACGTGCTGAAAAAAATTGATATGCTTAGCAGTAGATGCTGATGGAGATAGTACATGAAGAATATCTACAGCAGGCTTCATTTGCAATATTTGATCGGATTCGGTAGTCGTCATTAGTTCCAGTAATTGCTGTTCAGAAAATAGTTTAGACAGGTGATCAATGTCTTTTTGGTATTGGTTAAGTTTTTTTAAATTCCCCGGTACACGGGGTACATTGTTTTTCATTTTCTCGAACATAATTTTATCCTCGTTTGAATTAATGCACTGATTTAAAAAGTAGCATGTCGTGTTAGCGAGGTAATCCTAAAACATGAATGGCAGCAGGGGCAAGCTTGAATCTGCGTAAGGATATGGCTTGAATTTAATGGTGTAATCAGTGAGCTAGAGGCTTATAGCTATTTAAATACAATAAGTTATGACGGTGTGTGGCGGGTGTAAATCGGTTAGTTTTTATGGTCAAAATATGAGCATTGTGAGGTTTGAGATATGATGGTTTTTAAATTACATACAAGTTACCCCTTATGATCAGTATTAATACCAGAATGATACATGCGAGCAGCACCCAATCCTGTACTATTGATGATGACTATACAAGGCTGAAACTTTGAGTCGTATGTTGCCAGGAGGATTAATGTCCACAAGGCCCAGATAGAATGATTTCTCAGATATTAAAGTTGAAACTTATTAACAATATGAGAGGCTGATATTTATTCAGTCTCTCATTTGTTTTTATCGTTTTGAAGTTAAAAGGAAATAAATAATGCCTTCCGCCGCTGAATCAATGTGCTGATTTCCCTTAAATCAGCCTCAATACTACCAACATCACCAAAGACTTCACCTCTAATCTCACTTCGATTTTTCATGAAATTGGTGCTTAATAAGCTTTCTTTTTTTAATGCCATTAATTTTGGTTTTATATCGTTATAGAAGTGCTTATGGCTTACCCTGATGTTATGAATCGAGTAGTAAACTGTTTTATACATCAAAAATATAAGTAACTGGCCGAGAAGGTATTCTTTTTCAATGTATTTATATTGAGAGGATTTTTCGCGTTTCGCCAGGTAGAAAACATGAGGTGCGATGATGGTGGGGATAAAATCCAGTGCTGGAGAGGTTTTGGTTTTTTCTGTTTCTCTTCCGGATTGAAGATGTTGAAGTACAGAGTATACAATGCTTAATATTATGGCATTTCTTATATTATTAATTTCAGTTGGGTAAATATGCAGGTTGCTTATCAATTCTGAAAGGCAAAGTAAAACACCAGTGATGTTAGGTTTTCTGCCAGATATTGTGGTGGTGTTGAAAATGTGGCGATTCTTACGACTTATATTGACAAATTTATGAGTGCAGAACTCTATATGTTCGACGATTTTATCTTGACTATTTTTAATGTATTTTGAAATGTTAGTGATCCGGCCATTCAACGTTAGTTCATCAAGCAATATATCATTTTTAATATTGCGAATTTCATCGCAATGTTCACATTGAGAAACTATCTCATGTAATACATAACTCGAAGTATTGCGGGGTGACGTTGATATGTAATCTAAAATAGAAGGCTCGATTTTGATTTTTTGTTTGTATTTTTTAATGCACTGTTTGATTGTTTTTTGTAGAGTATTTGAGATGTGTTTTTTATATTCTTTTAGAAAATCTTGCTCTAAAAAGAGTGAGGAGAAGATCAACTGCTGGCGAGATAATTTAATCTCAGGCTTGATCAATTTAATCCGAAAAACTCTTCCCTCCAACTCATAGCTGAACATGGAAGATAAGTCATAGTGGGGTGATAAATGTTCGAGTAACGACATTCGTGTATTCATTAGCCGCTTGAATTTATGGTCAGCATACATAAGTGTTTTTTTTATTTGCTCATCATAAAGTGGGCCGATAGCACAGTTGGCAATACTCATTCTATCCGGAGACCTCCAGTCAGCAGGGGAATCACATTGACGGTCATCATTACTATCAAAGGGCATCAACGTTGCCGATTATGGATGATGTCAGCTTCACACACCAGAATGGGTGATATATGGATCATCATTACCCCAACGGCAGTTTTACACCATGGCTAATATGGATGCTATCTTACTAAGATAATTGGTTTTTAGCGAGTGACGAGCCCGGTTGTGTCAGTCTGTCTCATGTCGATATTACGGGGATGATGCAAACCTGAATGCTGCGATATTGGCGTGTCAGGGGAGGCATCTTACGGTATCATTTACCGCAATTTTTAAGATGCAAAGCCCTGCATCGCTAGCTTTTTCTTCAGACCAGGATGATTCATGAACGACAAAATCAGTCAGGACACGATCAACAAAGCCCTGTGGGCCGCGTGTGATACGTTCCGTGGCACCATCAGTGCTGATACCTATAAAGACTTTATCCTTACCATGCTATTCCTTAAGTACATTTCGGATGTCTGGCAGGATCACTACGACGAATATAAAGTGCAATATGGTGATGAGCCGGAACTGATTGAAGCGATGATGGCGAACGAGCGCTTCGTGTTGCCGAAAAGCGCCAGTTTCTATGCGTTGTACGAGCGACGTCATGAGCCGGGCAACGGTGAGCGTATCGATCAGGCGCTGCATGCGATTGAAGAAGCCAACGGCACCAAACTGAAAGATGCCGGGAAAAGTGTCTTCCAGGATATTTCGTTTAACACTGACCGTCTGGGCGAAGAAAAACAGAAGAACACCATCCTGCGTCAGTTGCTGGAAGACTTTGCCGGTGAAGATCTTAACCTGAAGCCAAGCCGTGTCGGTACGCTGGACGTTATCGGTAATGCTTACGAATATCTGATCAAAAACTTTGCTGCCAGCGGTGGGCAGAAAGCCGGGGAATTCTATACCCCACCGGAAGTTTCGGATCTCATCGCTGAACTGCTTGATCCTCAACCCGGTGATACAATCTGCGACCCGGCCTGTGGTTCCGGTTCGTTGCTAATGAAGTGCGGGCGTAAAATTGTCTCAGGACATGATAGCCGCAACTATGCGTTGTTCGGTCAGGAAGCGATTGGCTCCACGTGGTCGCTGGCGAAAATGAACATGTTCCTGCACGGCGAAGATAACCACAAAATCGAGTGGGGCGATACCATTCGTAACCCGAAGTTGTTGGATAAAAACGGCGACCTGATGCTGTTTGATATCGTGACCGCAAACCCACCGTTCAGCCTGGATAAGTGGGGCCATGACGAGGCCGAGAATGATAAGTTTGGGCGTTTCCGTCGCGGTGTACCGCCGAAGACTAAAGGGGATTACGCCTTTATCTCGCATATGATCGAAACCCTGAAACCGGGAACGGGTCGTATGGGCGTAGTGGTGCCGCACGGTGTGCTGTTCCGTGGCTCCAGCGAAGGCAAAATTCGTCAGAAGCTGATTGATGAAAACCTACTCGATGCGGTGATTGGCCTGCCTGAAAAACTGTTCTACGGTACGGGTATTCCTGCTGCAATTCTGATTTTTAAAAAGCAGAAAGTGGATGACAAGGTGCTGTTTATCGACGCCAGCCGTGAATTTAAGGCAGGTAAAAACCAGAACCAGCTCAGCGCAGAAAACATCGAGAAAATCGTCAAGACCTACCGTGATGGCGATAGCGTCGAGAAATATGCCTACCTTGCCAGCCTGAAGGAGATTCAGGACAACGATTACAACCTCAATATTCCGCGCTATGTCGATACCTTTGAAGAAGAAGAAGATATCGATTTACTTGCCGTTCGTGCTGAGCGGGAGGAATTGAAAGCGGAACTGGCGAAATTGGAAACGCAGATGGCGGGTTATCTGGAGGAGCTGGGTTATGGTGCCTAAGGGGTGGAAACGAGTACCGATTAAGGATGTGTGCGAGTCTATAATCGATTGCGTAAATAAAACAGCTCCAGTTGTTGATTATGAAACTCCCTTTAAGATGATTCGTACCACGAATGTACGTAATGGAAGGGTTAATACTGAAGACGTCAGATATGTGACTGAAGACACTTACCTGCAATGGGTTCGACGCGGAAAACCGCAAGTAGGTGATATCATCTTTACACGTGAAGCACCTGTAGGAGAAGCTGGTGTCCTGCAAGATGCTGAAGGTATTTTCCTCGGGCAAAGAACGATGATGTATCGAGCTGATACCTGCCTTTCAGATAACTATTTCTTGTTCTACTCGTTATCAAGTCCCTTCTGCCAGAAACAAATTGAAGATTTTAGCAATGGCGGTACTGTAGCTCATATGAGAGTTCCAGATTGCGGTGAGATATTGATCAATCTACCGCCTTTCCTCGAACAAAAGAAAATCGCCCAAATCCTGTCTACCTGGGATAAAGCTATTTCGGTGACGGAAAAGCTTCTCACCAACAGCCAGCAGCAGAAAAAAGCCCTGATGCAGCAATTGCTTACTGGGAAGAAACGCTTGCTGGATGAAAGTGGGGTGAGGTTTAATGGTAAATGGGAGAAAAAACTTCTTTCAGATGTAGCTGATGTTTATCAACCAAAAACAATATCCCAGTCTATGATGTCTGATTCGGGGTATCCAGTTTATGGCGCAAATGGAGTTATTGGATTTTATCAAGAGTTTAACCACGAAACTGAACAAATAGCCGTAACTTGCCGGGGTAGCACATGCGGCATAGTCAATTGGACTCAAGCAAAATCGTGGATTACCGGAAATGCAATGGTTATCAATACGGATAACTATTCCTACGTGAGTAAAAAATTTCTATTCTATACTCTGAATGGCAGTGATCTGAAGTATTTAATATCCGGTTCCGGTCAACCACAAATAACCGGAAACATTAAAACGCATATCATTAATTTGCCCTGTATCGAAGAGCAACAAAAGATCGCCACCGTGCTGTCCGCAGCCGACGCCGAAATCTACACACTTGAGAAAAAACTCGCCTGCCTGAGAGATGAGAAAAAAGCCCTGATGCAACAGCTACTGACTGGCAAACGTCGTGTTAAGGTCGATGAGGCGGTTGCCGAATGAAACTGACGAAAAGCGGGCCGCTGATTGACCGGGAAATCGACTGGCTGGAAGAGGTGTTGATGAAATACGGCAATGATGACTCTGTGCTCTGTTTCTCTGAGCTGGATGGCTTTCTGACGGCGATTGTCTCTGGCCCGAATACGATTTCCCCTAATACCTGGCTCAGTGCTATCTGGGGGCGAGGTGATTACCACCCTCGCTGGACCACTGAAAAAGAGATGACGCGTTTTGTGGGGCTGTGTTTTCAGCATATGAACGATATCGCTGGCTGCCTGTATGAGGCCCCTGAACAGTTTGAACCGATTTTCAATGGACGTGAGGTGAAGGGGAAGACATATACCATCGTCGAAGAGTGGTGTTTCGGGTATATGAAAGGCCGGTCTCTGGATGACTGGTCAGCCTTGCCAGAGGCCTTACGTCCCTCGCTGGAGGCGATAGCCCTTCATGGTATTGAAAAGAACTTCCCAGTGGTTGAGAAAATGTCACCTGTTCAATTTGAACAGAGTATTACTCTCATTCAGCCTGCGGCACTGGCGCTTTATCAGCACTGGTTGTCGGTGAGAATGTCAGAGGCATCATCTCAGACTGTACCCGTGAAGGGGGCAGAAAAACTGCCCGGTCGTAATGACCCGTGTCAGTGTGGCAGCGGTAAAAAATTTAAAAAGTGCTGCCTGCACTGACAAAGCGGAAGGGGGCTTGTTCATGGCAGTGAACAATCTGGATCGTTCCCGGTGGTACATGGGAAATGTTCTCTGGTTCGGAGGCTATAATAGTAAAACGGATCGGGAGAATAACTTTGGCTTTCTCTTATCAGAGAATGGTAATGAGCTGTTTTTTCATAAGAATGAGATAAGCCGGAACTATACACCTGCTGACAATACACCGGTGCTGTTCAGGGAAGGTATAGGTAAAAATGGTAAGTCTACGGCTTTTAACGTTCACATTCTTGATAAAACAGATGAGGAGACGGCTGAGCTCCTTATTGAATATCTCCGCGCTATTATTGAGGAGGGCGTTGATTTCGCTCGTTGGCGTTATCGTGACTGCGTTATTAATTTCCTCACTCAGTCCTTTGGCGAAAGGGCTATAATTCGGTTAGTTACCAGTGATATAGCTGCTACAAAAGTCTTGCCGCTATTTTTAAAATCACGTAACTACGATAACCAGTTTGCACTTTTCGCCTCTGATAAGAATTTTGATGATTTGACCGCACAACAAATATCTCCTGTGGTCATGCCTTCGTCATTTATCGATAATAACATTGATCAGTTCGCTGTTTGGGTGAAAAGGTGTTCTGCAGCTACGGATTGCCAGGGGGCTTCAACATCGGACATCATCAATGAATTACTCAGCCATATATCTATAAGTGCTATTCTCTACCTGGCTTTTTACGATTGTATAAGTAGCGAGCGGATTCTTGAGCATCGGCATGATGATATAGAGAATTTTGTTCGACGTAGTTTCACGAAAAATAAAATGGATATAAAACCGTTTGTCCGTGATGCCTATCAGCAGAAATTCTCATCGAGAGAGCAATTTTACAAGCATTCCGTGATTAGCCCTTTTACCAGTGCGTATTTGATTAAACAGAAGATGTTCAGAAAAGATTTCAGTTTTGTTAATGATGTTGAATCAAATGCTGAATTTTCTTCTGACCCTGAATACTTTATTCTGAGTAAATTGTTACCGCTGATTGGGCGTAACGATGAACAGTCCGTTCTGAGTATTATTCTGCATGAGATATGGCAGGGAGTGTTGTCGGGTAAAATCCCGGTAAGCCATCCTTCTGTTTTCAAATTGTTCCCACAGTGTAGCTCATTGAAAATTCGTTCCCGGAATTTAAAATTATCCTGTGAAGCATTTCACTGGAATGCAAAACAGTCTGATGGAACGATAGAGAAAAAATACCTTTGTCGTTCGAAAGTCTGCCATGATCCGCAGGTACTACCCGAGCTCAGTCGGGATTACATCGACTTTACTATTTATGACTGGCTTGCGCACTATGGCATGACCTATATGGTTGCAGGAGAACCATCTAAGCGGGATTTCCCAATTAAACTGGCTGGGTATTTCAACCGTATCAGAGAATTACATTCCCGCTTGCATTGCCGAAGTTGTGGGGTGCTGATGGTTCCAGATATGAAATATGCTCGTGTCGAAGTCAGCGTCTGGGATACAAAGTCGAAAGGATTTGTGAAACAACCTTTCCAGGCCGCGTATCGCCTGACCGTCTTTAAATGTGCCAGTCATTCCTGCGAACAGTTTGGTATCGGGTATTACATTAATCACTGTATTGGTTACAAATGCAGCGAAATAATTGACGCCAGAGATTTGCATGAAAAATGTTCAGAAGGACGATTTATTTGTGCATCCTGTGGTTCCTGCTGTACGACGCATCAGGAGAAATTTGGTAATGTAAACAAGGGTGAAACAGAACAGGCCAAGTATGATCGCCTTTACCGGGACTCGCCGTTCTTTTCATCATAAGTCTTCGCTCATTTTTGAGTATGTCCGTACAGACATACAGTTTCACCTCTTAGCCAAGAAGGATTACCGGGTGGATAAGCACTACCAACCTAAATTCCAGGAAGAATACAGCGCCAAAATCCCGGCACTGACGTTACTGACCAGCCTCGGCTGGACGTTTTTACCCCCGAAACAGATTATGGGTTATCGGGGCTATAAACAGGATGAGGTGGTGCTGCGTCCGGTTCTGCGTGAGGCGTTGTCGAAGCGTTCCTTTATGGCGGGCGGTAAAACTTGCCAGTTATCGGAAAAGGCACTGGATAACCTGATATCGCAGGTTTGTTCTCCGGCGCTGAATGAAGGGCTGCTGAAAGCCAATGAGCGGATGTATAACCATCTGCTCTACGGTATCGCCGTCACGGAGTTTGTCGATGGCAAGAAGGTGAACCCCACCATTGCGCTGATCGACTGGGAACATCCGGAAAATAACCAGTTCCATTTTACCGAAGAATTTACGGTATTGCGGTCAGGCGGTGTCGAAACCCGCAGACCGGATATTGTGTGTTTTGTGAATGGTATCCCGCTGGCCGTCATTGAAGCGAAAAGCCCGGCGGGTCACGGCAAGAAAGGGCCAACCATTGACGAAGGGATATCCCAGAGTATCCGAAATCAGCTCAATGATGAAATCCCGCAGCTGTTTGCTTACAGCCAGATATTACTGTCGATTAACGGGCATGACGGGCGCTACGGTACCTGTCATACACCAATGAAATTCTGGGCGGCATGGCGCGAAGAAGATATTACTGATGCGCAGATGTATGCGCTGCGCAACCATAAGTTATCGACTGAACAAATTCATGCGTTGTTTGATCATCGTCCTTCAGCCGATCTCGACTGGTACCAACAGTTAGTAGCCGCTGGTGAACTGGCCGTCAGTGGACAGGATAAGCTGCTTATCAGCCTGCTTTCGCCGGAACGTCTGCTGGAGATGACCCGCTTCTTCACCCTGTTTGATAAAAAGACCGGAAAGATTGTCGCCCGCTATCAGCAGGTGTTCGGGATTAAAAGACTGCTGGAACGCATAAGCACCCGCAGACCGGATGGGGGCAGGGAAGGTGGGGTGATCTGGCATACCACGGGGTCAGGTAAATCGTACACCATGGTTTTCCTCAGCAAGGCGCTGATCCTTCATGACAGCCTGAAGCAGTGTCGCATTGTGGTGGTGACGGACCGTGTCGATCTTGAAGGGCAGCTCAGCGGTACTTTCGCTTCTGGTGGAGAACTGGCCGGGAAGGATGATAAGGCCAAAGCGATGGCGACCTCAGGTCAGAAGCTGGCACAGCAGATTGGCTCTGGTAAAGAACGTATAATCTTTACCCTTATCCAGAAATTTAACTCAGCGACAAAATTGCCTGAATGCGTCAATACCAGCCCCGACATCATCGTTCTGATTGATGAAGGACACCGCAGCCAGGGTGGCGAGAACCATGTGCGAATGAAACTGGCCCTGCCGAACGCCGCCTTTGTGGCATTTACCGGTACGCCATTGCTGAAAGAAGATAAGACCACCAATAAATTCGGGCCGATTGTCCACGCTTATACCATGCAGCGGGCGGTAGAAGATCAGGCGGTGACGCCTCTGCTCTACGAGGAGCGTATTCCTGATCTTGAGGTAAACGACCGGGCAATAGATGCCTGGTTTGATCGTATTACCGATGGGTTAAGCGAAGCGCAAAAAGCCGACCTTAAGCGTAAATATGCCCGTAAAGGTGAGGTTTATAGTGCAGATGACCGCATCCGGCTGATCGCACTCGATATCGCCACACACTTCTCGAAGAATATTGATGAGGGGCTGAAAGGGCAACTTGCCTGTGACAGCAAGATTTCCGCCATCAAATATAAAAAGTATCTTGATGAAGCCGGGTTGTTTGAGTCGGCTGTAGTTATCAGCCCGCCTGATACCCGGGAAGGGAATACCGAGGTGGATGAAAGCAAACTGCCGGAAGTGACGACATGGTGGAAGGACAATGTCGGCACTCAGGATGAGTCCGCGTATACCCGCAACATCATCAGTCGTTTCGATACTGATGATAAGCTCAAATTACTGATCGTCGTTGATAAACTGCTCACCGGGTTTGATGAACCGAAAAATACCGTGCTGTATATCGACAAGCCGCTTAAGTCCCACAACCTTATCCAGGCGATTGCCAGGGTGAATCGACTGCATCCACTGAAAAAGTTTGGCCTGCTGATTGATTATCGCGGCATTCTGGCTGAGCTGGACACGACTATCGGTAAATATCAGGATCTCGCTTCCCGAACTCAGGGCGGATACGACATCAAGGATATTGACGGGCTGTACAGCGCCATGAGCTCTGAATACAAGCGTCTGCCGCATCTGTATAACCAGTTGTGGGCCATATTTTCCGGTGTTAAAAACAAAAATGATACTGAGCAGTTGCGTGCAGTACTGGTGCCTAAAATGGAAGAGCGTGATGGAGAGATGGTCGATATCCATCAGAAAACCCGTGATGATTTCTTCGAGGCGTTAACGGCCTTTGCCGGATGCCTGAAAGTGGCACTGCAGTCCGCTACCTTCTTCACCGACAAGAGCTTTACGGAACAAGACCGAAATCTCTATAAAGAAACCGTAAAACAGATGTCCAGCCTTCGCCAGTGGGCGATGCAGGTAAGTGGAGAGCAGGTCAATTATGACGACTACGCTGAGCAGGTGAAAAAACTGCTGGATAAGCATGTCACCGGCGTTGAGGTTCGTGAACCGGATGGCGTGTATGAAGTCGGTAAAATGGGCAAGAGTGAAAAGCCCGAAGAGTGGGACAACAATAAAACCCGCAATGAAACCGACATCATTAAAACCCGTGTGACAAAGATGATTGAGCAGGAATTGCGTGATGACCCGTATGCTCAGGAGGCATTTTCAAAACTCCTGCGTATGGCTATCGAAGAGGCTGAAAAACTGTTTGACCATCCGCTGAAACAGTACCTTTTGTTCCGTGAATTTGAAGAACAGGTTGAAGCCCGTAAGCTCAGCGATATCCCGGATGCACTGGCGGTAAACAAGCATGCTCAGGCGTATTACGGTGTATTTAAAAAAGAGCTACCTGAGGTTTTTGCGGTAAACGACGTTCAGGTGCAGGATAAGTGGACGAAGCTGGCTTTTGAAGTGGACAGCATTATCGTCAAAGCAGTGGCAGAAAATTCCCTGAACCCACAGGATATTGAAAAAGCCGTTAAGACAAGTCTTTTGCCGCTGCTGTTTACGGCCTGCCGGGAGATGGGTGCCGGAATGAATCAGGTTAACCGTATTGTGGAAACCATCATCCAGATACTGCGCGTTGGTTTGATGAAATCATGAGTGAAAAAGAATCGCCATCAATGAAAGCGTTACGCATTGTCTATGGTGATGAGGTCATCGTCGTACAGTGTTTTCCGCGTCAGGTCGTAAAGGGCAGGGTGCTCATCAAGGTGCATCCCGACTGCCGGGTAGTGGCCTCTGTACCGCCAGAAACACCGGAGCACGAGGTGTTGTCTGCGCTGAAAAAAAGAGGGCGCTGGATATACCAGCAACTGCGTGATTTCAGGGAGCAACAGACACACATTGTTCCGCGTCAGTATGTCAGCGGAGAAAGCCATTATTATCTCGGTAAGCAATATCAGTTGAAAGTGACAGAAGACGCTACTGTGCCGCAACGAGTGAAAATGTTGCGTGGGCGTCTGGAAGTGACTGTCAGACACAAATCGGCAGAAAAGATTAAAGCCTTGCTGGCTGAATGGTATCGGGAACGTGCCAGAGATGTTTTTCAGCGCAGGCTTGATTTACTGATTCCGCAGACCCTTTGGGTCAGTGAGCGTCCTCCGATACGTCTGCGGGCGATGCAAACGCAATGGGGCAACTGTTCAGCAAAAGGCTGTCTGACCCTGAATCCATGGCTGGTTAAGGCATCCTCAGAATGTATCGATTATGTTTTGCTACATGAGTTATGCCATGTTGCTGAGCACAACCACAGTGAAGAGTTTTACCGCCTGATGGGGCAGGTTATTCCTGGGTGGGAAAAGGTTAAGAAGCGACTGGATGGTATGGCTGGGATGTTGTTGGCAGATATGTAGTTTCTAACTTATTCCAATGGGCTCATTTGTCGGTGATGCTGCCAACTTACTGATTTAGTGTATGATGGTGTTTTTGAGGTGCTCCAGTGGCTTCTGTTTCTATCAGCTGTCCCTCCCGTTCAGCTACTGACGGGGTGGTGCGTAACGGCAAAAGCACTGCCGGACATCAGCGCTATCTCTGCTCTCACTGCCGTAAAACATGGCAACTGCAGTTCACTTACACCGCTTCTCAACCCGGTACGCACCAGAAAATCATTGATATGGCCATGAATGGCGTTGGATGCCGGGCAACCGCCCGCATTATGGGCGTTGGCCTCAACACGATTTTCCGCCATTTAAAAAACTCAGGCCGCAGTCGGTAACCTCGCGCATACAGCCGGGCAGTGACGTCATCGTCTGCGCGGAAATGGACGAACAGTGGGGATACGTCGGGGCTAAATCGCGCCAGCGCTGGCTGTTTTACGCGTATGACAGGCTCCGGAAGACGGTTGTTGCGCACGTATTCGGTGAACGCACTATGGCGACGCTGGGGCGTCTTATGAGCCTGCTGTCACCCTTTGACGTGGTGATATGGATGACGGATGGCTGGCCGCTGTATGAATCCCGCCTGAAGGGAAAGCTGCACGTAATCAGCAAGCGATATACGCAGCGAATTGAGCGGCATAACCTGAATCTGAGGCAGCACCTGGCACGGCTGGGACGGAAGTCGCTGTCGTTCTCAAAATCGGTGGAGCTGCATGACAAAGTCATCGGGCATTATCTGAACATAAAACACTATCAATAAGTTGGAGTCATTACCAACCATGCGATAAAGCAAGACGCTTTAGCGCATGGGAATATAGAACAATGAAAACGTACGGAATTAGTGATGGGGCTGGCGGGGGAGATAATTGGCGTTGGAGTGGCCGGCAGTCAGGGCTTCAATACTCTGTTCTTGCCACAGCAATCCCTGTAACGCAAACCATGGCATGTTATCAAGCCAGGCCAGATGCTCCTGCGTTTCAATTCCTTCAACGATCACCTGGTAGTGGTTGGCGCTGAAGTAGTGCAGCAGCGAGGCCATCAACTGCTGTCCGTTTTTCTTTTCACACAGGTTCCACAGCAGATTTTTATCCATTTTGATAAAACGGAACGACTGCATCACCAGTGCGCCAAACCCGGCATAGCCCGCGCCAAAATCATCCAGCCAGAACGAATATTTATCGCCCAGCGCATCGATGGCAGGGTTGCGTTTTACCAGGGTGCTGGAAAACTCGCTCACCTCGAAATGCAGGCAGCCGATCGTTTTTACACAATCGGCAATAAAGTCATCGTTCAGCAAGTGCAGCGTGGCTTCGTCAACATTAATAGTGACCATCACGTCATTTTGTTGAAACCACCACTGATAGCTCTTCACCAGCGCAATTTGCTCTTGCAAAATGCGGGCGCGAAGCTCCTCAGACGCCTCGCTAAAGAACTGCTCTACGGTGATGGCCGTGCTTCCCGGAACCTGCGTGAACCGGGTTAAGCACTCAACGGCAATCATTTTGCCTGCGCGGTCGAACATTGGCTGAAAAACATAGCGCAGTCCGGTTGGCTCGGCGGAAGTCAGCGACATTTTCCGGGAGTGTCCTCGTTTTATTTAAAGGTCACGTCAATATTAGCTGACGCGTTGAATTTGCCTACTTTCGGCGTTGCGCTAAGCCATTTCAGGCTGGCGAGAAAATTACTCTCCACGACGCTCCCGTTCACATAGCCCAGCTCCATTGGCGTGTTCATGTGAATCCAGGTGTTCGGCGAATCGGCGCGGGAAAGCAAAATCCCGAAACCGCTGTTCTGTTCCGGCAGAATGACCTGGTTATCCTGCGTCGGGTAGGTGGTACTGAAGTTCGCCATCAGGGTCTGTTTTTCACAATCCTGGCCCTGACCGGTCAGGTCGGCGCGAATGCTGAACGGCACTTGTTTCTCAATCTTCCCGACCACGGCATTACGCGCCGGGATCGCGCCAAAGTTTACCGTTTCGCCGTTATTGGCTGAGACGGTGATTTTCGGGCTACAGGAGATGAACCTGATATTGCCAAGCCCGGAAACATAAGCGCGGAAGTTGCTGTTTGGCTGGTTGTTTAAGCCGCCTTCACCATCGACCTGGAAGGCGGCATATTTGCTCTGATCGTTAATCACACCGTTGGAAGGCGGTGGGTTGCCGGTTGCTTTGATATAAATAGCGTAGGATGCCGTGATGGTCTGCGGAAGCGCAGGGGGCCTGCACCGTCCACCCGCCGTCCGTCGGCATACTGTACCTGGGCCAATGTCGGTACTTTTGATTTTGGTTGGATCAATATCTGTTCCAAGGAAAGTCACACCGACTTCCAGCGAATTGTGGATAGCCGACATCTTAACGTCCGGATCCCACCACAGGTAGGCATCTTCCCCCTGCGGGTAGTTATTCGTATCCGTGCATTTAAAGGTCGAGGTAAAAGTTTGTGAGCGCCACAACACGGTGCCTGCCGTCAGATTGGCGGTAGAAACGTTGATCTGATGATCCAACGGGATGATCTGCTCGACGCTACCGTCGCTGGCACGCTTACAGGTCAGCGCGTAGCTGCTGGTGGAGAATAGCGCGCCGGACAAAATCAGCAGAAGCAGCCCGGTGCGCGGCAGTGGATTAAAAATCCGCATGGTAAATATCCTTTAGTTCCGGTTACAGGTGATAGACACAACCTGGTAACCACCGGGTTGATCGCGATCGACAGGAGGCAGTTCAGGTATCGGCAGAGTGCAGGACATGCTGTCATCGTCGCCCCATTTCACCCGCAGACGCTCGCCGCTTTCGATACCCGCCACATAGGCTTCGCCGCGCGTGCCGACCACGCCGACGTTAACGCCCTGTTGGTTAAAGATATTGGCGCCAATCATCGGTACAGAGCCGTCTGCCAGTTTGGCGTGGATCAGCAGGCTATGACCACGATGTGTTTCAAACTCGACACGACCAATAGCGCGCTGTGTTGGCACGATATCTTTTGCCGCCAGCGGGATTTCCATTCCGTTACCAATATCAGAAGTACGCAGTGCGACGCGGTTATGGCGATACGGCATTGCAGAGGTCAACACCGCATAGCCAAACCGGTCGATTGCCACCCCTGGCTGGTTTTCCAGACGCACGCCTTGCGCGCCCGGCGCTTTCACCAGCACAAAGGTGTTTTGCAGTGGCTGCGACAGCGTTACGCCGCCAGAGTGTGCCACTACGCCACCAGAGACGTTGAGGGACGTCTGTTGATAGTTGTTGTTGTAGTTGTAGCCCAGCGCCACGTTACCCATGCTGCCCATATAACCCAGGTTTGCTACGCTGGTGTCACCGCCATACTGGGAATGACCACTCTGGACGAAGTAGTTCATGCGGTGGTCATCCAGCAGCGTGCCGCTCAGGCCCGCACTGTAGCCATCGCCGCTCTGTTTACTGTGCGAGGCGTTAAACGACGCGACGGTTTGGTTATCCGGGCTGAAGATGTTGAACGGAATCGACACGCTGACGTTGACGCTGTTGTCGCTGTAGCCATAGTTACTGCGGCTGCTTTGATAGAACAGGCTGTAGTTCACTGAATGGAAGCTGGTGTTGATCCCGGTCTGGATGGTGCGGTCATACGATGAGGTGTTCCAGTAGTTCTGGCGGGTAAAGGTGGCATACAACGACGCCCCGGCCACGTGCTGGTTGACGGTCAGTTCGACACGCTGGCGTTTGTTGTTATAACGCATTGATTCGTAATAACGACGGCGCTGGCTCTGGGTTGCCCATGACGGCGCGCCGCTGTTATCGCCTTCCTGATCGTAATATTCCGTCTGGTAGAAACCGTTTTTCCAGTTGGAGCGTTCGGTCACCGCATCTGAGAAATCATAGAAGCCGGAAGTGGAGTAACGATAACCCGCAATTTGTAGTTCGGTGCCCAGCGCATTCAGGGATTTAGAGTACAGGAAACGGACGCTGGCGCCGCGTTTACTGTCGCCGGAAGCCAGATCGGTGTCGGACCAGGACGCATCGACGGACGCCGCGCCGTAGTCGCCCATATTCTTACCGATACCCAGCACGCCGGAGCGGTAGTTTTCAGCCACGATTATCCCGCCGTACGGGGTGATGTCCCAGCCCGCGCCGTGAGAAACCGTACCCTGAATAAAGTTTGGTTCGTAATCGGTGGTGCCATCGTGATATTTCCCGGCGGTCACCTGATATTCCCAAATCCCTTCACGCAGCATATTCGGCACGGAGGAGTAGGGAAGCGTGAAGTTATGGCGCGTACCATCGGCTTCAATCACCGTGACGTCCAGGTCACCGCTCAGGGTACTGGGGTGAATATCATTCAGGGCAAACGGCCCTGGCGGTACGACGGTGCTGTAAACCGTATAGCCGTTCTGGCGCACTTCCACGCGGGCGTTACTGTTAGCGACGCCGCGCACCACCGGCGCGTAGCCGCGGCGACTGTCCGGCAGCATTTCCGGCACGCTGGAAAGTTGTGCGCCACGGAACTGGAAGCTATCGAAAACGTTGTTATTGGTGTTGCTCTGACCAATTAAGACGCGGCTGCGCCACGGCACAATGTCCGTTTCCGCCCAACTGGACACCGAGTTCCACTGCGCGTTTCGTCCGCTCTCTTTCGAGACGGTTGCGTTGTTGCGAAAGCGCCAGGCACCAATATTGATACCGTTATTCAGCGTCAGGAAGGAGTAGTCGCTATCGTGCTTTTCCCCGTTGCTGGTGTAACGGGAATGGCTACCGCTGTAGGCATAGTTAGAGTATGCGGCGTTGATCCCGTCGTCATACACTTGTGGTGAAATCATTCCCTGCGGGCGCGGTTCAAGCTCGGTTTGTGGAACGGAAATATCCAGCTCCTGCAATGCCGCATTCCAGCTAACGCTGCTGCCGGGGATCCCTTTGACCAGATCGTAACACGCGCTGCTTCCTGCCGTTTCTGGCACCAGAACGCCATATTGACGGAAGCTCTCTGCATCTAAACAAAAATAGCCTGGGGTATTGGGGCCATCTTTTTTAAATTCAACGTCGCGGTGATCGACGCGAACTTTATTCAGATAAATATCAAAGGGATAGTGACCCGGCAGGATATCATCGCTGTTGGATAAGCTTTGCACAAGCGAGGCATTGTCAGCCCCGTGGATAAAAGAGGTATTGAACTGTTCTTCCGCGTTAACAAACGGCGTCGCCAACAATGGCATTGTTGATACGTAAACGGCGCAACGAATTCGTTGCGCCAGACGTCCCGGTGTAGTCCTTATCTTATGGCTGGCCATTGTACTTATCCCTTATTCCAGGCGGATGTCTTTAATTTCCGTGTGTCCGCCAAAATCATTAATAAAGGTGAAAGAGAGCTGATCGGCGATAGACGCGCCGGCCGGTAAGTTGATGCGCAGTGAATCCATCGGATTAACCATATCGGCATTCACTTTCCAGGTTTTGCTGGTGCCATTTTTCAGGGTCAACGTACCAAAAGTGATGTGCAGCGGGCCGTTATTCGTGACCACCAGCTGATTACCTTGTTTACGCCAGCTCAATGCTTCCACTTCTTTTTGCAGGGTGGTTTTCAGCGTGGTTGGACGATAAAAAAGTTTCACGCGAGTGCGTATGGCAATTTGCAGAACGTTCTCTTGTTTTGATGCAGGGGGAATTTCCTGAACGTTAATCCAGTAGACGGTTTCTCGATCGGTCGGTAAGCCTGCGCCAGAGTAGATGAAACGCAAAATAGCGTCTTTATTGCCCGCCAGTTTTAAAATCGGTGGAATTGCCTGCATCGGTAAATTCTTAGGCGTAGCGGATGAATCTCCGGTATCCAGCCAGGTCTGAACCATCCATGTTTCATCCGTATCGTTATGAATGGACAGCGCGGCGGATTTTTCATTGCCGTTATAAATCACACGCGTTTGATCGACCTGGATACCCGCAGATGCCTCTAATGACGCCAGCAGTAATAAGGCTGCTACTATTTTTTTCATTTACCTGTTCCAGTTATATTTTATTAGCCATCCGTGGCTAACATCCGTTATCCGTAATTATTTGTATTCGATGGTGAAGGTTGCGCTGGCGTTTGCGGAACCGGCAGTCACTTTATCCAGGAAGGATTTGTAACGTGCTTTCAGGTTAAAGGTCGCGGTACCGCTGGCATCGCCAGTGGTGGCAACGTTAACCCATGGGGAGCTGGCATCGGCATCCTGGTTAATCGGGATAACTTTTTCGTCGTTAGTCAGAATTTCGATACCAACGCCGCCTGCCTGGTCAACGGACAGCAGGTTTGGGTTACCCGCAACAGACGGGCCATCGAAACGCAGGGAGTAATCACCCGCTTCGCATTTTTCCAGGTTGATGGTGAAGGCTTTAGAGGCGGTAACGTCGCCTTTGGTGGCAAATGCACTGGTAGGATATTTACCAATGAAGACGTCTTTATTCTGGTCGCCAGAGGTCACAGTACAGGTGGATTCGATAATTTCACCGGTAAAATTGACTTTACCATTTACTGCATAAGCATTCATTGCGGATGCGGAAATAATGAGAGCCGCAATCGGCAGCAATTTCTTATTCATTTTAACTCCATGTATTTTCTTTGAAAAACGACATAAGTAGTCAGCACTGAAAGTGAATGCAGTGCAGCCAGGCATGCAACCAGCCAGTGCAGGCAAGTTGAGTGCGATGAAGTTTACCAGAACAGTTTGATTACAAGGATTGTTTTAATATTTTAATGGGTTGTTATTGATAGGTAGAAACAGTTGATTAGAACTCATATTTATGTTTTATCGGAAAAACCCTGGAATATTCGTAAGTTAGGCTAAGTCATTTCCTAAATGAGAATTGATTATATATTGGCATCAATCAATTAAACCGAATACATTGATAGATAAGGTGATGCTGCCAACTTACTGATTTAGTGTATGATGGTGTTTTTGAGGTGCTCCAGTGGCTTCTGTTTCTATCAGCTGTCCCTCCTGTTCAGCTACTGACGGGGTGGTGCGTAACGGGGCTTTGTTGAATAAATCGAACTTTTGCTGAGTTGAAGGATCAGATCACGCATCCTCCCGACAACACAGACCATTCCGTGGCAAAGCAAAAGTTCAGAATCACCAACTGGTCCACCTACAACAAAGCTCTCATCAACCGTGGCTCCCTCACTTTCTGGCTGGATGATGAGGCGATTCAGGCCTGGTATGAGTCGGCAACGCCTTCATCACGAGGAAGGCCCCAGCGCTATTCTGATCTCGCCATCACCACCGTTCTGGTGATTAAACGCGTATTCCGGCTGACCCTGCGGGCTGCGCAGGGTTTTATTGATTCCATTTTTGCCCTGATGAACGTTCCGTTGCGCTGCCCGGATTACACCAGTGTCAGTAAGCGGGCAAAGTCGGTTAATGTCAGTTTCAAAACGTCCACCCGGGGTGAAATCGCACACCTGGTGATTGATTCCACCGGGCTGAAGGTCTTTGGTGAAGGCGAATGGAAAGTCAGAAAGCACGGCAAAGAGCGCCGTCGTATCTGGCGAAAGTTGCATCTTGCTGTTGACAGCAACACACATGAAGTTGTCTGTGCAGACCTGTCGCTGAATAACGTCACGGACTCAGAAGCCTTCCCGGGCCTTATCCGGCAGACTCACAGAAAAATCAGGGCAGCCGCGGCAGACGGGGCTTACGATACCCGGCTCTGTCACGATGAACTGCGCCGCAAAAAAATCAGCGCGCTTATTCCTCCCCGAAAAGGAGCAGGTTACTGGCCCGGTGAGTACGCAGACCGCAACCGTGCCGTTGCTAATCAGCGGCTGAGCGGAAGCAATGCACGGTGGAAATGGACAACGGAATATAACCGTCGCTCGATAGCGGAAACGGCAATGTACAGAATGAAGCAGTTGTTGGGAGATTCACTGACGCTGCGTGACTACGATGGTCAGGTAGCGGAAGCTATGGCCATGGTGCGTGCGTTGAACAGGATGACAAAGGCTGGGATGCCAGAAAGCGTGCGTATTGCCTGAAAATCCAGCCAGCTACAGGGTCGTTCGCAAGAAATCTTATTTATTCAACAAAGCCGTTGAGCTTCCTAATGTTGATGCTGATCGTCGTTTGTTGCGGCCCGCAATGCTTGAGGCTTTGCTGGAACATCAGCCTTTATCACGTTCCGAGTTTGTTGAACGAATACCTCATTATCTGCGGCAAGCAACAGATGTATACGAAGCGCAACGCTTTCTTGACCGAGTCTTGGCATTAATTGATGGCACAGAGGCTGAAGCGAATGATGCAGCGTTTGAGTCTGAATTGGCATAATTAGTTAAAGGTAATAAGAACAGTGACAACTGTCGGACAACGTGAACGCGCAACTCAACAGCGCGTAATCAGGTTTTTTATTGAGGAATTGGGCTATCGTTATCTAGGCGATTGGCACAAGCGTCCTAACAACCGTAATGTTGAGCCTGATTTGCTCAGTCATTGGTTGATTGACCGTGGTGTTGTGGACTGACCCCACGCCCGTAGACAAATTCTGTCCTCACGACGAGGCCTGTTCGAAGGCCTCCGGACTGACGCCGCCGAGGTGACTGTGGCGCCGGGCCCGGTTGTAGAACACTTCAATGTAATCGAAGATATCCGCCCGGGCTAGATCCCGGGTTTTGTATATTCTCTTCCTGATGCGCTCTTTTTTCAGTGAACTGAAGAACGATTCGGCCACCGCATTATCCCAGCAGTTGCCACGCCGGCTCATGCTCGGGACCAGGTTATTAGCCCGGCAGAAGCGCTGCCAGTCGTCACTGCCGTACTGGCTTCCCTGGTCTGAGTGCACGATGACCTCGCCGTCGGGTTTACGTCGCCAGACCGCCATCATCAGTGCATCCAGCGCCAGTTCGCGTGAGAGAGTGGGCTTCATCGACCAGCCCACCACGTTACGGGCGAAGAGATCGAT